>DYHL01000003.1:0-25657 GCA_020724185.1 Candidatus Nitrosymbiomonas sp. | reverse complement strand
TCATGACATCAGGATTGATCTCGATGCGGTCCATGGCTGTCATTGAATTCACCTCCGTACGGCAACGCTTCCCCTCGTTGTCCTTAGGATAGTGGATAGGCAACGCGTTGGCGAGGAGGAGGTCAAGCCACCGCCCGACCTCCGAGGGATACCAAGAGGGTGGCAGGCGGGTAGCAACCGAAAACCCGAACAACGGCCGACGCCGGAAACGCAGCCCTGATGCGGGTTGTGGTGGGCCCTGAGGGACTCGAACCCCCGACGCGCGGGTTAAAAGCCCGCCGCTCTACCCGCTGAGCTAAGGGCCCAACGCCTGGACGGGTGGTCTACCGGCTGAAAGTATATCACGCCCCTGCCCGTCGAGATGCCCCAGCAGCGCCCAGGCAAACTCCTCGGTGCGATCGAGCACTCCGGGGTCAACCCCGTCGAACGTGTCAGTCGGCCGGTGCCAGTCGGGCAGCACGCCCTGTGGTGTGAAGTTGATCAGCGCCAGCGAGCGGCAGCCCGCGGCGGCCAGCGGCGAGTGCTCGCTGAACAGCCCGCGGTAGTAGTGCTCGTAGGCGCCAAGGTCCGGGCGGGAAGCGGCCACCTCGCGCGCCGCAGCCAGCAACAAGGGATCCGCGCGCATCGGCAGCACCACGTGCTCCGCCGTGATCAGGCACGGTCCGGTCCCGGCTCCGGCGATGTTGTCGAGAATCAACCAGTCGGCGTCCCTCAGTTCGGGGTGCTTCTCCAGCAGCCGCACCGGGCCTGTCGCGCCTGTTTCCTCGGCACCGGAGTTCAGCAACCAGACCTGTGTGCTGGCCAGGGGTGAGGCCTTGAGCCGGGCGGCCAGGGCAAGGACGGCGGCTGCGCCCGAAGCGTTGTCGTTGGCCCCGGGCACGTACCGACTGAACTCGGGCTGCAGGGTGACGATGAAGACGACGGCCACAACCAACGCGGGCAGCAGGGTCAGGCGCATCCCAACCATCTCCGGCCGGAATGTTCCCAACACAAACAAGCCTGCCAGCACGACAAAGGCGATCACGCCCAGCGTGGTCAGCCCCTGGAACACGCGAAACGCCAGCGGTGATGCCATCGCGATGGGAGTCCGGTGCGAGTCCACGTGCCCGCTGACGACAACGGTGCGCCGCCTCTCGCCGCGCGGACGGGCGACCGCGTAGACGTTTTGTGAGGTGCCCTGCGGCGTCAGCCAGGCCAGCGGGTTGGGACGGAATGCGAGCTGCAGCAGGATCGAGACCGTCACCGTCAGGGCAATGGCAACCGCCACAAGTCTCCCGGCGTCCAGCCCTCCGACCGCTAACCCGCCGGCGAACGCGTGAGAAAAGTGGAACTTGAGCAGGGCGACCAGCATCAGCCCCGAGCCTATCGAGAAGGGTGCCCATCCTGAGCGCGCGGCGCGGAACGGCTGCACGTGCACGTCGTAACCCATCTCGCGCAGCTCCTGCGCGCAGTAGTCCGAGGCGCGGCGCTCCTGCTCCGTGCAGGATCCCCTGGGGCCGATGGTAACCGACAGGTGCTCGATGTGCCTCAGCGCGTCCCGGCTCACGATGCGGGCCCTCCGATTGGGTTGCCTGGCGCTGCGGCGGGTCGCCACCACATCATGATCTCGCGCGCGACCACCACCGCCGGCACCGCGAAGAACATCCCCACCAGCCCGAAGAGCTGCCCCAAGGCCAGCAGCGCTACGATGATCGCCAGAGGATGGATGCGGGTCATGCGGCCGAGCACGAGCGGCACCAGGACGTTGGCCAGCAACTTCACCACGGTCACCACCAGCAGCGCCCACGCCCAAACCATGCCGCCCTCAGGAGCGGCCGCCAGCAGCGCCACGCCGTAGGTCGCGAAGCCGCCTATGTAGGGTATGGCCTCAGCCACGCCGGCAAAGGCGCCGATCGCCAGCGGACCCGGCACACCGGCCAGCGCCAATCCGGCCGCAGTCAGGACACCAACGATCGAGCTGACCACAACCTGCGCCCAAAGGCCCCACCGCAGGGTTGTCGTGAGCGTGGCCAGCAGCGCCTCCACGCGCGCGCGGCCGGGTGCATGGACCAGTGAGAGGATTGACGCCCGCGCCTGCCGGTAGTCCAGGAGCACGAAGTAGACCGCGAAGGGCACCAACAGCAGGAGGTACGCCTGGCCGATGCTCCGGACGGCCAGGTTGACCGTCCGCGTTACCGCGACATTCGCGGCGGTAATCGCCGCTTCTCCGGCGCGCTCCCAGGCGGTGCGCAGCAGTTGCGGGAAGGTGGGTTCGGCCACGCGGGCCTGCCAGCCGGACAGGAACTCGGTGACCGCGGCGATCCCCTGCGGCGCCAGGGCCCGCAGCACCTGCGCTTGATGGATGACCCAGGGTATTACGCTCATCAGCGCCAGCACGAGCACCGCGGCCAGGCCAAGCAGCGTGAGCCCTGCCGCAGCGCCGCGCGAGAGGCGTGCGCGCGTCTCCAGCCAGTCCACCACAGGGAAAACCGGGAAGGTGATAACGGCCACGACGATGGCCGTGGCCACCAGGTGCTCAAGCGGCCGAGCACCCAGGCGGCGGCGAGCAGGCCGACCGCCCAGAGGGCGGGGCGGAGCCACGAACGGTCCACGGTCCGCAGATTCAGCGCGGAGGCCCTGATTCCCCCCTAGACCGATCAGAGCGCGGGCGGTCTTCTACCGCCTCGGCTCGAGCGATACGTTCCATAGATAGTGAGACGGCAAGCCGGAGTACCCCTTGATCTCGGGCCGGTGGACGTGCATGAAGAACCCATCGCCGAGTTTCACGGTGGGCACCTCGTTCCAGAACAGCACCTGTGCGCGGCGCCAGAGGTCCATACGGACTTTGGGGTCGCTGTGCCGCCGCATCAGCGTCAGAATCGCCTGCATGTCGCGGCTCTCGTACCAACCCGGGAAAGTTGTGCTCAGCACCAGCAGGAACGTGGGGTCGGGCACGGCCGTGAAAGTCGTGATCATGACCTCCCAGCCCTCGGTCCGGCCCCGGCGCGTCAAAACCGTTGCCCAGTCCATGAACTGCAAATCTACGTTGAACCCGGTCCGCTCCAGCATCGGCTTGGCCGCGGTCGCGGAGTTGGCGGCCCAGAGCGATTCGGCGGTGACCAGGAAGCGGATCGGCTCGCCCTTGTATCCGGACTCGGCCAGGAGACGGCGGGCCGCCTCGGGGTTCTTCTGGTTGTAGAACTCCTTGCCGGCATCGGACCACATGTAGTGTTCCTTGGGCATCAAGCTGGAGTCGAGGCGGTAGAACAGCGGATGGCCGTAGGACACCTTCATGATTGCCTCGGCGTCAAGCGCAGCCAGCAGGGCCTGGCGGACCTTCGGGTTGGTGGTGGGACCGGTGCGCTTGTTCAGGACGAAAGCCAGGAAGCTGGGCACCGGGCCGCGGAACGGCACGGCGTTCGGTTCGCGGCGGAGCCGCTCGTAGTCATCGGCCGATACCAGCTCGGCAAACTGGTACTCGTTGCGCTGCACCCCGGCTACCCTCACCGCGGCGTCGGGGACCGGGACGAAGGTGATCCCGTCCAGGTAGGCGGTCCGGCGGCCGCTCATGCCATCGGGCGTCTCGGTGCGCGCGGCGTAGCGGTCGAACCGCTCGAAGCGCAGGTGCCGGTCGGGCACGTGCTCGACGAACCGGAACGGTCCGGTGCCGATGTACTTGCGCAGTGGTCCGGTGCCGGTCTCGTCCACGATCTCCTTGGGGTAGATCGCCGCGAACTGCGTCCACCAGGCCAAGTCCGCGGGAAGCAGGGAGTACGGATCCTTCAACTTGAACACGACCGTGAGTGGGTCGGGCGCGGTCAGCGACTCGACGTTGGCGAAGAGCGCCCGGCCTCGGACCGCCATGCGACCCCAACGGGTCAACGAGGCCACGACGTCGTCGCCGGTCAGGTCGCGGCCGTGGTGAAATGGCACTCCCTTGCGGAGCGTGATGGTATGGGTTCTACGGTCCGGAGAGTGAGTGTACCGGTCTGCGAGCATCGGCACCGGCTCGAGCTTGCTGTTGATCGTGAACAGCGTCTCGAACACGTGGTGCATCGTGTACGAGACGACCAGCGCCGTGGTGGCGTGCGGGTCGAGCGTCGGCCCCTCGCTCTGGAGCGCGAACGTCAAAATGCCCCCGCGACGGGGTTGCTGGGCGTCGGTGGTGGCGAACGGGGTGAGCAGGACAGCCAGGGCGGCGAGCACCGCGATCGTTCTGCTGAACATGGGCCTTCCCCCTGTTGCTGAAACGGATGGTTTGGAGCGCTTATCGCGAAGCATACCGGCAGCAGGCCGCCGGCGTCAACGACGGAGGTACGCCGCGCCGAGGCCACGAACCCGTACCCGTGACGCCGTCCGCGGCGGTCATTCTCAACCTGTGAGGTGAATCGTGCTCCTTCAGGGCAGACGGGCGTTGATCATGGGCGTCGCAAACAACCGCAGCATCGCGTGGGGAATCGCCCGGGCGTTCCACCGCGAGGGAGCGACCCTGGCGTTCACCTACCAGGGTGAGCGGCTCAAGGACAACCTGGTCGGCCTGCTCGCTGAGATCGGCGGCGCCGCGGGGTATCCGATCTTCCCCTGCGACGTTACCTCTGACGATGAGGTCGCCGCCGCCTTCGCCGGGCTGGCGGAACGCTGGGGAGCCCTCGACGTCCTGGTGCATTGCGTGGCGTTCGCGGACCGCGAGGATCTCCTGCGGCCGTTCTCGGGCATCTCGCGCAAGGGATACGCCCTGGCGCTGGAAGTCAGCGCGTATTCGCTAATCCGGTGCGCGGGCGCTGCCAGGCCGCTGCTGGAAGCGGCCGGCGGCGGCAGCATCATGACCCTGACCTACAACGCGGTGGACCGCGTCGTGCCATCGTACAACGTCATGGCCGTGGCCAAGGCGGCGCTGGAGTGCGAGGTACGCTACCTGGCCGCGGAGCTTGGGCCGATCAACGTGCGCGTGAACGCGATCTCGGCCGGCCCCCTGCGCACGCTGGCAGCCAGCGCCGTCCGGGGACTCTCGGGGTTCCGCGACGCCGTGGAGGGAATCGCGCCGCTGCGCCGCAACGTCACCCTGGAGGAAGTGGCCGGCGTGGCGACGTTCCTTGCCAGCGACCTGTCGCGCTCGGTTACGGGCAACACGATCTTCGCCGACAGCGGGTTTCACGTCATGGGCGTGGCCGGGCAGCTAGAGGTCGCCAGGAAGCCCGAAGGCTAGACCCGCGCGGCCCGGGCTGGGGCCATCCGGTCCCTTCCGATCAGCCCCAGCCGTACCAGATCGAGGCGATCGCGACCGCGTTGTTGAGGGCGTGGGTGACGATTGCTGGCACGAGACTCCGGGTGCGCTCGTAGAGGAAGGCCAGCAGCACCCCGAGCACCAGGATGGGCAGCCCGTGCACGAGCTGCAGGTGCACGATCGAGAAGAACGCCGCGCTGGCCATCGCCGCGGGGATTGCGCCCCACCTGTCGCGCAGCCCGCCGTAGACGAACCCTCGGAAGAACACCTCTTCGCCTATAGGCACGATCACGACCAGGAGTATCAGGAACCACACCGTGGCCGCGCCGCCAGGAAGCGCATCCAGGACCGGGCGCAGTGGGTCCAGGAGGTGCTCGGCCTCGGCGCGCGCCGCGGCCTGCGCCGGGCCTTCCACGAGCCCCAGCAGGAAGATCGCCAGGTCCTCGGCCACCAGCGCCAGCGGAATCACCACGACCGCGGCGGCAAATCCCAGCAGCACGCCCCGCGGCCAGCCGTCGGATGCCAGGCCCAGCCGCGCAGGCGGCAGGGCATACCGCCCCATAACAACGTAGGCCGAGAGGCCGACGAACAGCGCGTTCTGCGCGAGGGTGACCGTGGAGAGATCCAGCAGCGAGAGGGGCAGCGTAATGCCGGCCATCGTCGCTGCAAGCGGCAGCGTGACCACGAACAGCACGGTGATCGCCGTCATCTCACTGATGCCCCAGGTGTCCGAGCGGCGGATCGGGCGGAACGCCAGCAGGTAGATGGGCAGGGCGGTAGAGGCCAGCAGCAGCACCAGGACAACGGTGGCCATCGCCGGTTCAGGCAGGGGATAGACTGCCGCAGGGAACATAGTGTGAAAGAGCGTTCGGCAAGGCGCCCTGGGCATCCTCTGGGGGCAAGGAGGGCCGGTCGCGACGCCGAAGTACACGGAGCCGAGGTGCAACGCCGTGTCGCACGTTTCTGTCTACCGCCGGTGGCGGCCCAAGTCGTTTGAGGAGATCATAGGTCAGGAACGCATCACGCGTACCCTGCAGAACGCCATCAGGGCAGGCCGTACCAGCCATGCCTACCTCTTTGCTGGGCATCGCGGCACGGGCAAGACCACGACCGCCCGCATCCTCGCCAAGGCGCTGAACTGTGCGCACGGCCCCACGCCGACGCCGTGCAACGCGTGCCATCAGTGCGAGGCGATCGCGCGCGGGGTCAGCATGGACGTCATCGAGATTGACGGGGCCAGCAATACGAGCGTGGACGACGTGCGCGATCTCAAGGAGAAGATCGTGCTCGTGCCGACGGAGGGCCGGCACAAGGTCTACATCATTGACGAGGTCCACATGCTCTCCACCAGCGCGTTCAACGCGCTGCTCAAGACGCTGGAGGAACCCCCGGCCCACGCGGTCTTCGTGCTGGTGACAACCGAGCCGCACCGGATTCCCGCGACGGTCCTCTCGCGCTGCCAGCGGTTCGACTTCAGGCGCGTCTCGTTCAGCGAGATCACGGCGCGGCTGCGCACCATCGCCGACCAGGAAGGGATTGCGATTGACGACGCGGCGCTGGCGCAGGTTGTCCGCAGCGCCGACGGCTCGGTGCGCGACGGCGAGTCGGTCCTGGACCAGTTGAGCGCGTACACAGGCGGCCAGGTAGACCGCGATCTGGTCATCAGCGTGCTGGGATTGATAGACGACGACGTCGCGTCGGCGTTCGCGGATGCTACGCTGGATAGGGACATGGCCGCGGCGATGCGCCTGGCCCAAGAGACCGCCGACTCGGGTAAGGACATCCGCCAGGTGCTCCGTACCCTGCTGGAGCAGTTCCGCGACCTCCTGATCGTGAAGACCTGCGGCCAGGCCGCCTCCGAGATCCTCGACGCGCCGGCGGAGCGTCTTGCCCGGATCGCGTCCCAGGCAGAACGCGCGAGCGTCTCGGACCTGCTGCGGGCGGTGCGCGTGCTCAACGAGGCGCTCAGCGATGCGCGGTGGAGCACGCAGCCCCGGCTGGCGCTGGAGGTAGCGCTGATTCGGCTGGCCCGCCCTGAGATGGATCCCTCGCTGGAAGGCATCACGGCCCGGCTCGAGCGGCTGGAAACCGGAAGCGTCGCTCCCCCACCAGGGGCACCCGCCGCTGCCCCACCGGCCACACGGCACCCAGCCACGCCGCGCCCGGCCACACCGCACCCGGCCACACCGGGCCCTGCCGCACCGGGCCCGGCCACACCGCGCCCCGCGCCGCCACATTCCGACACGCCCCCCCGCGCCGCGTCCGCCGGAAGCATCACCATTGATGATGTGCGCCGCCAGTGGGCGCGGGTGCTGGAAGACATCAAGCGCGTCAAGATGCTCTGCCACGCCCTGCTGATCGAGGGAACGCCGCTCGAGGTCAACGGGACTACCCTGGTCGTGGGGCTGCGGTCGGGCTACAACTTCCACCTGGACAACCTGCACCGTGCCGAGAATCGCGAGGTCATAGAGGGTGCCCTATCGCGCGTGCTGTCCCAGCCCCTTCGCTTCCGGGCCTGCCTGCACGACGCACCGGCCGCCGGGGGTGATGCGGCGCCCGGGACCGACGCGGCCCCCGAACATCCCTCCGCGGTGAAGGCGTCGCTGGTGGACCGTGCCAGGGAGCTGTTCGCCGCCGACATCGTTGAGGAGGACAACCGTTGAACGCAGCCAACATGGGCAAGATGATGAAGCAGATGCAGAAACTCCAGGCCGAGATGGCACGGGTCCAGGAGGAGCTTGCCTCCGCCCGGATCGAGGTCCGCGCCGGCGGAGGCGTTGTGCGGGCGGTGGCCAACGGCCACGGCGAGCTGGTCGAGATTGAGATTGACCCCTCGGTGGTGGACCCTGCGGACGTCGGCCTGCTGGCGGACCTCGTGCTGGCAGCCGTGAACGAGGCCCAGCGCAACGCCCGCAGCATGGCCGAGAGCCGCATGGGCGCGCTCACCGGAGGCCTCCAGATCCCAGGGATGCCCTAGCGCTGATGGACTACCCGGCTCCCCTTGCCCGGCTCATTGACGAGCTCTCCAAGATGCCGACGGTGGGCCCAAAGACGGCCCAGCGGCTGGCGTTCTACGTCATGCGGTTGACCGCGGAGGAGGCGCAGTCGCTCGCCGACGCGATCCTGGGCGTCAAGGCCGGCATGCGGGACTGCTCGGTCTGCTTCGGCATCACCGACACGGACCCGTGCGCGATCTGCTCTAACCCGGCCCGCAGCGGCGCGGTGCTGTGCGTTGTCGAGGACCCGCGGGACGTCATCGCGCTGGAGCGCACGCGGGGGTTCCGCGGGCGCTACCACGTGCTGGGGGGTGCGATCTCGCCGCTGGATGGGGTCGGGCCCGACGATCTAAAGATCCCGGCGCTGCTGTCCCGGGTGCAGGCGGGTGGGGTGACCGAGGTCATCGTCGCCACCAACCCGCGCGTCGAGGGCGAGGCCACGGCAATCTACCTGGCGCGCTTGCTCAAGCCGCTGGGCGTGCGGGTCACGCGGATCGCCCACGGCCTGCCGGTGGGTGGAGATCTCGAGTACGCCGACGAGGTTACCCTGGCGCTCGCGCTCGAAGGCCGGCGCGAGCTGTAGATGCCGGACGATCAGGCAGAGCAGCCCGCCCCAGAGTTCGCCGCGCTTCGATCGAGGCCGTTTGCCATCTTCTGGACCGGCCTGCTGGTATCCCACACGGGCACCTGGATGCAGTCGGTGGGGCAGGGATGGCTGCTCTACCAGCTCACCAACACCCCGGTCTGGCTGGGCGCATCGAGCCTGGCCTTTGCCCTGCCCATGGTGGTCCTGCCGCTCTTCGGAGGGGCGCTGGCCGACCGAATCCACCGGCTCAAGCTCATCCGGGGAATGCAGCTCGCCATGGCCTTTGCCGCGGCCGCCCTGGCTGGGCTCACCTACCTCGGCGCGGTCACGGCCTGGCACCTGGCGGCGTTCAGCCTGATCCAGGGCATTGTGCTGGCGTTCGAGGGCCCGGCGCGACATGCTACGATTCCCGACCTTGTGGATCGCAGGCACCTGTTGGGCGCCGTCTCGATGTTCCAGTCAACCTACCAGTTGGGCGGGTTCTTCGGGCCGGCGCTCGCCGGGATCATCCTCGGCGTGCTGGGCAGCGACCGCATCTACGCGCTCTTCGCGCTGAACTCCCTCACCTTCCTGATCAACGTGGTCGCCCTCTCATGCATCCGCGGGGTTACGCGCCACGCCAGGACCGACTCCCCGCTGTTCGGATCGGTGACCGAAGGCCTCCGCTTCGTGTGGAGCCAGCCGGCGCTGCGCTCCCTGCTCGTCATGATCACGGTCGCAGGGGTCTTCGGCCGCTCCTACATCGCGCTCATGCCGGTCTTCGCCAGGGACATCCTCCACACCGACGCCCGGGGGCTGGGCTACCTCACCGCGGCGCCAGGGATCGGCGTGATCGTCGGGGCCACCGCCCTGGCCGCGAGCGGCGCCACCGGTCACCGGGGAAGGACGATCATCCGGGCGGCTTTGATCTTCGCCGTGCTGCTCGCTGCGTTTGCCTCCTCACGGTGGATCGCGCTCTCGATCCCGCTGCTGGTAGTGCTGGGCGCATCCACGATCACGCTCATCGCGACGATGTCCACCACGATGCAGGTTGCGGCAACCGACGCGATCCGCGGCCGCGTGATGAGCGTGTGGGCGATCGCCAACGTCGGGCTGCCCTCCCTGGGAGCGATGGTGACGGCGAGCGCCGCCGCGGTCATGGGCGCACCACTGGCCGTGGCCGCCGGCTCCGGGCTTGTGGCAATCACGGCCGCCGGGCTGCGCCGGAGGATCCTGAAGGTCGCCTAGCCCTTGAGCGCTCCGGCCATCAGCCCGCGAAGGAAGTACCGGCCGAGGAAGACATAGACCAACAGCGGTGGCAGCGCCGCCAGCAGCGCCCCGGCCATCTGCACGTTCCACTCCACGATCTGGCTGCCCGCCAGGTTGCGCAGCGCCACCTGCACCGGCTGCTGTGCGGGATTGCTGGTAACGATCACCGCAAACAGGAACTCGTTCCAGATCTGCGTGACCTGCCAGATCATCACCACCACGAACGCGGGCATCGAGAGGGGAAGAATGACGTTCCGGTAGACGCCGACCAGCCCGGCACCGTCAATCCGCGCCGCTTCCACGATCTCCGTGGGCACCGTGGCGTAGTAGTTGCGGAAGATCAGCGTCGTGATCGGGATACCGTAGACCACGTGCACCAGTACCAAGCCCGTGATCGAGCCGTAGAGCGGCACCGGCAGCAGCCCTCCCAGCCACTGCAGGAACTGGACCAGCGGGATGAGCACGCTCTGATAAGGGATGAACATCCCGAAGAGAAGCAGGGGGAAGACAATGTCGGCCCCCGCGAACTTCCACTTCGCCAGCACGTAACCGTTGACCGATCCCAACGCCGCCGAGACCAGCGCCGCCGGCACTACCAGGACCACGCTGTTGCGCAGGTTAGGGGCCAGCTCCCGCAGCGCCTTGCCGAAGCCCTCGAGTGTCGCCTGCTCGGGCGGCGCCCACATCCTGCTGAGGCTGACCTCTCGGAACGACTTGAGCCCGTTGTTGACCAGCACGTACACCGGCATCAGGTAGAAGGCCGCGAAGAAGGCCAGGACCGCGTACAGCAGCACCCGCGTGGCGCGGGGTCGCCCGCGGCCCATTTAGGCCTCCGCCTCCGTACGCGTGCTGTATATCAGGTACGGAATGATCACCACCGCGACCATGACCAGCATGATGATGGAGATCGCCGCCCCCTCGGCGAACCGGTTGCCCCGGAACGTCGTCTCGAACATGAAGATCCCGGGCACGTCGGTGGAGAACGCCGGGCCGCTGCCGGTCATCGCGAAGACCAGGTCAAAGATCTTGAGCGAGATGTGCCCCAGGACGATCGCCGCGCTCAGCGTGATCGGGTGCAGCAGCGGGATGATCACGTGCCGGTAGAGCTGCAGGTCGCTCGCGCCGTCCACACGCGCCGCCTCCCGCAGTTCGTCCGAGATGCCCCGCAGCCCGGCCAGGTACATCGCCATCGTGAAACCCGACATCTGCCACAGCGCCGCGATGACCACGGCATAGATGGCGATCCTGGGCTCGGTGTACCAGGGGGACTTGAGCACCCCCAGCCCCGCAGACTCCAGCAACAGGTTGACGCCCGTACTCGGGTTGAGCAGCCACTGCCAGACCGTGCCGCCGACGATAAACGATATTGACATGGGAAACAGGAAGGCGTTGCGGAAGAACGCCTCTCCGCGGATCTGCCGGTCTAGCAGGACCGCCAGCAACAGCCCGATCCCCAGGCAGCCTGCCAGAAACGTCAGCGTGAACGCCAGGGTGTTGCCCAGGTCAATCTGGAACCGGGGCGTCTGGAAGAGGTCGGCGAAGTTGCGCAGTCCGGCAAACGAGAGGTCGGGGACGAAGCTGTTCCAGTTGCTCATCGCGACGTAGACGGTCCACCCGATGAAGCCGTAGACGAAGACGCCCACGGCCACCACCGACGGCAGAAGAATCAGCGCTGACAGTGCCCGGTCCCGCCGGATGCGCATTGAAATGGAGGGAGTGAGCCCTCCTACCTCACTCCCTCACTCCCTCACTCCCTCACCGATTCTACTTGCACATCTTGTTGGCCACGCACGCCTTCTGCAGGGCTGCCTGTGCCGCCTTGACGTCCTTGTTGGTCACGAACAGGTTCAGGATGTCGTTGAAGATGGTGGCAAACCCTTCAGGCGCCGCGGAGCCGTGGACCTCGCTGGGCAGGAGCGCGTTCTTCGTGAAGTCCACCGCCGATGACTGGAGGTAGACGTCGAACTTCTTCGGGTCGCAGTCCGTGCGACCGCAGATCGAACCCTTCAGCGGGTTGAAGGCCTCCTGGCCCTCCTTGGACCCGGCCACCTTCAACCAGGCGAGGGCCTGCTCGCGGTTCGGGGCCTTCTTGGGAAGCCCAAACGTGTCGGTGACGACGACGAACAGCCCCGCCGTGCCGGGCGCGGGCGCGAACCCGTAGTCCACGTTCGGCTTCCAGCCCTTCGCGGTGAAGTAGCCTGCCGCCCAGTCGCCCATCACGTTCATGGCGGCCTTGCGGTCAATCAGCATCTGCGCCGCCTGGTCCCAGACAAAAGCGGCGTGGTCGCGGTTAACGTAGTTCAGGATCCTGGCAAACGTGTCCAGGGCGCGTTTGACGCCGTCGCCCTCCCAGCTCGTCTTACCCGTCCAGAGGCCCCGATACCCCTCGGCCCCCAGCGCCGCGGCGAGGATGTCCTCGAACAGGTGTGCGGCCTCCCACTTGTTCTTGTCGCCCAGCGACAGCGGCGTGATGCCCTTGCCCTTGAGCGTCTCGGCGACCTTGAAGAACTCGTCCCACGTCGCCGGCGCCTTGAGCTTGTTCTCGTCGAAGATCTTCTTGTTGAACCAGAGGACGTTGCCGCGGTGCACGTTGACCGGCACCGAGTACTGCTCGCCCTGGTGGCTAACAATGTCCACCAGGTCCTTGGGGAAGGCATTGAGCCATCCCTCGCTCTTGTAGAGCGGGGCCAGGGATTCCATGAAGCCGGTTTTCACCCAGGTGTCAACCAGCTCGGCTCCACCGTGAACTTGGAAGCTGTCCGGAGGCTTGCCGCCCAGCATGCGCGTCTTCAGGACGGCCTTGGCATCGGTCCCGGCGCCGCCCGCCACGGTCGCGTTGATGATCTCAACGCCGGGGAAGCGCTTCTTGTAGACCTCGAACATCGCTTTGAGCCCGTCGGCCTCACCGCCGGCGGTCCACCAACTGAAGATCTCCAGCTTCTTCGCCGCCCCGGCCTGGAGCCCGGTCCCCGGCGCGAGGCCGAGCACCGCAATCGCCAGGAGGAGGGCAAGCGTTGTCTTGGCCAAGCGAGGTCTCTCCGTCATGGATCTGCCTCCTCAATCGGAATCCCCCGCGACTTGCCTGGCCGCCTGCCGGCCGCTCGATCACCCCCTTCCCGCGTGTGGCGCCGCGGTCGGAGCGTTCTGCGCCGGCCGCCGGTGCCCCTGCTGGCTGGGTAGCCGGCTTGTTCAACCGGAAACGCCGGGAGTATACTGGGACGGAGGCGAGCGACGTGGAATTCGTTAGCCCCACCCTGGGGCCGCTCTCATTTGAGCAGATGTTCCGCCACCTGGTCGGCTACATGAAGAGCGAGCCCGACCAGAACTACCATTTGATAATCGGCACCGACTCGCTGGTCGCAGACGACACCACGTTCGTTACCGCGGTGGTCGTCCACCGGGTGGGCCACGGCGGCCGGTACTTCTATCGGAAGTTCCGCAACCGCAAGATCGAGAGCCTCCGGCAGCGCATCATGTTCGAGACGTCGCTGAGCCTGGAGGCCGCCCACCTGTTGACCACGGAGCTCGGCCGCAACGGCTACTCCAGTCTGCCTGTGGAGATCCACCTGGACGTCGGCCCCAACGGCGAGACGAAGCGGATCATCCGCGAGGTCGTGGGCATGGTATCGGGATCGGGCTATGCCGCGGTCATCAAGCCCGACGCCTACGGCGCCACAAAGGTCGCCGACAAGCACTCGAAGTAGACCCCCAGGCACAAGCGAGCGGCCCGTGGGCAATCAGGGGAGGGCAGACGATGCGCCTTGGCGTAACGGTTGCGTACGCGCGCGTCCGGTACGGCGACGAACCGACGCTCAAGCAGTACGAGGAGTTCGCCGGCTGGGCGGCGGAGATGGGTTTCGCTGGCATCGAGCTGGCGGCGTTCAGCTCGGAGCACTTCTCCCGTGACTTCAAAGACCCCACCGCCGTGCGGGCTCTTGGAGCCCGCTGCCGAGCGCTGGGCATTGTAGTCAACGCCTTCGAGGCCGGGCACCTGCGCTACCTGACCGTGAGCGAGGACCCCGGCGTCCGCCGCCAGGCAGTGGAAGGGCTGGCACGATCGCTGGAGACCGCCCAGGCGTTGGGGACCGACTTGGTGTACCTGCACTCCGCCCCCCACCCGTCGTGGACGATCGAGTTCCGCCGGCTCTACGACGAGTTCACCCCACCGGTCAGCGTCGAGATCCCACAGGGATTCGCCTGGGACTCCGCTTGGGCGCAGTACCGGAGCACGGTGGAGGAGATGGCAGAACTGGCCGAGGAAGAGGGCGTGCGCATGGCCCTCGAGATCCGGCCTTACGAGATGGTCAGCAACGCCGACGGCATGTGTCGCCTCATCGAAGCGGTCGGATCGCCCGCGCTCGGGGTGGTGTTCGACACCGGACACTTCCTGGTGCAGAAGGAGTTGTTGCCCGTCGCGATCGAGAAGCTGGCAGGACGGATCTTCCTTGTGCACCTCGCCGACAACAACGGCGTCCAGGACCACCACTGGGCGCCCGGCAAGGGCGCCGTGCCCTGGGAGAGCGTGCTGCGCGCGCTCACCAAGGTGGGGTACGCGGGGTTCGCCAACATTGACGTCGCCGGCGCCTACGACGACATCGGCGCGGAGATCAGGTCCGGGCGGGACTTCGTGCTGCAGTGGATGGCGGCGTAGCCGCCTTTCCACCCGCACGATCCCGGGAGAGGACGTCCCTTGCGGCCGGGGGGTACTCGATGAAGCGCCTGTCACTGGGACTGCTTGTCCTTGCGTTGTTGCTCGGCGGGGACGGGATCATGCGGGCGGGCATGAGCCCTGTGGTAGTCCCGCCGACGGCCTGGGGAGCCTCCCTCCGGTTGAGCGAGAGGGTCTGGCACGGCCACGGCTACAAACAGGTCGAAGAGGGCATCACCGTTGCCCATCTCAAGGGCAGCGAGGACCAGATCCGGGAGCAGTACGAAATCCTCCTGCGGAGCGAGATCGCCGCCTTCAACGAGGTTGTCCGTCGCAATCGCGCACTGCGCGGCCTGGCAGGCAGGGGCTGCACAAACATTGCGGCCTTCGGCCCCGCAACCACCGATGGAAGGAGCCGGCGGGCAAGATCCCGTACGCCTCGATTGGCTGGGCCGGCTGGAACGGCCATGCCTGGGTGCATACGGCCATGAACGCCGCAGGCATCTCTCTGGGATACATGTGGGCCAACTCGCTCCAGGAGAAGATGGGCGATGCACCGGGGCTGTGGGAGATCTTCCGCCGCGTCATCGAGAACTCCCGCGATCTGAGGACGGCCATCGAGATCATCAGGCAAAGCAACAGGGTCAGCGCTGCGAACCTGCTGATCGCCGACGCCAAGGTCCCCGATGCGGTCGTGGTCGAGATGACATCGAAGAAGGTCACCGTGAGAACGGCGTCACCCGGGGGCACCTTGCATTCAGCCAATCACTTCGTCTCCACCGAGATGCAGGAGCCCGTCAAGGACCCGAACAGCTTTGCCCGCTACCAGCGGGCCGGCGACCTGCTGAAGGCCAGCCACGGCCGGATTGACCTGCCCAGGTTCGTCTCTTTCCTGCGCGATCGCTACGACGTGCGCACGAAACGCGAGAGTCTGAGCGGCGACGTGATCGCCTGGAACATCGGCGTTATGGCCGCTGTCTTCTCCCCACGCGACCTGACGTTCTGGGTGGCGAAGGGACTGGCTCCTGCCGTCTACAGCGAGTTCGTCGGCTTCAGCCTCAAAGACGAACTGGCGGGCACTCAGGCCAACACCAGTCTGCCCACGATTCCCAAAGACCCCGTGGTCAGCAGTCAGGCATACCAGGGCTTCATGGCTTACCAGGCTGGCTACATCGCCTTGCTCGAAGGAAACTTCGACCAGGCCGTCAAGAAGATCAGCGAGGCCATCCCCACCGATCCAAGGAGCGGTAGGTATCGTTTCTCTCTGGCGACCGCCTACATGCATGCTAGAAAGCACCCCGAAGCCATTCGGGCATTTCAGGAGGCGCTGGCCACGGACATGAACGACGTCCTGCGCGCCTACAGCTACTTCCACCTGGGGAGGATGTACGAGGAGATGGGCAAAGTGGAGAAGATGAGGACGTTCTTCGCGAAGGTGCTGACCCTCGCCATCGGAGACCCGGATATCGAAGGCCATGCCAGGAAGGCGCTGAAGGACCAGAAGTAGGGGGCTCTGGTTAGCCGAACAGCCGGCGTACGAACTGCAGCCCCTGCCGGGCGGCCGCCTCGAGGTCCGGGACCAGCAGCATCTCCAGACCGATGGCCCCGGCGTAACCTGTCTCGCGCAGCGCGCCCGCGATCGGGCGGAAGTCGAGATGCCCCCAGCCAGGCGCCCTGCGATTGCTGTCGGCAAGGTGCACGTGGGCCGTGTACAACCCTGCGCGCCTGACCGCGTCCGCCGGCGACGCTTCCTCTATGTTCATGTGGAACGTGTCCAACTGGAGGCGCACCGAGGGCAGGTTCACCGACCGGAGAAGGGCGAGGCCCTCATCCGCGGTGTGGATGAAGTCGGTCTCGTAGCGGTTGCCCGGCTCGATGGTGAGGGTCAGGCCGAGCTCGCCTGCGTACAGCCCGCACTCCCGAACGCAATCCACCAGGTGCGCCCACGCCTCCTCGCGCGAGGCTCCCCCCTGTAACTTCCCACGGATGATGCCGATGGAAATGAGTGGGGCCCCTGCGAGGAGTGCGGAGTCGAGGCACCGGCACGCGGCGCGCACCGCCTGCCGGCGGACCTCGGGGTCCGGGTGCGTGAAGGTCAGCCCGTGTTCGAGGGCAACATAGCCCGTCGCCAACCCAATGACGGACAGGCCGTGGCGTTCGGCCATCGCGCGCAGCGCCTCGGGATCGGGATCACGGGCGTCCCGCGGCATCACCTCGACGGCGTCGTAGCCGCATCCGGCCGCCACCGCGATGGCTTGGGCAAGACTGACCGCAGATGCGGCGGTCCAGAACCGCGATCCGGGTGCGGTCAGGTAGAGAGATGCCTTCACCGACAACCGTGGCGGCAGCTACCCATGCCGCAGCTCTGTCTGCCATCCCATGTAGGGCACCAGCACCTCGGGCAGCCGCACGCTACCATCGGCCTGTTGACCGTTCTCCAAGACGGCAATCATGACGCGGCCGGTGGCCGCCAGGGTGCCGTTCAGCGTGTGCACGAACTCCGTGCCGCCGCGCGGGCCCTCCCGGAACTTGGTCCCCAGCCGGCGGGCCTGGAAAGCCCCGGCGTTGCTGCACGAGTGCGTCTCGCTGTACCCGCCGCGGCCCGGCATCCAGGTCTCGATGTCATAGGTCTTTGCCATGCCCAACCCTAGGTCGCCCCCGCACAGCAGCACAACGCGGTGAGGCAGTCCCAGCGCCTGCACGAAGCGCTCCTCGATCCCTACCAGGTACTCGTGCTCCTCTGCGGACCGGTCAGGATGCACGTACGAGAACATCTCTATCTTGAAGAACTGATGCACCCGGTACAGACCGCGGACGTCGCGGCCGTGGGAGCCGGCTTCGCGGCGGAAGCACCAGGACACGCCAGCATACCGTAGCGGCAGCGTCGAGGCGTCGAGTATCTCGTCCATGTGATAGGCCGCCAGCGGCTGCTCGCTGGTTCCGATGAGCGCCAGGTCTTCGTCCTCGATCTTGTAGGTCTGCTGGGTGTCGAGTGTCGCGCCGCCCCACGCTCCGGTGATCACGCCGCTGCGCACCAGCATGGGCGTCCCCAATAGCGTGAAGCCTTCGCCCGTGAGAAGATCCATTGCCATGCGCGCCAGCGCCGTTTCCAGGAGCACGCCGTCGCCCCGCATGTAGTAGAAGCGCGATCCCGAAGCCCGGGCCCCCCGCTCGAAATCGAGGATTCCGAGGCTGGTCCCGATTTCCACGTGGTCGCGCGGGGTGAAGTCGAACTTGGGCGGCGTCCCCCACGTGCGAACCACCACGTTGGCCGAGGAGTCGGTACCCTCGGGCACGGTCACATCGGGCTGGTTGGGCAGCGAGCGCATCAGGCCGTCGAGCTCGGACTCCACGCTCGCCAGTCGCGGCTCGAGATCCTTGATCCGGGCCGAGAGTGCCTTCATCTCCGCGATGCGCGCCTCCCGGGCTTTGCCCTTGAGGTCGGGGATCTCGGCGGACGCCCGGTTCTGTTCGGCACGCAGCGACTCGATCTCCATCAGGAGAGAGCGCCGGATGAGGTCGGCCTCGAGCACCGCGTCAATCGGACCGGGATCGCGGCCTCGCTTGCGCAGCCCGGCTTTGAACCTCTCGGGGTTCTCACGGATCTGCTTCATCTCTAGCATGGCTGTCCCTCCGTGGCCAGGATCTCGGCTGCGGCTGCCTCGGCGCCATGGCAAACGGCGCCGCCAACCTGCGGCAGCACGGCCTCCAGCGCGCGCAGCCCGGCAAGCACCGCCTCATCCGGCACCCATCCCAGGTGCCCAAACCGGAAGATCTTCCCCTTCATCCGCCCGGGGCCACCCGCGAGCACCACACCATACTCGGTACGCAGCCTGATGAGCAGCTCCTTCGAATCAACGCCGTCCGGCACCCACACCGCGGTGACCGCCTCGCTGGCGTCTTCCTCCCTGGGAACCACCCGCAGGCCCAGTGCGCGGACCCCAGCCCTGACGGCCCTCGCGGTGCGGCGGTGGCGCGCCCACCGGGCCTCCAGCCCCTCGGCCTCGACCATTCGCAGTCCGGCGTGCAGCGCGCGCACCACGCTGATCGCCGGGGTAAACGGGGTGAACGCCTCTACATCTCCCAGTTCGGCCCGCATTCGCTCGAACGACCAGTAGAACCTGGGAAGGCGCGCGGCCCTCACCGCCTCCCAGGCGCGAGATGAAACACCGACCAGCGCCACCCCGGGCGGCGCCATGAGCGCCTTTTGCGACGCGGTGATCACCACGTCAACTCCCCACTCGTCGGTGCGCAGCTCGACCGCGCCCGCGGAGCTGACCGCGTCCGCAACAACCAGGGCCGGCCACTCACGCGCAGCCGACGCGATCGCGGCCAGGTCGTTGCGCACGCCGGTCGAGGTCTCGCTGTGCGCCACCAGGACCACCCGCGCGTCCGGAGTCTCCTGGAGCGCCCGGCGTACCGCCTCGGGGGCGGCGGCCTGCCCCCATGGCACCTCCACCCGATTCACCTTGACCCCGAAGGCCTCGGCTATCTCGGCGAACCGCTCGCCGAACGCGCCGCCGCACACCGCCACGACCGTGTCGCCTGGAGAGCAGAGATTGACGATCGCCGCCTCCAGCCCTCCGGTGCCTGAGGCCGCGAGTGGCAGGATGGTGCTGCGCGTGAGCAGGACGCGCTTCGTTGCCTCCAGCGTCTCGGCCAGCAGGCGCGCGAACTCCGGGGTGCGGTGGCCGACCATCTGTTTTGCAGAGGCCGCCAGCACCTCGTCGGGAAGCGGGGTGGGGCCGGGGATGAGCAGGTACTGCCGCACGATCAACCTCCTGGACCGGCGCAAGAACCGGCACGAAACAGAAAGCCCCGTCTCGTCAGAGACGGGGCGGATTCCCGCGGTGCCACTCTGTTTCCAGGGCGCCGAGGCGCCCGGACACTCATGGCGCTGTACCGGGCGCACCCGGGGGCTTGGACCGGCCGCCGATCTATCTTTCTAGGAAGCCGGCGTTTGCCCGCTGCTCAAGAGGGGATTCGACCGCGGTCCCGACCGGCTCGCACCGTCCGCCGGCTCTCTCGATCAGACGGACCCGCGTCTACTGATCTCCGTCATCGCCTTCTGGAGCGTGTTTGACTCATGGTAGCACCAGACCCCTGGCCGAGCAAGCCCGGTCTACGAGGCCATCACCCGCGCCATGATCTTGAGACCAACCTCCATCGCCTTCCACGGCTTGCCCGCGTGGAACGGCTCGCCGGCGCCAAACCTCCACGGCAGATAGATCCCAAGGAGCTTCTTCCCGAGCCGCCAGGGAGCCGACGACCCGACCCTGTAGAGCGACAGCGCGTCAGGTTGCACCTCGACGGGTCGCTCTGGGTTCCCGGTCAAACGCAGCGGCACCTGCGCAAAGGTGGCCTTGTCGAACTGCTCCATCACGCACATGCTGATGGGCTGGAACTCGAATGCCGGCGCGGTACCCAGGATCTGCGAGGCCAGGTGCTCCGCGGCCGCATCGCCCTGGAGGAAGGCCAGGAAGGCCTGCTTGATCGGGAAATCACCGGCATCCCCCGCGGCATAGATGTTGGGATATCCAGCGACCTGGCGCGTACCCAGGTCGGTCTGGAGGAATCCCCGCTCGTCGGAGGGCAGACCGGGGAATGGTGTAGCGGCAATGTATGGAGGGAACGAGACCAGCAGGTCGTACGGGAGGCGCCGGCCGTTCTTGTACGTGACCTCGCCTCGCTCCACCCGCTCTACCACGTGCTGGGTGTGCCCGGTGATACCTCGCCGGGCGAACTCGCCTGTCACCGCCTCGTTCAGGCGGGGACCAAACGCCTGGATGTACCCTGCCTCGAAGGTGGACCAGACGATCTCCACCGCGCTGCGCGCTCCCTTGCGCCGCAGCCAGGTGTCGAGCATGAAGACCATCTCGTAGAGAGGACCTGCGCACTTGTTGTTGGGGGGAATGAGGAACAGGACCTGCCTGCGCCGTCCCTCCCGGGCATCGCTCAGGAGGGCATCGAACGCCCCCCGCAGCCGGAGCATGTCCTCAGGCGCCCAGATGGTCTGCGCGTGCTCGCGGAGGCCTGGGATCTCGTCGGGACGCATTCCAGCGCCGGTGGCCACCACCAGGTAGTCATAAGGAAGCTTCTGGCCGTCAACCTGGACGGTCTTGGCCGCAGGATCCACCCCGCTGACCGCGCCCTTGACGAAGGTGATCCCCTTGCGCTGGGTTGGCTTGGCAAGCGGGATCTTCAGGGTTTCCGGGTCGAGGCCGAATGGAATGTAGATCGTGTTCGGCTTGAACAGGAATTGCTCTTGATCGGAGACGAGGGTGATCCTCGCCCGGTCGGCCAGGCGCATCTTCAGGTAGAAGGCGGACTCCAGCCCAGCGAACCCCCCGCCCGCAACCACAATCTGCGGTTGAACTGTGCCCATCATCTAAACCCCCTGTCGCTCACCCTTGCTTCCTGGTCGAGATGCCGAGGATCTTGTAGAGCGGACAAATGCCGACGAAGCTCGTCAGCAGGAAGATGACGGCAACGATGCCCAGCACGATTGCGAGCGTACCGCTGATCTTCCCGGTGAAGTACAGAACGCCGATCAAGATCGCGACTATAGTGCGGATGACCCTATCAGCGGTCCCCATGTTAGGTTTCACTTGGATTCAACCCCTTTTCCCCAAGACGTCGCATGCCGATCTTATTCATCAACGACGAACCCTGTGCCGTCATTCCATTCCTGATCAGTTCGCGCGCCCAGGCCGCAACTCGCCGGCCTGGGCTACGGGCTGCGGCTGAACCACTCATTCCAGTGAAACGTCCCAGGACCTCCGACCACGCCGCGCAGCTCGGCACGGTGAAGTAGCAGGGGAAACCAGTCACCCAGCCGCACCGCGACGGCCTCATCGTAGAACCGCTGCTGCGCGCGCGCCCAGATCGCGGCGCGCACCGCTGGGTTGGTGTGACGCACAAGCAGCCGCAGGTGCGCCGCCGTCTCACGGTCCTGGTACCACCCGGGCCACGCCGGCTGGAGCGGGAGCAGGAAGACGGGGTCGGGCACGAACGCGAACGTGGTCGCAAACGCGTCCCAGCCCTCGGGCCGCGCACGGCGGGCAACCAATGTGGCCCAGTCCATCACCTGCAGCTCGATCACAAATCCGGCCTGCTCCAGTTGCGACTTGGCAATCGTGGCCGCGGTCATGTGATGTGGCATCTCGCTGCTGACCATCCAGCGGAGCGGTTGGCCGCGGTAGCCGGCCTCGGCCAGCATCCGGCGCGCGGCGGCCGGATCGTGCTGCCGGTAGACCCCCGCACCGGCCTCGGTCCACAAGGGGTGCTCGCGGGGGAAGAACGACGGTGTCGCGCGCCAAAACTGCCGGGGGCCGTAAGTGCCGCGCAGGATCGCCTCCTCGTCAATCGCGGCGACTACGGCCCGGCGCAGCGCCCGATCGGTCAACAGCCCGGTCCGGTGGTTGAAAACGAAACCCGCCCACGCCGGCGTGGTGATCGGGTGCAGCGTGACCCCCCGCGCGCCCTGGAGCCGGGGATACTCATCGTGGGGAACCGAGTGGGCGAAGTGGTAGTCACCTCGCAGCACCCCGGCGATCCGCACCGAGGCATCGGGTACAGGCAGGAAGACCAACGCGTCGAGGTACGGCTCGCGTCGGCCGGCCAATCCATCGGGCGGCTCGTCGCGCGGACGGTACCGCTCGAACCGATCGAGCCGGATGTGCACGTCGGGCAGGTGCTCCACAAACCGGTACGGCCCGGTGCCGATGAGGCGGCGGATCATCCCGGTCCCTGCGTCCTCGATCACCTCGCGCGGGTAGATCACGGCGCCCTGGCTGGGAATCGCCAGCGCCAGGGGCACGAGTCCGTTGGGCTCGCGCAGGCGCATCGTCACGGTGAAGGCATCGGGTGCGGTCAGGCTCTCGATGTCGCGGAACAGCTCGCGGCCACGCGCGGCAAGTTGCCCCCATCTCTGGAGCGAGGCGATGACGTCGCCGGCGGTCATCTCTCGGCCATGGTGGAAGAGCACGCCGCGGCGCAGCACGAAGGTGTAGGTGCGGCGGTCCGGCGTTACGGCCCAGCGATCAACGAGCAGCGGCCGCGCCTCGTACCGGGCCGAGAGGGCGAAGAGTCCCTCGAAGATGTGGATGGCGACGTCCTGCGTGGGCCCGCCGGTGGTCCAGTGGAGGTCCAGGGTGGGCGGCTCGCCGGTGTGGGCGATGCGCAGCACGCCGCCGCGGACGGGTTGCTCAGCGGCAACCGTCCCCAGCGGCAGCAGGAGGGCGGCGGCCACAAACGTCCAGGCGAGCCTACACATCGAAGATCACCCGCGCCGTCCAGCCTCCGTCCACTTGTTTCACCTCCACCATGTGGTAGGTGGCCGCCTTGATGTCACGGCGGAAGCGGTGGCGGTCGGTGTCAACCGGCTCTCCGTGCACGGTAGCGCGCAGACGCTCGGAGCTGATCTGGTCAACCACGAAGACGACCGGCAGAAAGGCCTCAATGTTGAGAACCGCCAGCAGGTCGTTGAGCCAGGCCACCAGCAGCCCCTCATGATCGTCTGCTTCCACCGTGCGCTCGATCCATGCCCGGTTCTCGACGGTGCCCGGGTCAACCATGAGCGAGAACATGCCCTCGGCCGCGGCCTCGAACGCCTCGACCAGCGTGGCGCCCCGCGCGATGATTCCGATGTCGGCCGTGTGCTCGATGATCTCGAAGGTACCCATGTGTTCATATGATAGCCGACCTGGAGCCCTTCAGGCTGCTTGGTAGTTGCGCTAGGACCGGCCTGCACCGGGGGCGGACAAAGCCCCGGGCACAGCCGATGCTTCCATTGAGGGCTGCCCGGTAGAGGGATAATCGAACCACAGTCATAATCTATGATGGGACTGGGTGGATGCAAATGAAGCCTCTCGATCTCAACCAGATCTACAACATGGACTGCCTGCAGGGCATGAAGCACATCCCCGCGCGCACCATTGACCTAGTTATCACCGACCCGCCCTTTGCCATCGAGTTCAGAGCAAAGAGAAGCAACTACAACAGAACGCAGTCGCGGGTGTTGGAAGGGTACAATGAGATCCCAAGAGAGAAGTACTACGAGTTCTCGCTGCGGTGGATGAAGGAAGCGCACACCCTACTCAAGCCCTCTGGCAGTATGTACGTGTTCTCCGGATGGAACAACCTGAGAGACATACTCAATGCTTTGGATGAGGCGGGTTTCACTACCGTCAACCATGTCATCTGGAAGTATCAGTTTGGCGTTGTCACTAGCAGGAAGTTCGTGACATCGCACTACCACTGCCTGTACGTCTGCAAGGACGACTCGAAGCGCAAGTTCTTCCCCTATGCACGGTTCGACAAGAACTCCAACAGTAGTGCGGGCAGGAGCCTACACTACGCAGACAAGGAAGATGTATGGGTCATGAAGCGGGAATACTGGCATGGGGACCAGAAAACGCCGACGAAGCTCCCTGCCGAGCTCATCAAGAAGATTCTCATGTATTCGAGCGAAGAGCGAGACGTCGTTCTGGATCCCTTCCTGGGATCAGGACAGGTAGCTATTGTTAGCAAGATGATGAACAGGCGGTACATCGGATTCGAAATCGTCAAGGAGTACTACGAGTTCGCGCGGGAGAGATTGGAGAAAGGCGTCTACCGGATCAAGGACAGGGGCGGTCCCCGCGGGTTGGACCAGGCTATTGAGTTGTTCGATTTGGCTAAACCGACATGACCAGCGTTCCGGAACCTGCGTGGCAGATCGGGGAACGTTTGAGCAAGATCCCCCGAAGATGGGGTGGGAGAGACGCGATTCTCGCGATGAGGGAATCGGGCTCGCGCCACTGGCGGCAGATGGAGTGGATTGGGTTTTACTTCCAATTCCTCTGCGAAAAGCATCTCTCGGGGACTGTTGAAATCCCGGGCCCCAAGTATGGCAGAGTGGGATTCGACGGCTTCATGGGGATCCCGTGGGACTTCAAGGCACACGCGATAAACACGACTAGCCATCAGTTGATAGTAAACGACAGCCTCGCGACGGCAGCCGCAATTCGGGATTACGGAGCGGTCGGATTGATACTTGCCCTCGGAGAGGTGCAGTACAACGATGAGGCGAGAACATTTCAGAAGTGGCACTTGCAGTTGAAAGGTGGCGAGTCAAAGTACGAAAGAGAGAGAATCGCACGGGGAGCTTGGTCCAGGCGCAGGAAAGTCTCATTTGATCTTCAGCAGATATCATTCATCAGAATCACAGACGACACCTTGGTCAGATGTGGTTCCTTTCAGATCGATTTCCGGAACTCGAACGGTCGACCGAGGCGAGCAAAGGTGCTCATTGATCTCGAACATATCGACCGAGAACTTGAGCACTACGTGGATTTCGCGTGACGGGCGAGTCTGCAACTGGTCACCCACCGAAGAACTGGGAAGGAGGTGACGCCGTGACCGACCGTGAGCGCATCCGGCTCACGTCGCTGGTCGCCTGCGCCGGCTGAGCGTCGAAGCTCTCACCGGGCGACCTGGCGCACGTGCTGCGCTACCTTCCAAAACCCAGCGACCCAAACCTGCTGCTCGGGATCGGCTCCGGCGACGACGCGGCCGTCTATCGGCTGAACGATGAGCTGGCCCTCGTGCTGACGGTGGACGTATTCACGCCGGTCGTGGACGATCCGTACGAGTACGGTCTCATTGCCGCCGCCAACGCCTTCTCGGACGTCTACGCCAAGGGCGGCCGGCCACTGCTGGCGCTCAACGTCGCCGCGTTTCCCCGCAAATTGCCGCTTGAGATCCTGGCCGAGATCCTCCGCGGGGGCGCCGACAAGGCGGCCGAGGCAGGCGTGTTGATCGTGGGCGGGCACACCATTGACGACCCCGAGCCCAAGTACGGGCTGGCCGTCACCGGGCTGGTGCACCCGGCGCAGTTCGTGTCCAACGCTGGCGCGCGGCCGGGCGACGCGCTCTACCTAACCAAGCCGCTGGGCCTTGGCGTCATCACCACCGGCATCAAGCAGGAGAAGACC
>DYHL01000091.1 GCA_020724185.1 Candidatus Nitrosymbiomonas sp. | reverse complement strand
AGACGCGGGAGATGAAGACGCTGGCCAGCAGGGCTTCGGGACGCCGCCCCAGCCGACGCGCCAGGCCTGTGAGCAGATACGGGTCGAGTGCGTTGGCCCCATCTACGATCAGGAGCGGGCTAGCAGGAGCCGCTGCGCGCAGGCCGAGCAGCAGGCCTACCGTCAGGCAGGCTGGATCCCCGTGAACGAGAATCCAGCCGGTGCCGGGAAAGGGTGTGAGCATTGGACAATGGCTCCACCCCAATTATACGAACAAGTGTTCGTATGTCAATGCCGAACAGGTTAGGGGATCAACGAACCACGGCAAATCTAAAATACCACTCCCGCAGAGCTGGGTCCCGGTACTGAAACTCGCTGATCAAAGCAAGCCCTACCTGCCCACCGCCCAAAATCCCAGCCAGGACCCCGGGGCGCGTAGAAACGCCCGCCACCTGCGGCGACACGGTCAGGAAGAGCTCATCCAGGACCCGCGCCTCGACCAGGCGCCGGTTGGTGACCGGGCCGCCCTCTGCCAGCACCCTTCCGAACCCGCGGTCGGCCAGTAGCCCCAGCGTAGCCTCCAGATCTACCTCCCCGGACGCGTCGGCCGGGACTACCCATCCCTCGGCGCCCGCCTCCTCGACCCGCCGGCGATCAGCCGACCGCGACAGCTCGGTCGTGATCACGACCGACGCGGACTCCCGGTGCGCAAAGAAGCGCTTGCGCAACACCTCGTCGGAGAACTCGGCCCGGCCGGAGACGACGAATGCCGCGGGATTGGCAGGCCGGCCCGCGGCCGCGCGCGCTGCCTGCAGGTGCGGGTGCGTGATGGCCACGATGTCGTTCTGCCGCAGCGTGCCCGCGCCGCAGAGCACCGCGTCGGCCCATCCGCGCAGCGTCCTGAAGAGGTAGTGATCCACCTCGGAGCCGATGTGCCAGGCCTTGCCGTCAATGGCCACCGCGCCGTCCAGGGTCTGGACCATGTTGAGGATGACGTGAGGACGGCCCGGTCCCGGCTGCGTCTCCAGATCAAGATAGACCGCTTCGAGTGGCACATCCCGAGGATGTGGCTCGCGTGCGTGGTAGGCAAGGGTAAGCGTGGCGGGCAAGGATACGACGCTACCCCCTCTCGGGCTGACCGGCCCGTCCATGTCAGTAGTCAATCCGCGCGCCTGCCCGCAGCAGGCGCTGCTGCACCTCGCGGACGAGGTCTTGCCGCTGCGCAAGCTGGTGTGGGGTCACGCCGCGCGCAACCGCGACGGCCGCTGCCACACCGACCCCCTCACCCATCGCCATGGTTGTCGGAATCACGCGGGCCGAGGCCGCGGCCTGAAAGGTGGCCGAGAAGGCGCGGCTCGCCACGAACAGGCCGTCTACCTTCGCGGTGATCAGCGAACGGAGCGGGATCGTGTACTCACGCCGTGCGGGCCGATAGGGGTACTGCTCGCCCTTCACGTATTGGTGCAGGTCTATCGGGTAGGACGCCGCGCCGATGCGGTCCCAGAAGCGGACGCGATCGAGGATGTCCTTGCCGGTCAGCCGGTACAGCCCGGCAAGATGCCGCGTCTCCCGGATGTAGAGCTCGGGCGCCATCTCCACGAGCCGCGCGCCAGCGAACCCCGGCGCGTTGGCCCGCAGGTAGGACACCTTGTTGGGGATCTCCTGGGCCGCGCGCGCGTAGCCGTCGGCACGGGAGGCCGGGTCCGTGCCGTTCACGTCATGGATCTGCAGCGAGTTGATCAGCACCGTCCCATCCGGGAGCTTGCCGATGTTCAGATCGTGCGCCGAGAGCCGCGTGTCAGCGGGGTGGTACCCGCGCATCGCCTCCCGGAACCCCCAGGCGTATCCGTTGAAGGCGCCGCTGGGCTGCCGGCCTCGCCGGTAGGCCTGCGCGTACCGGACTATCTCAGGCCAGTCCACGCCGGCCACACGATACATCAGTGTCGCAGGCATTGCCCTGCGGTCCAGCCCGGAGGACTCTCGGCCGCAGGCGAAAGGCACGCCGGCGGCAGCCGCCAGGTCGCCGTCGTCGGTGGCGTCCACGGTGACCGCCGCGTGGATCGGGGCCGTTGCCTGGTCTGGAAGGCGCACCCATGCCCCTCTGGCGCGGCCTTCCACAATGATGGGTTCAGTGTACTCTATGCCCAACAGCGAAACTATCCCGGGCTCGGCCTCTACCTTGTTCCGTAGGATAGTGCGGACCCTACGGGGATCAAACGTGATTCCCCCGATCTCCCGATAGATCTCCAGGAAGATCCCCTGGATGAGGTTCTCCCTGTTGGGCCCGCGGCTCACATCCACCATGTTGAGCATGGCGCCCGTCATCACTGTTCCCAGGAACGGGCGGCTCTCCACAAGGACCACCACCATGCCCTGCCGCGCCGCCGCGAGCGCCGCGGCCACGCCTGCCGGGCTTCCGCCGACCACGAGCACGTCGGCCCGAAACCCCGGCGGCCGGGTGTCCTGACGTAGAAAAGCCGGCTGGACGAGCACGGCGGCGGTGGCAAGGGCCAGGGCGACAAGAACGGTACGCCGGGTTCCGAAGCGCATCGGTTCGGGCAGGAGCGGTCTCAGGCCGCCTCCGGCCCGGTCAGGGACGCCAGGGCAGCGGCCAGCCGCTGATAGGTATCGTCCAGGTGCTCGGGAAGCACCTTGACGCCGCCGAGAACTGGCATGAAGTTGGTGTCACCCGACCAGCGCGGGACGATGTGAAGGTGCAGGTGATCGGCAATCCCGGCGCCGGCAGCGCGGCCCAGGTTCATCCCGACGTTGAACCCGTCGGGCTCCATGGCACGCTCCAGCGCCCGAACTCCCAGGCTCACCAGCGCCATCAGCGTCTCTCCCTCGCGTGGCGTCAGTTGATCAGGGCTGGCCAGGTGTCGAAGTGGCACCACCATCAGATGACCGGTGTTGTAGGGAAACCGGTTGAGGATGAGGTAGCCTTCCGGGGCTCGGTGCAGGATCAGGGCGACCCGGTCATCGCCTGAGGTCAGCGCCTCACAGAGAACGCAGCCGCTCACGGGAGGGGTGGCGATGTAGGCGTACCGCCACGGGGCCCACAGCCGCTTCACTGCCCGCCGCTGTCGAACCGGCGCAGCGCGTCGGCCGCGGCGGCCTGTTCTGCTTCCTTCTTGCTCTGGCCGCTGCCCTCTCCGAGCGGCTTGCCGGCGGCCTCAACGACGGCGATAAATGTCCGCGCGTGCTCGGGGCCTTCGGCGCGGGCGATGCGGTACTTAGGCATCTGACGGCGGCGCTGCAGCCGTTCCTGGAGCTGGCTCTTGAAGTCGTCGCCGACGCGCTGAATGTCCTCGACCAGCTCTCCTAGCCAGCGTATCACAAGGGCGTGCACCACGCCGTAACCCGAGTCCACGTACACCGCGCCAATGACCGACTCCACGGAGTCAGCCAGCATCGAGGCACGCTGCCGCCCTCCTCCCTTTTCCTCCCCACGGCCCAGCATCAGGTAGTCGCCCAGGTTCAGCCGCCTGGCGACCGAGGCCAGGGCGCCCTCGTTTACCAGTTTCGAGCGGTTCTTCGCAAGCCCGCCCTCGTCCATGTCCGGGTTCCTGCGGTAGAGGTCATCGGCGACCACCAAACTCAGGACCGCATCCCCCAGGAACTCCAGCCGCTCGTAGCTCTTGGCAGGGTCGTGACCGCGCTCGTGGCTGAACGACCCGTGGCGCAGCGCCAGATCGAGCAGCGACCGATCGCGGAAGCGCACCCCCAGCCGCTCCTCCAGCGCCGCGAGCTTGGCCAGACGCTCCTGTGATAGTACCTCGCCCACCGCGCCGGTCTCATCGGGCGGCAGGGGCGGCAGCGCACGCTTGGGTCTACGCATGGTTTGCCCTCAGCACAAGTGTGGCATTGTGGCCCCCGAACCCGAACGCGTTGGAGATCACCGTGCGCAGCCGTCCGGGGCGGGCCACATTCGGCACGTAGTCAAGATCGCACTCGGGATCGGGAACCTCATAGTTGATCGTGGGCGGCATCACCTGGTGGCGCAACGCCAACGCGCACGCGATGAACTCCACGCCGCCTGCCGCCCCCATCAGGTGCCCAATCATGGACTTCGTCGAGCTGACGGCCAGATGGCGCGCGTGCGCGCCGAAGAGGCGCTTTATCGCCAGCGTCTCAAGCCGATCGTTGTACGGCGTGCTGGTGCCGTGCGCGTTGATGTAGTCAACCTCCTCCGGCGCGATCCCCGCGTCGGCCAGCGCCGTGGCCATGCTCCGCAGCGCCCCATCGCCTTCGGGGTCTGGCTGCGTAATGTGGAAGGCGTCGGCGGTTGCGCCGTAACCGATTACCTCTCCGTAGATCTGGGCCCCGCGCGCCTCGGCATGCTCCAACGCTTCGAGGAGAACCACGCCCGCGCCCTCGCCGATCACGAAGCCATCTCGGCCGGCGTCGAACGGCCGCGACGCCCGCTGCGGCTCGTCGTTCCGCGTGGACATCGCCCTCATCGAGCAGAACCCCGCCACTGCCAGCGGCGTAATGGCGGCCTCCGCGCCTCCGGCCATCATCGCGTCCACGTCGCCGCGCTCGATCATCCGCGCCGCGTCACCGATCGCGTTGCCGCCGGTAGCGCACGCCGTCACAACGCAGGAACTGGGTCCCTTGGCACCGGTAAGGATTGATGTCACCCCGCTGGCCATGTTCGAGATGATCATTGGGACGAAGAACGGCGAGACCCGATCGGGTCCCTTCGAGAGCATCTGCCTGTGCTGCTCTTCCCACGTTGTGGCGCCTCCGATTCCTGACCCGATCATGACGCCGGTCCGCGTCGCGTTGGCCGGCGTTATGGTATAGCCGGCATCGTCGAGGGCCATTCGCCCGGCGGCATAGGCGAACTGCACGAATCGGTCGTTGCGCCGCGCCTCCTTGCGGTCCATGAACGCCAGAACGTCGAAGCCGCGCACCTCGGCGGCGATCCGCGTCGTGTACCCCGAGGCGTCGAAGGCGGTAATCTGATCCACCCCCGACCGTCCCTCGATCAGCGCGGACCAGAACTCCTTGTGGCCCACGCCGATCGGGCTCACAACGCCCAGCCCAGTGACGGCGACCCGCCTGCGCACGCCGGACACCCGGAAGACCTCGGGCACCAGTTGGCGCTACTGCGCCGACTCCTTGGCGTGGCGCTCGATGAACGCCACCGCGTCGCCCACGGTCGCTATCTTCTCGGACTGGTCATCGGGGATCACGATCCCAAACTCATCCTCCAACCCCATCACGAGCTCGACGACGTCGAGCGAGTCCGCGCCCAGGTCCTCAATGAACGACGATTCCGGCGAAATCTTGTCCTCCTCCACGTTGAGCTGACTGGCCACCTTCGCCCTAACCCGTTCGAACACCGTTGCCATGAACGACTCCCCCTTAGGTCAGTGCATTATCATTCCGCCATCCACGTTCAGGACCTGCCCGGTAACATACCCGGCCTCATCCGACGCCAGGAAGACAACCGCCGCGGCGACGTCGTCGGGAGTGCCGGACCGCCCCAACGGTATCTGCGCCAGGTAGCGCTCGACCGCCTCGGGCGGCAGACCTTCGGTCATGCCCGCGGCGATGTAGCCCGGGGCCACCGCGTTTGCGGTGATCCCACGCGCCCCCACCTCGCGTGCGACCGCCCGCGTGAGACCGATCACCCCTGCCTTGGCGGCCACGTAGTTCGCCTGCCCGGCGTTGCCTCCCTGCCCGGCGGTCGAGGTAATGTTGATGATCCGTCCGCGCCTCTGGCGGATGAACTCGCGCAGCGCGGCCCGGATGCAGTAGAAAGTCCCGCTGAGGTTGGTGTCCAGGACGGCCTGCCAGTCGTCATCGCACATCCTCAGCACGAGCCCGTCGCGCACGATCCCCGCGTTGTTCACCAGTATGTCCAGCCGGCCGTATGCCTCCAGGGCCGCGGCGATCACCTCCGCCGCCTCCTCAGGCCGGGAGAGGTCAGCGCCCACGGTGCGGGCCGCTCCCCCTGCTGCTTCGATCTCCCTGACCACGGCCATAGCCGCCTCGCGGTTCCGGCCGTAGTGGACAACCAATGCCGCCCCCTCGCGGGCCAGCGCCACGGCAACGCGGCTACCGATCACGCCTGAGGCGCCGGTGACCACCGCGACCTTGCCGTCAAGCCGGCCCACGGCGCCCGGCTACCTCCTGCTCCCGGCGTGGCCCTGCTCGGGCGACGCCGCAGCCGGCCGCAGGGTCCGAAGCGCCGCGTCAAGCGTGTCCTGGTCCTGCACCGAGACCACTGCGGCTCCTGGGACGGTGCGCCGGATGAGCCCGGCCAGCGCCGTCCCGGGTCCCACCTCAACGAAGACCGAGGCGCCCAGTGCGCGCAGCGCTTGGACCGACTGCTCCCACCGCACCGGAGATGCCACCTGATCGAGCAGCGCAATCCGTATCTCCTGCGGCTCTCGCATCGGCCGCGCGGTGACGTTGGCTACGACCGGAATCCGAGCGGGAGCCACGGTCACTCGTCCAAAAGCCACGGCCAGACGTGCGGCCGCAGGCTTCATCAGCGAGGTGTGGAAGGGGGCGCTGACGGCCAGGCGCGTAACCCGCCGCGCGCCTGCTGCCTGCAGCCGCGCCGACGCATCCTCGACCGCTCCCACTTCCCCGCCGATCACCACCTGGCCGGGCGCGTTGAAGTTGGCAGCCTCGACCACGCCTGGCGTCTGCTGGCAGATCTCATCCACGCGCTCCGCGGACAGGCCCAATACCGCCACCATCGCCGTCTGCCGCCCCTCCACCGCGTCCTGCATGAACTTCCCTCGCTGTCGCACCAGGGCAACGGCATCGGCGAAGGCAAGCGCCCCTGCTGCCACGAGCGCCGTGTACTCCCCCAGACTGAGGCCTGCCGCCAGATCAGGCCGGACGCCGTGCTCGGCCAGCGCGAGAGCGGCCGCCCAACTGCACGTGAGGATGGCCGGTTGCGTATTCTCGGTCTCGCGCAACCTGTCCTCCGGTCCGGTGCGGCAGAGCTCGAGCAGGTCAAACCCGACCGATTCGCTGGCCTCGTCAAAGGCGCGGCGTGCCGGCGCGTACCGCGCAGCCAGTTCCACGCCCATGCCCACGTACTGGGCCCCCTGCCCCGGGAAGACGAACGCAATCATGGCGCGCTGCTGCCAGCACGCCGCGCTAGGGCCGAATCGTCCGTCCATCGGATCGCAGCGGCGCCCCAGGTCAGACCGGCCCCAAACGCCACGAACACCACCAGGCTGCCCGGACGGATGCGCCCCTGCTCCAAGGCCTCGTACAGCGCAACCGGGACCGAAGCCGAGGAGGTGTTGCCGTACCGGTCCGCGTTTACGAAGAACCGCTCCATCGGCTGGCCCAGCCGCTCGGCCGCGGCCTCGATGATGCGGACGTTTGCCTGGTGAGGTACGAAGCAGTCCACGTCCCCAACCGTGAAGCCTGCCTGCGCCACCACCTGCTCGATGGCGCGAGGGATGGCCCGGACTGCGAACTTGTAGACCTCGCGACCGTTCATCTTGAGGTAGTGCATGCGCGCCGCAACCGTCTCCGCTCCCGGAGGCCGGCGCGATCCACCGGCCGGCAGTTCGATAAGCGGCGCACCTGCACCGTCCGCGCCCAGGTGAAAGGCCAGGAACCCCTGCCCGGACTCGCACGGGCGCATTATCACAGCCGCGGCGGCGTCGCCGAAGAGCACGCTGGTGGCACGGTCGCTCCAGTCGGTGATCCGCGAGAGGACCTCCGTGCCAATGACCATCACTGTCTCGGCCCTGCCGGAGACAATCGCCGCGTGTCCCACCGCCACCCCGTAGGCCCAACTGCTGCAGGCCGCCGACGCGTCGAAGGCTCCGGCGCGCCGGGCGCCCAGCCGGTCCTGCACCAGGCACGCGGTTGCCGGGAACAGCATGTCGGGCGTCGCGGTTCCCACCACGATGAGGTCGAGGTCCTCTGCTCCAACCCCGGCATCGGCAAGCGCCGCCGCCGCCGCTTCGCAGGCCAGGTCGGAGGCGGCCACCTCGGGCTCCGCGATGCGGCGCTCACGGATCCCGGTGCGCGTCTGGATCCACTCGTCGCTGGTATCCACCATCCGCTCAAGTTCCTTGTTCGTCAGGACGCGCGGCGGAATCCCGCGTCCGATACCCGCGATGGTTGAACCGCGAACTGCCATGATTGGTCCCCCGTCTTCCGCGGCGTTACCGTCGCACGGCCTCACGTGAGGCACGGAAGGACTGCCGCCTTCTCATCGCGGATGGCGGCGCTTATGAGTACCGGCACCTGGTGCTTGGCGGCACCCATCGCCGCGCGAATCGCGTTGCGGATGGCACGGGCGTTGGACCGGCCGTGGGCGATAATGCACACGCCGTTTATGCCAAGCAGCGGCGCGCCCCCGTGCTCCCGGTAGTCAAGCCGCCCCCAGATCCTGCGGGCAGGACCGCGCAGGGGAAGCAGGTAGAGCGCCAGCAGCCGGCCGCGCCAGCCCCGAAGCTCCGCGGTGAAGATCTGGCGGATCGCCATGACCAACCCTTCCCCGCACTTCAGTACGACGTTTCCGACAAACCCGTCGCAGACCACCACGTCGGCGAGGCCGAAGAAGAGATCCTTCCCTTCGATGTTGCCCGCGAAGTTCAGATCGGAATCACGAAAGATGGCGGCGGCGCGAATCGTCACGTCGTTGCCCTTGATGTCCTCCTCGCCGTTGCTGAGGAGGCCCACGCGTGGCGATGGAATCCCGAGTACCTCCCGCGCGTAGATGCTGCCCATCTGCCCGAACTGCACCAGGTGCTGTGGCCTGCAGTCCACGTTCGCCCCCGCATCCAGCAACACCACCGGCCGGCCGCCTACGGTGGGCAACACCGCGGCGATGGCCGGCCGGTCTATCCCCTTGATGCGTCCCAGGTACAACTGGCTGGCGCCCATCGCCGCGCCGGTATGACCCGCGCTGACAACGGCGTCGGCGCGGCCTTCGCGCACCTGCTGCACTGCCACGGCGATGCTGGACCGGCGCTTGCGGCGCAGGGCCATCGCCGGGTGCTCGTGCATCTCGATGACCTCTGGGGCCTCGACGATCTCAACCGGCAGCGCGCCCGCACCGACGCGGCGCAACTCCGCCTCGATCCTCGCCGGGACGCCCACGAGCACCGGCTCAACGCCAAAATCACGGGCGGCATGGATCGCTCCCTCCACGATGGCGCGGGGAGCGTGGTCCCCGCCCATCGCGTCCAGTGCGATCCTCATCGCCGGGCTCGCGCCTCGGGCACTAGGCTTCCTTCTTCTTGGACTGCTTGGTCTTGATTGCGACCACCTCGCGCCCGTCGTAGAAGCCGCAGGAAGGACAAACCCGGTGGGGAACGATCCGGGACTTGCACTGCGGGCACGTCACCAGGGTATTCGCGGCCGCCTTCCACTGGCTTCGGCGGGACCCCGTCCTTGACTTGGGATGTCGTCTCTTCTGGGTCACAGAATCTCCTCCCGTTTCTCCGCGCGCGGGCGCGGACTCACTCGCATGCGCAACGCCCGGCATTGAGGTCGGCCCCACAGTTGCCGCACAGCCCCGGGCACTCGGGGCGGCAGCGCGCCGGCACGGGCAACGCCAGCAGGAGCATCTCTCGCGCCAGCGCGTCAACATCCAGTACGGTGGTGCCCTGCGCTGCCACGAGGAACTCCTCACCGTCCCAGGCGAGGTCCTCGCGCACGGACGCTTCAATTACGGCGCGGAACGCCGCGGCACATCGATCGCACGTCAGATCAACCTGCGCCACCAGCCGGCCCTCCACGCGCAGGGACGGTCCCAAATTGGTGAGCGAGAGGGTTCCCTCAACGGGTCCGACCCGACTTTGACACGACGGTGCACATTTTGGCCCTCTCGGAACGCGCAAGTGC
>DYHL01000090.1:320-9965 GCA_020724185.1 Candidatus Nitrosymbiomonas sp. | reverse complement strand
GGTACCCGGCCGCGATGAGCAACGCTATGGGCAAGATGACCGAGAGTAATGTCACTACGATCCCCTGTCGGAGCGCCGCCCCGGGCGCGCCGTGCTAACGAGATCGGAACGCCGGGCGCGACGGCCGCTTGGGGCGCTTGGCCACCTTCGACCGTCTCTTGTCGTCCTTTGTGGGCAGCGTCTCCTCCCAGGTGACGATGCTGTGGAAGTACTGGCGGTCGCCCTCCTCCAGCCCCCGGGTTACCTCGGTGATGTGCATCGTTCGCGCCTTGAACTCCTTGATCGCGTGCTCGACGGCTGCCTCGGGCTTCGCGTCGTTGCCACAGGTGAAGATGTCGAGGGCAACGTATCCGTACTCCGGCCACGTGTGGACGGAGAGGTGCGACTCCGAGATGACGACCACGCCGGAAACGCCGTTGGGGTTGAACCGGTGGAAGGAGATTGACCAGACGGTGACCTGCGCCACCTCGGCGGCACGCACCAGAATCTGCTCAACCGTCTCGACCTTGCCGATGATCTCGGGATTGCATCCCGAAGCCTCAACGATGTAGTGGTGCCCGACCGGTTCCATCTCCCACCTCCCCCGCGCGCAGATCTATCGCGCCTGCACCAATCCTCACTAGATGCGCATCCGCGGATCCAGCGCGTCCCGGATGGCATCGCCGAGTAGATTGAACCCGAGCACGGTCATCATGATGGCCAGCCCGGGAAACATCACGCTGTGCGGCGCCAGGCGTATGTACTGCCGGGCGTTGCTCAGCATCGAGCCCCATTCCGCGGCCGGCGGCTGGGCGCCCAGGCCCAGGAAGCCCAGGGCGGCCGCCGAGAGAATAGCCGAGGCGATCTGAAGCGTGGACTGCACCACGATCACGGCCAGCGTGTTGGGCAGCACGTGGCGCCAGATGATCCGGCCGCTTCTCGCCCCCACCGCCCGCGCGGCGTCCACGAACTCCTGCGAGCGCAGCGAGAGGACCTGCCCGCGCACCAGCCGCGCATAGACGGGGATTGAGACGATCCCCACCGCGACCATGACCTGGACGAGACCTACCCCCAGGATGGCGACGAGTACGATCGCCAGCAGGATGCCCGGAAACGCCAGCATGACGTCAATCAGACGCTGCACCAGAAGATCCGGCAACCCGCCGAAGTAGCCGGAGATGGCTCCGACCGGAACGCCGATCCCCACGCCGATGGTGACGGCGATGACGCCGATCACCAGCGAGAGGCGCGCACCGTAGATGACGCGACTCAGCATGTCGCGCCCTAGTTCGTCCTGGCCCAGCAAGTGCCCGGGGCCCGGCTTCTTCAGGCCGGATTCAAGCTCGATCTCGTAAGGGTCGTACGGCGCCAGCACCGGCGCGAATAGACCCGCGCTCAGGAACATGGTCAGGATCGCCAGGCCCACCAGGCCGGCCCGGTTGCGCCGGAACTGGACCCACACCATTCGGATGCGGGAGCGCGACAGGGGCCTAGTCATAGTGGATCCGCGGGTCCACGACCGCGTACAGCACGTCAACCATGAGATTCACCAGCACGAACGCCATCGCGACCACCAACACCGAGGCCTGCACGATGGGATAGTCGCGGGAAAGGATGCCTTCAACCAGCAACCGGCCGATGCCCGGCCACGCAAACACGGTCTCCGTCAGTACGGCCCCGGAGAGCAGCGTGCCCATCTGCAGGCCAACCACGGTGATGACAGGGATCAAGGCGTTGCGGAACGCGTGGCGGTTGACGACGGCGGCCTCCGCCAGGCCTTTGGCGCGCGCCGTGCGGATGTAGTCGGACCGCAGCACTTCCAGCATGCTGGAGCGGGACATGCGCGCGATGATGGCAGCCGTCGACATGCCCAGCGTGACCGCGGGCAGCACAAGGTGCGCCATGCCCCCGGTCCCCACGGCAGGCAGCCACCCAAGCCAGACCGCGAAGATCAATATCAGCATCAGACCGGACCAGAACACCGGCATCGAGAGCCCGGCCAGCGCTATGAGCATGACCACCGTGTCCATCCACGAGTAGGGACGGATGGCCGAGATGATGCCCGCGGAAACGCCGACGACAATGGCGACGAAAAGGCCGGCGGTTGCCAGTCTGACGGTGTTGGGCAGGCGCGCCGCGACCTCACCGGCCACAGGAGCCTTGGACCGCACCGAACGCCCGAAGTCGCCCCGCAGTGCGTTTCCCATGAACGTGGCGAACTGCTTCAGCAGGGGCCGGTCCAGGCCCATGTCCTTGCGGATCCCCTCGATGATCTCCTGAGTCGCCGCCTCCCCGGCGATGATCCGCGCAGGATCGCCGGGGACAAGCCGCACCATGGCGAACACCATGAACGCCACGCCAAGGATGACGGGAATGGCCAGCAGGAGCCTCTTGACGATGTACGCCCACATGTTCAGCAGCCGTGAGAAGGGGAGGGCACAGACCCCCTCCCCCCTCGTCCTTCCTACTACTTGTGTCGAATCTCTTCGCTAGCGCCGTATCCAGGCCTTGAACAGCTCTATGCGCTCCGCGGGATGGACGACCACACCCTGCGCGGTGTGCCTGATGCCGGTAACCTGCGATTCACTGTGCAGGAACAGCCAGGGCGCGTCGTCCATGATGATCTTCATCGCCTCGGCATAGATCTTGTTGCGCTCTGCCTGATCAACCGTGGTTCGGCCACGATCGAGCAGCGCGTCAACGCGATCGTTCTTGTAGAAGCTCCGGTTGGAGCCCGTCGGCACCCACTGCGACGAGTGGAACAGGGCGTAGAGGCCGTAGTCGGCGTCCCCGGTCACGGTGCCCCACCCGAGCATGTACATCTGGACGTCGTTCTCGGGTTGCGGCCGGTTGGTTAGTGCCAGGTAGGCCCCCCACTCCATCGTCCTCAGTTCGAGTTCAATGCCCGCGCGCCGCACGAGGCCCTGAATGCTGGCGGCGATCTCGGCGTCGCGTATGTACCGCCCGGACGGATGGTGGAACACGGCGCGCAGCGGACGGGCCCTGCTGTAGCCGGCCTCACGGAGCAGCGCCTCGGCCCGCTCCAGGTCAAATTCGTAGGTCATGATCTTGGAGTAACCCTCAACGGCCGGAACAATCGGTGCATCGGAGACGCGGGCCGTTCCAAACAGAGCACCGTTCACGATCGCCGTCTTGGTCACCGCGTGGTTCAGTGCCCTGCGGAGGCGTACGTCGTTGAAGGGCGGCCGCGTCACGTTGAAGCCCACGTAGATCGTGCGCAGGCTGTCGTTGACAAAGACGGTGAAGTCCCGGGCGGTCTTCAGCCGCTCGATCTCGCGCGGTGGCACGCGCACGGCCACGTGAATTGAGCCCGCTTCCAGAGCCGCCACGCGCGAGCCGTCATCGGGGATCACGCGGAACTGCACCTCGTCCAGGAACGCCTTCTCCCCCCAGTAATCGTCGTTGCGGGTCATCACCACGCGATCGCCGCGCACCCATTCCTTGAACTTGAAGGGGCCGGTTCCCACGGGCTGCCGGGCGTAGTCGACGCCCAGCCGTCGGACGGCGGTCGGGCTCTGCATCCCGACGGAGCTGTGGGTGAAGTGCGCCAGCAGCGGCGCGAACACGGCATCGGTGACCAGACGAACCGTCGAGGAGTCAACGACCGTGACGCTCGTTATGCGGCTGATCAGGAACCTAAACGGCGCCCGGGTGGCCGGATCGAGCATGCGATCGAGGTTGAACTTGACGGCCTCGGCGTCAAACGGGGTCCCATCATGGAACCGAACACCCGTCCGCAGCCGGATCGTCCATGTCCGCCCGTCCGCGGACACGGTGTGCCCGAGGGCCAGCATCGGCACGATTCGCCCCTCGGGGGTAAGTCGGTAGAGGGACTCGACCATGTGCTCCGAGACGGTCGCGCTCGGGGAATCGGTAATCATGGGCGCGTCGAGTGTAACCGCGTCCACTCCAGATCCAACGATGAGCGTCCCACCGCGCGTGGGCGTCACCGCCGGCGCCGCGGCCGCGGAGATTACGAGCGCGCCGGTCAGGGCAATGGCAGCAATAAGGGCCAGGGCTCTTCGCACTATATCTGATCCCTCCTTCGTAATCCGTAGGTATCCTGTCCGTTCAGCGTGGATCGGGTGCTTCCTGCGTTCGCTCGTCGGCACCCTGAATTCCTATTCTAAGGCAATCGCCGCAGCGCCACAAGTACTCCGGATGCCGCCAGCGTAACAACCGCCCCGGCCAACGTGACGCCCACCGCGATCGCGACCCATGCGCGCGGCCTGTTCATCCCCAGCAGCCATGCCAGCAGCGTGCCCGAATAGGCTCCGGTGCCCGGGAGCGGCACCGCGACGAACAACGCCAGGCCCAGGAGCTCGTACCGCTCGACGAACCCGACGCCCCTTGCCCGCACCCGCACAACTGCCCGCCGGACCGGCGCGAAGCGAGAGAACCATCGGTCATAGAACAGCTCGAGCGCGTAGTACCCGGGAACGATGATGGCGCAGTTGGCCGCCACCGCAATCGCCATGGCCGCCAGTGGATGCAGTCCCAGCGCGATTCCAAGCGGGATCGAGCCGCGCAACTCGATCCAAGGAACAAACGTCAGGGCCGCCACCCCCAGCGCCTGCTCGAACGCGCTCAGGCCCTCTAGCCAGTGCCTCGCCTGTAAGAGCACGCCGGCGTTGTTCACCCGCCGGGGGAAGGTCCGTGCCCGGCGCCGTCATCGCCCGGCGCATCCAGCAGCCTGCGCCCGCGGGAGCTGCACATGGCGGTATCCGCGTGGTGGACGAGCGCGTCGGCGTCGGTGCCGTCCTCTGGAACCACGGCGATGCCCAAGTCCAGGTTGAGGTACAGGCGCTTGGTGCCGACCAGGAAGGGGGTCTGGGCCATCAGCGCTTCCAGACGGTCCGCTGCGGCCTCGGCACTCCGGCGCGCGGTCCGGGGCATGATGATGGCGAACTCGTCCCCGCCGTACCGGAAGACCAGGTCGCCGGGGCGCACCGCGCCGTCCAGCAGCCGGGCGAACTGTTGGAGCACCAGGTCGCCGGCCAAATGACCGTGGTCGTCGTTGACGGCCTTGAACCCGCTCAGGTCGAGCAGCAGGAGGCTAAACGGCGTGGCATCGCGGGCTTCCCGCTTGAACTCCTCCTCGAGGCGGATCCGGAAGTGCCGCCGGTTGTACAGCCCGGTAAGCGGGTCGGTGATGGACAGGCGTTCGACGGCAACCAGTGCCTCTTCGAGCCGGCGGTTCGTGTCAGCGTGGCGTTCGCCGGCCGCACGGGCATCGTAGTTGCCCTTGAGCGCGACGCTCGCCAGCAGCCACGACGCGAACCCCAGCAGCGCGCCGGCCTCACGGAACGAGTCGAACATCAGGGCAATGATCAGGCCCGCCAGCGCCATGCTGGCCGACAGTACCAGGATGCGGAGGGCCATGCCGGGGGCATTCGGCAGCCTGCCGTCTTGCTGCGCCATCGTTCGGGAGAGGGTGAACGCCGTGTTGGCCAGGGCGTGAATCCCGCCGGCAAGAAGGAACCGGGCCAGCATTCCCGTGGTCACGCCCCCTGCTCCCAGCGGGGCAACCGAGGCCGCCAGAAACAGACTGGTGCTGACGTTCCCCAGATCGTATGCGGCGCGCCAGATCGGCCGCCTCGCGTGAATCCAGAAGACCAGCAGCCCCAGCAGGCTCAGTACCACAGACGCCTCCCAGCCGAACAGGAACACCACTGCAAGCGAGATGCCGCCCTGCGGGTGATACGTGACGCCCCTCGGCAGCGGGAAGGCGATCACACCGGAGAGCAGTGACACGGTGCCGAAGAGCAGCCACACGTGCCACGGAAGAACGGGAAGGCGTAGCAGCGCCGCTGCCACCAGCGCCAGACCGGCGGCTCCGACCACGCCGCACAGCCAGCGGAAGCGCAGCGGGAAGTCCTGTGTGTTAGCGCTGTTTGCACTCATAGGCACCTCCGTGGGTGCTCGTGTGCTACCCGCCAAACTCGTGGAAGAAGCGGATCGCCGCTTCAATCCCCTGCCTGAAGTTAACCAGGGCGAACTTCTCGTTCGGCGCGTGCAGGTTGTCGTCGGGCAGGCCGAAGCCCATCATGACCGTGGAGATCTTCAAGGACCGGTCGAAGGCAGAAACCACCGGAATGCTGCCCCCGCTCCGCGTGTAGACCGGGGGCACGCCAAAGACCGCCTCCAGTGAGCGTGCTGCCGCGCGCACCGCCGGCGCGTCGGGAGACACAACAACGGGCGGCGTCGAAGCGAGATGACGCACCTCCACGCGCACCCCGGGCGGCGCCTGGCGGCGCACGAACCGTTCCAGTTGCTTGAAGATCCGCTCCGGACGCTGGTCCGGCACCAGCCGCATGCTCACCTTGGCCGTCGCACGGGACGGGATCACGGTCTTCATGCCGATGCCGGCGAACCCGCCGGCAATGCCGTGCACGTCAAGCGTCGGGCGGGCCCACAAGCGCTCCAGGATGGGGTAGGCCTCTTCGCCCGGGGCCACGGCCACACCGATCACGTTGCAGAACGCGACCTCGTCGAAGGGAAGCCGCGCCCACGCGGACCGTTCGGCGTCGTCGGGCGGCCGTACCCTCCCATAGTACCCGGGAATCCGAATGCGGCCCTGCCGGTCCTTGAGCGCGGCCAGTATCTGGGCCAGCGCTCCGAGGGCGTTGGGCGCCGCGCCGCCGTACTGGCCCGAGTGAAGGTCACAGCGGGCTCCGCTGACCTCGATCTCGGCGTAGAGCAACCCGCGCAGCCCAGTGGTGAGCGTGGGCAACCCGGGCGCAAACAGCGCGCCGTCGCTGACCAGGGCGGCGTCGGCAGCCAGGGCCCTACGATGCCGCGGGACATAGGTGGCCAGGGATGGGCTGCCGATCTCTTCCTCGCCCTCCAGCAGGAACTTCACGTTGACCGGCAGCGAGCCCGCGGTGCGCAGGATCGCCTCCACCGCCTTGACGTGGGTGAACAACTGCCCCTTGTCGTCTGACGCGCCGCGCGCGTAGAGCGCACCCTGCTCAACCGTGGGTTCAAACGGCGGGGAGTTCCAGAGATCCAGCGGATCAGGCGGCTGCACGTCATAGTGGCCGTAGCATAGAACCGTCGGCCGGCCCGGTGCTCCCAGCCAGTCCGCCCGCACGATGGGGTGCAGGTCGGTGGGCTCGACGCGGCTGCGAAACCCGAGCCGCTCCAGGTGCCCTGCGATCCATGCCGCGGCGCGGGCGACGTCCCCTCCCCGCTCGGGCGCGGTGCTCACGCTGGGAATCCGGAGAAACTCGATCAGCTCAGCGAGAAACCGACCGTCCTGCTCGCGGGCGTAGGCGACTGCCTGGTCCATGGGTCAACTCATTCGACGGAGCCCGGCGCGGTCCTCTGGGCGGCGGCACGGCGGCCCGGCCTATTCGAGCAGCCTCAACGCCGCTCCACCCAGGACCTTCGCGCCGATGAGCAGCGCCTCCTCGTCGAAATCGAACCGGGGATTGTGGTGCGCGGCATCAAGGCCGCGATCGCGGTTGTGGGACCCAACCGCGAGGTAGCATCCAGGGGCGCGCTGGAGGAAGTAGGCCATGTCGTCGCTGCCGGTCGTTGGTTTCAGGTCCACCACCCGGTCGCCGGCGACAACCCCTGCGGCCACGTCCCGCACGACGGCCACAACCGCCGCATCGTTTACAACCGGCGGGCACCCGAACCGGTTGGTCACCGTTGCCCCGCAGCGAACGGCCCCTGCCACGCCGGATGAGATCTCCTCGACGCGGCGCAGCGTACGCTCTCGGATCTCCCCGGTGAACGCCCTGACGGTCCCGCGCATCTCCACGCGATCGGGTATGATGTTGAACGCCGTGCCCGAGTGGATCGTCCCGATGGTCACGACGGCCGCATCGAGCGGGGCCGTCTCGCGGCTGACGATGGTCTGGAGGGCAGTGACCACGTGGGCAGCGGCCACGATCGGGTCAACCGCCCGGTGGGGAATGGCGCCGTGCCCGCCTCGGCCCTCAATGGAGATCATGATCTCGTCCACCGAGCCGAAGACCGGGCCGGCGCTCAATGCCACGGTCCCAACGGGCAGGTCGTTCCAGAGATGGAGCCCAACCACGGCGTCCACCGGCGGATCATCCATCACGCCCGCCTCTATCATCGGCAGCGCACCCGAGGTGATCTCCTCGGCGGGCTGGAAGGCGAAGACCAGCGTGCCTGCCAGTTCAGCCCGGCGTTCGGACAGGAGCTCTGCCAGGACCACCGCGATCGCGGTGTGGCCGTCGTGCCCGCAGGCGTGCATGCAGCCCGGGACCTGGCTCCGGTAGGGCGCCTCGCTCACCTCCTGGATGGGCAGGGCATCCATGTCCGCGCGGACGAGAACGGTGCGCCCGGGCCTGCCCCCACGCAGGACTCCTACAACGCCGGTTTGGGCCAGCCCGGTTCGGACCTCCAGTCCGGCGGCCCGCAGTCGGGCCTCCACGATCCCCGCGGTCCTTTCCTCCTGGAAGGCGAGCTCAGGGTGGGCGTGCAGGTCGCGCCGCAGTGCTATTAGCCCCTCGCGAAGAGCATCAATGGTATCGAACAGGCGTTCGGTCATGGCATACCTCCGCTATCCATGGTTCGCCCAGGCCAGGGGAAGCCCTTTGCACCGATTGCCGGCCGCGCCCGCAAGTTGTGCCTGCCCTCTGGAGGAAGGTCCCCGCGACTGGGGAACTTCACTGGAACGACGGTGCTTTCCGGCCTCACCGGGCCGCCGGGAGACACGATGGCGCTATTGCTCCGCGAAAGCGACGTGGGCCTGCTTCTCACGATGGACGACGTGATCGCCGCCGTCGAGCAGGGGTTTCGTTTCCTGGGCGAGGGTATGGGCGTCAACCAGCCCCGGAGCCGGTCGGTGACGCCGTCGGGTACGCTGCACGTGATGCACGCTTCGGCGCCCCCCCTTGGCGTCATGGGCGTCAAGTCCTACGCCTCCACTCCCGGCGGGGCGCGGTTTATCGCCGTTCTTTACAGATTTGAGGACGGCGAGCCTGTGCTGATCACTGAGGCCGACCGTCTCGGACAAATGCGGACCGGTGCGGCCAGCGGGGTAGCCACCAAGTACCTGGCGCGTACCGGCGCGGGCACGCTCGGCGTCATCGGCAGCGGGTGGCAGGCCCGCAGCCAGGTGGCGGCCGTGGCGCGCGTCCGGCCGGTGGCGCTCGTTAGGGTGTACGGTCGGTCCCAGGAGCGCCGGGAGACGTTTGCGGCGGAGATGGCGGTGGAGCTGGGGGCCGAGGTGGTGGCCGTCGCGAGCGCCCAGGAGGCGGTGGAGGATTCGGAGATCGTCGTCACCGCCACCTCCGCGAGGGAACCGGTGCTGCAGGGAGCCTGGCTGCGGCCCGGCGTGCACGTCAATGCCATCGGCTCCAACGCGGCGGCGCGGCGGGAACTGGACGCGGAGGCCGTTCGCCGCAGCGACCTCATTGCTGTGGACTCCCTGGAACAGGCGCGCATCGAGTGTGGCGATCTCATCGCCCCTGCCGCGGCCGGGGAGGCGGTCTGGGAGAGGGTGACGGAGCTGGGACGCATCGTGGCCGGAACCAGCCCCGGGAGGAGCCGGCCGGAACAGATCACCCTTTTCGAGTCCCAGGGCATCGCCATGGAAGACGTGGTGACGATGGAGCTACTGTATCGCCGTGCCGTCGCGTCAGGGGTGGGGCAAGCGATCCCACT
>DYHL01000090.1:0-310 GCA_020724185.1 Candidatus Nitrosymbiomonas sp. | reverse complement strand
GAAAGCCGTGATTGTACGCGTGACCGTTGCCGATCCCACCGCGCACCGCTGTGACGTGCTCGCCCTCGGGGTGTTCAGCGGACCTGCACGGCTCGAGGGCATCGCCGCCAAGGTGGACCAGGCCCTCGGCGGCCTGCTTGCCCGAGCGCTCCACGAGGAGCGCTTCACGGGCGAGGCCGGAAAGGTCGTGTTTCTCCACACCCACGGGCGCCTGCCTGCGGGACGCCTGGCGGTCGTAGGGCTGGGCGATCGTGAGGCCTTCACCAGCGACCGGCTGCGGCTAGTCGCCGCGTCGGTGGCCCGCGCCACG
>DYHL01000089.1:7276-10010 GCA_020724185.1 Candidatus Nitrosymbiomonas sp. | reverse complement strand
GGCTGCTGCAGGTCGAGCAGGCCTCGGAAGGGAAGGCGAAGGTCGTACGCACCGCGGCCGAGTTGCAGCAATGCCTCGATGGCGGTGTCTTCGCCATGCTGCTGCACTTCGAGGGCGCGGAACCGCTTGATTCCGAGGGCCGCGCGCTGGAGGCATTCTACGCTGCGGGATTGCGCTCGGTCGGCATCACGCACAGCCGCCGCAACCGCTTTGCGCAGGGCGTGCCGTTCAAGTTCCCTCACTCACCAGACACCGGCCCTGGGCTCACCGATGCCGGCCGGGAGCTGGTGAGGCAGCTCAACCGGCGCAGGGTGATGATTGACCTCTCCCACATTACCGAGCAGGGCTTCTGGGACGTAGCGACGCTGAGCGATGCCCCGCTGGTTGCCACCCATTCCAACGCCCACGCGCTGACGCCGTCGCCGCGGAACCTCACGGACCGGCAGCTCGACGCGGTCCGCGAGAGCAGGGGAGTCGTGGGTCTCAACTTCCACGTGGGATTCCTGCGCGAGGACGGCGCGCGGAACGCCGAGACGCCCATGTCGCGGATGGTAGAGCACATTGACTACATGGTCGAGCGGATGGGGATAGATTGCGTCGCCCTGGGCTCGGATCTTGACGGGGCGGTCATGCCCGCTGAGTTGAAGGATGCCGCTGGTCTGCCCAAGCTCATGCGGGCGCTCGCGGACCGCGGGTACAAGGGAGAGGATCTGCGCAAGCTTGCCCACGGGAACTGGGTGAGGGTCCTGCGCGAAACCTGGGGGGAGTAGACGCGGGTGCCATATTCGGCGCGCGCGTCCGCCGCGGCGGGGGGATTCGCGATGCAGGGACGATGAGGATCCTGGTAGTTACCCCGGTCTTCCCTCCCGACATCGGTGGGCACGCCACGGCGATCCCGCCCCTTGCGAGAGAGCTCTGCCTGCGAGGTCACCAGGTGACCGTACTGACGGTGAGCGATCGCACGGACCACGACGACGCGCGGTATCCGTTCGCGGTTGTGCGCCTGGCCCGGTTCCTTCCCAGAATGCTGCGGTGGCTGCGCACGATCAAGTTGGTCCGGAGGCTGGGCAGCCGGGCCGATGTCCTGCTGGTCTACGGCCTGGCCCTGGAATCGGTGGTTGCCAACGCGCTGCTCCGACGGCCCCTTGTGATGAAGGTCGTGGGTGATCTGGCATGGGAACGCTCCGTTCTTTTGGGATGGGTGCATGACACCTTCGCTGCGTTCCAGCAGCGGAGGTACGGTGCGAGGGTGGAGGCGCTGAGGCGCCTTCGCGCCTGGTGGATCCGGCGGGCGGACCACGTGATCGTCCACTCGCAGTGGATGGCCGGCTGGGTGGTCCGGTGGGGAGTCCCGGCCTCTCGGCTCACGGTGATACCCAACGGGGTCGAGCCTCCCGAGGCACTCGCACCCTTCACAAGCGTCCCCGCGGCCAACCCCCTTTCGACGCCGGTGACGCTTGTTACGGCAGCCCGTCTTACCTCCTGGAAGGGGATCGCGGAACTGATCGGCGCCGTTGCCGGAATGCCTGACCTGGGGCTGGTCGTGGTCGGCGATGGTCCGGACCGGGCTAGGCTGGAGCAGGTCGCCCGAGACCTGGACGCGGCCGACCGCGTGTTCTTCGCGGGCCGCAAGTCACGCGAGGAGACGCTTGGCATCATGGCTGCCTGCGATATCTTCGCGTTGAATTCCACATGGGAGGGAATGCCCCACGCGGTGCTCGACGCCCTGGTCCTTGGGATGCCCTTGATCGCCACTGCCGTCGGCGGGGTGCCAGAGGTTGTTACGGACGGAGAGAGCGGGCTGCTGATTCCCCCTTCGGATCCCGATGCCCTCCGCATGGCGCTTGAGCGCCTGATCGCCTCGCCCTCTGAGCGGGCGCATCTGGCGGCCGGCGCCCGCGGCGCGGCAGAGCGCTTCACCGTGTCCCGCGTGGCCGATGCGACCGAGGCCCTCCTGCGCTCGGCCGCTGCCGGACGGTGAAGATCCTCCACGTCACCAACACAGTGGCGGCCGGTGGGGCAGAGGTCACGCTGCTGGCGCTGTGCCGGCAGCACAAGGCGGCCGGGCTCGACCTGACCGTCGTGTGCCTGCACGAGCAAGTGCGCGATACGAGGCCGCTGCGGCCGGAGTTCGAGCGCGCAGGCATTGTGGTGCGCGACCTCGACTGTGCGCGCTACGATCCGACGTGTCCCTGGTCTCTCCACGGCGTGATCCGCGAGGAACGCCCGGACATTCTGCACACGCACCTGCCCAGGGCGGACATTGCTGGAATAGTGGCGCGCGGGCGGATGCCGATCCCCAGGGTGGTGACCGTGCACGGCACCTATGGCACGCAGGGACCCTGGCGCTTGCTGAGGCCGGTGCTGGCCGGCATCTGGCGCCGCGCCGATGCCGTGCTGGCGACCTCCGGCGCCGTGCACTCCTGGCTTGTTCAGGCGTGCGGGCTGACCCCGGAGACCGCGCGCGTGGTCCACAACGGAATCGAGGTCGAGGCGTTCGCCTCAGCGCCGCGCGACCTCCGGCCTGAGTGGGGGATGGGTGCGCGGCCGGCCATCGGCGCGGTGGGTCGGCTGGAGCCCGGCAAGGGGCAGGATCTCCTTGTCCGAGGCATGCCGCTCGTGTTGCGGGAGTTCCCGGACGCGGTGCTGCTGATTGCAGGGACCGGCTCAGCGGGATACGGGCGCGCGCTCGCAGACCTGATAGGCGGCCTGGGGCTGCGCGACTACGTGCGGC
>DYHL01000089.1:0-7266 GCA_020724185.1 Candidatus Nitrosymbiomonas sp. | reverse complement strand
TGGGATTCCAGGAAGACATAGCTTCCTTCCTGCACGCGGTGGACGTCTTCGCCTTCGGCTCCCGGTCGGAGGGCTTCGGGCTGGCCGTGACCGAAGCGATGGCCGCGGGGAAGCCAGTTGTTGCCGCCCGCATCCCGCCGATGGACGAGATTGTGCAAGACGGTGGAACCGGCCTGCTGGTGACCCCGGAATCCCCCGATGCTTTCGGTCAGGCGATCGTGACGCTGCTGCGTGATCCCGCAACCGCCTGGCAGATGGGTCAGGCAGGGCGGCTGCGGGTGGCCGAGCGGTTCACATCCGCGCGGATGGCCGCAGGAGTCCTTCAGGCGTACCGCCGTGTGCTGGGAGAGACCGCGTGAAACCGCAGGGCTGGCTTCGGCCTGCCCTGGACAGCGCGCTCCTGGCCGGCGGCAGGGGCGCTTCGATGCTGGCTGGGTTCGGCATGGCGATGGCGTTCGTCCACCTCTCAACCCAGGAGGTATACGGGCAGTACCGGTACGTGATGGCGCTCCTCGGCGTGATTGGGCTGACCGCCCTCCCCGGTATGACGGTGGCGATCATGCGGGCCAGTGCCCGTGGGGACGACGGCGCGCTAAGGGAGGGCATGCGCGCCCGCGCCAGGGCGTCGCCGATGGGGGTCGGCATCCTGCTTGTGTTGGCCCTAGTTCTGAGCATCAGGGGCCAACCGGCCGTGGGACGCGCACTGGCGCTGGCAGCCCTGTGCTTCCCGCTGCTGACCACGCTCGAGCTCTACCTGCCGTTTCTTGGCGGCAGGCAGGACTTTTCAAGGTACGCCCTCTTCCAGAACGCGGTCACCGCGCTGCCGGTGCCGGTAGTGGCGATGGTGCTCCTCGGGCACGGTCGGCTGGAGGCAACCGCGCTCGCATGGCTGGCAACCACGGTTCTACTCCACGCCGCCTTCCTCAGGGCGACAGCGCGGGGCGTGGACTTTCGGGCAGCCGCCGACCCCGCAGCGGTGCGGTACGGCCGCAAGATCTCGCCGGTGTACATCATCTCGACCGGCCAGACCTACCTCTCGGGCCTTGTCGTGGGAACCGTCCTGGGACCGGCCAGCCTGGCGGTGTTCTCCATCGGCATGGTGTGGTGGGAGATCCTCCGGCAGGCCACGTCGCTGATCAACCTCCAGATGCTGCCGCGCATGGCCGCGGCGCGCGATGACGATGCGCGCCGCCTCCTGCGGCGCAGTTTAGCTGCCGGATCTCCAGTCGCGGTCGCGGTCGGAGGGGTGATGGTTCTCTCGATGCCGGTGCTGGTGCCCGCGTTCTTCACGGCGCAGTACCGTGAGAGCGTGTTGGTGTCACAGATCCTGATAGCCGGTGTAGCGTTGGGCTTCCCGGGGAGTCAGGCGAACTCGTTCCTGGCGGCCCGGGGCCACCTACGGGCGCAGCACTGGCTGGCCTCGACGGCCCTTGCCGCCGAAGTCCTGGGCCTTGCCCTGCTGACGCTGCGGTTGGGCGTGGTCGGCGTGGCAGGGGCCAAGTGCGCTGCGCGACTGTGGCATTCGTTGTTCGGCGTGGCGCTTGTAGCCCTGGTGCGGCGATGAATTCGGTTCGCACGGCCCTGACGCAAGGTTTCTTCTCCATGGGATCGCGCCTGATCCGCCGCCAGGCGCGGCGCGAGCTCGCCGTCCTCAAATGGGCCGAGCGTGCGGATCCCGAAGAGCTGCGCGCGCGGCAGGAAACCCGTCTCCGTGCCCTGATCCACTGGGCCTACGACACGGTTCCCTACTACCGCCGGATCATGGACGAGGCAGGGGTGTCGCCAGGCGACATCCGGGGCATTGATGATCTTCCGCTTCTGCCCATACTGCGACGGCGCGATGTCAGGGTGCACCTCGAGTCTCTGGTTTCGGAGCGAGTTCACAAGAGGCGCTTCCTGCCTCAGGTGACCGGAGGGACGAGCGCCGAGCCGATCAGGTTATGCCTCGACAGGCGTGCCCTGCCGTTCGAGCGGGCCACCCAGTGGCATTCCTTGGAGTGGGCCGGTGTGCTGCCTTCGGACCCTGTTCTGATGCTGACGCTGGCCGGGTTTCGTCCGCAGAACCGACTCAGCGTATGGTGGAACAAGGTGACCGGGAGCACCTTGATGCCGCTGGAGATCCTTTATGCGCGGCGACCGTTACCGGTCGTCGAGATGCTGGAGCGCGTGGCGCCTACGGCGATCCTGGGGATGCCAAGTTTCCTGCACCTGCTGGCCCAGGCGGTCCTGCGATCCGGACGGCCGCTGCGCGCCCGGCCGCGGTGCGTCATCTACCAGGCAGAGCAGATGGAGGAGGACACGCGCGAGTTGATCGCACGGGCCTTTGGAGTGCCGGTCTTCTCGCGCTATGGGGCGCGGGAGCTCTTGGGGATGGTCGCCGAGACCTGCGGAAGCGGGCAGTGGCACCTGAACGCTGAGGGTTTCATCGTCGAGGTTGTATCCGGCGAACCGGGCGACCGGCGAGGGACGCCGGCTCCACATGGGCGATTGGTCATCACCGACCTGCGCAACCATGTCATGCCTTTCATACGGTACGAGATCGGAGACGTAGGCGCGGCTGTCAGGGAGGAAGGGTGCGCGTGCGGTTGTACCCTGCCGATCCTCGGCGCGCTGGAAGGCAGGTACTGGGATTGGGTTGTAACGGCTGCAGGTCTTACGATTCCCGCATCGGTCCTTCAGTACAAGACGACACGGCTGCACGGCGATCTGATCTGGGAGTACCAGTTCCGGCAGGACCGGCCTGAGGAACTGGAGGTCGCGGTTGTGCCTGTCGGCGACTACGGGGAGGACCGCCAGGAGGAGCTCTCCCGGCACCTGGAGGCGCTAATGGGAGGTGGGATCGCCGTGCGAGTGACGCCGGTCGGGCACATACCCCGCGAGCCGTCGGGCAAGCGTCCCGTGCTGAAGAGCACGCTCCACCAAGGCAGGTAGAGGCATGCTGCGCACATCCCTTATACACGGTCTCTTTGCGCTGGGATCGCGCCTGGTCCGCCGCCAGGCGCGGCGCGAGCTCGCCGTCCTCAGGTGGGCCGAGCGTGCGGATCCCGACGAACTTCGCGCGCGGCAGGAATCCCGGCTCCGTGCCCTGATCCGCTGGGCCTACGACACGGTTCCCTACTACCGGCAGGGAATGGACCGAGCAGGGGTATCGCCCGGCGACATCCGGGGCATTGACGATCTCCCGCTTCTGCCCGTACTGCGACGGCGCGACGTCCGGACCGATCTTGATGCCCTGGTGTCAGATCGCGCGCACACCAGGGACCTGTTGCCCCAGGTGACGTCAGGAACGAGCGCGGAGCCATTGGGTTTCCACCGCGACCGGCGCACCGTGCCGTTCGAGCAGGCCACCAAGTGGCATTCTATGGAGTGGGCAGGCGTAACACCCGCGGACCCCGCGCTGGTGCTCACGATGGAAAGGGACTCGGTGCGGGTCTCACAAGTGACCTGGTGGGGCCGGATGGTTGGTGGCGCCTCCATCCCACTGGAGGTCATATACTCGCGAGAGCCAGCTCCTATCGTGGAGACACTGGAGCGAGTGACGCCGGCGGTCGTCCTCGGGTACCCGAGCCTACTGCACCTACTGGCCCAGGCCGTTCTCCGCTCCGGCAGGCCGCTGCGTGCCCGGCCGCGCTGCGTCTTCTACCAGGCGGAGCAGATGGGTGAAGACACGCGTCAGTTGATAGCCGGGGCCTTCGGTGTGCCCATCTTCTCACGCTACGGGGCGGCTGAGCTCTCAGGGCTGGTCGCTCAGACCTGCGAGCGCGGGCGGTGGCACCTGAATCCCGAGGGGTTCGTTGTGGAGATAGTGAGCGGGGAGCCTGGCGACTTACAGGCGAGGCCGGCACAGAGGGGGCGCCTGGTCATCACCGACCTACGCAACATGGCGATGCCGTTCATACGGTACGAGATTGGGGACATCGGTACAGTGGCAGGGGATGAGAAGTGTCCGTGCGGAAGGACCCTGCCGCTTCTGGGCGAGCTGGACGGCCGGATCTGGGAGTGGGTTGTGACGGCTGCAGGCCTTCGGGTCCCGGCGATCATTCTTCAACGGGCCATGCGGTTTCACATGGACCTGCTGTGGGAGTACCAGTTCCGGCAGGACCGGGTCGAGGAACTGGAGGTTGTGGTTGTGCCTATCGGCGACCACGGCGAGGACCTCCAGGAGGAGCTCTCCCGTCACCTGGAGGCGGTGCTGGGAGGCGGGATGACCGTGCGCGTAACGCCGGTCGCGCGCATACTCCGCGAGCCGTCGGGCAAGCGTCCCGTGCTGAAGAGCACGCTCGATCAGGGCAGGTAGAGGCATGTTGCGCACGGTCCTGATGCACGGTCTGTTCGCCTTGGGCTCGCGCCTGGTTCGCAGCCAGGTCAGGCGTGAGCTCGCCATCCTCGAGTGGGCCGAGCGTGCGGATCCCGAAGAGCTGCGCGCCAGGCAGGAAGCCCGGCTCCGTACCCTGATCCGCTGGTCCTACGACACGGTTCCCTACTACCGCCGGGTAATGGACCAAACAGGGGTATCGCCCGGCGACATCCGGGGCATTGACGATCTTCCACTTATGCCCGTGCTGCTGCGGCGCGACATCAGGACGCACCTTGATGCTCTGGTGTCGGAGCGGGTGAGCAAGGGAGATCTACTGCGAAGGGCCTCGTCGGGGACAACGGGCGCGCCCGTGTGGTTCTACCGTGACAGGCGCGCCCTGCCGTTCGAGCGGGCCAGCCTCTGGCATGACCTCGGATGGGCCGGCGTCACGGCCGCCGCCCCCACCCTCTTTGTCAGACGGCAGGTGGACAACGAGGGACGCCGCAAGTGGACGCGGTGGAACTGGTTGGTTGGGAGCGCCTTCCTTCCCCCGGAGCTGCTCTACGCGCTGGCGCCGGGGCCGGTTGTGGAGGCGGTGGAGAGGGTGGCGCCCGCGTTGATCTATGGCTATCCCAGCCTGCTGCACCTGCTGGCCCGGGCGGTCCTGCTTTCCGGCAGGCCGCTGCGCGCCCGCCCGCGCTGCGTCCTCTACGACGCGGAGCAGATGGGTGACGACACCCGCGACCTGGTCCGGCAGGCTCTTGGCACGCCGATCTTCTCCCGGTACGGGGCCCGCGAGTTCTCGGCCGGTGTGGCGCACACATGCGAGTATGGGCGGTGGCACCTGAACACCGAAGGGTGTGTCGTCGAGATCGTCACCGGAGGGCCGGGCGAAGCGCGTGGGGCGCCTGCTTCGAAGGGCCGTCTGGTCATTACTGATCTGCGCAACCATGCCATGCCGTTTGTGCGGTATGAGATCGGAGACGCAGGCGCAGCGGGTGGGGAGGAGCTGTGTCCGTGCAGGAGGACCCTACCACTTCTGGGCGGGCTGGAAGGCCGGGATTGGGAGTGGATAGTCACGGCCTCTGGCTTCAGAATCCCGGCAACGATGATAGCGCCCATGATCGTGGGGCTGCATGGCGACCTACTGTGGGAGTATCAGTTTCGGCAGGACCGGGTCGAGGAACTGGAGGTTGTGGTAGTGCCAATCAGCGACTACGGCGAGAACCGCCAGGAGGAGCTCTCCCGGCACCTGGAAGCCGCGCTGGTAGGCCAGATTACCGTGCGGGTGACGCCGGTTGGGCACATACCCCGCGAGCCGTCGGGCAAGCGGCCTGTGATGAAGAGTACGCTCCACCAGGGGAGGTAGCGGTGCAGGAGCTGGTGGGCCTGCGTAGACTCGAGCGCGACGGTCTGGCCCCGGCCGTCGAGGTCGCGCGGCTCCTGCGCGACCGGTACTGTGGCGCGCACGGCCTCCTGGCTCGAACCGTGGACGTCCGGCGCGGGTGCATCGCTGACCCGAGCCCCCTTATTGACGATCTGGGGGACTACGTGCAGTACGTACACGAACTCGGGCGGATCACCGGCGACGGCGCGTTGTGCGAGTGGGCCCAAGGTCAGGTGCTGGAGGCGCTGCGTCTGACCCAGGCTCCCACCGGGCTAATCCACGGCTTGGCGCTCGGCCCTGGTCTGCGGGGACGCGTCCACAGAATCCTATACTCCAATCTTGCCGCTGTGGACACCCTGTGGGGCTTGGCGGAGTCGCTTCGCACCTGGGGGAAGGGAGTGATCTCCTCCGATGTCGGGCGCTTCCTGGCCGGTGTCAGGCTCCTGGCAGCCGGCCGCAACGGGCTTCCGGTCTACGCGGCGCTCCCCTGTAGTCCCCTGCGTCTCCATCTACCATTGAGCAACCCGATGCTGGCCGGTATCTGGATCGAGGGTCTCGTGCAGATCCATGGTGTCACCGGCGACGAAGCCCACCTGTCCTGGGCCACGGAGATGGCGCAGGCGGTGATGGCCCTGCCGGAGGTCCGTGCCCGGGGACTTCTTCCAGCGCGGTTTCCGACTAGCGCGCTGGGGAGTGCCCTGGCCCCTCTGCTCGATCTGGTCTTCCGGGCGCGCGGGCGGCCGGGGTCTGGGGGCAGCGTCGTTGCCAAGGGGGACGCGTTCTTCATCTTCGGGCTGCTCGCCCTCCACAGGGCCAGTGGCCAGGAGTGGATTCGGGATGCCGTGCTGTGCTGGAAGCGCGCCGCGCTCAACGCCATGACGGCGCAGGATGGCCGGTTCTACGACATCCGGCCAGCACGAGGCGCGCCGCGGGACGTTTCGCTGTTCGCGAACAACACCTGGATGGAGGTCCTTCTGGACATCTTCTATGACTTGGGCGATGAGGAGTGCCTGCATGCCGCGTCCCGGTCGGCGCGCGCCTGGTTGCGGCAGCGCACACCGGTAGGGTTGATACCAAACCGGGATGCCGACCCTCATGCCGCGCTTGATCCGCTCGTGGACCTTGCCGTAAATCTAATGAAGCTGGAGCAACTGACAGGAGATGGGGAGTGGGGGGATGGCGAGGCGCAGCTTTCCGCCGCGTTGGAGCGGCACTTCCGCCAGCCCCACGGCATGGCGTGGAAGGTGGACGCGCGGACCGGAGAGTTAGCCACTACGGAGATCTGCACGAAGTACCTTGGTCTCTACCTGAAACTGCGCCTGCTTTCCCATCGCGTGCGCGCGCAGGGCGCGCGCATCTTCGCAGATCCTCACCTGCGGTCTCTGGCAACCGACCGATAGGGCGCGCCGCGGGCTCTGTCTAGAATCCGCGGGCTTTGGGAACAACTTCCATATGGAAGGCCGCTTGCAGGCCCCGATCCCTGATGCCGGAGGGGAGAGGTCAATGCACCCAGACACGGCGGCCGATGTTGCTCGGCTGCTTTCAGCCCTGCTTGACGAGAAGGCCTGGTTCCGCCACGGCC
>DYHL01000088.1 GCA_020724185.1 Candidatus Nitrosymbiomonas sp. | reverse complement strand
CGCCTTGCGGTCCGTATCTTCGTGCTGGCGCTCGCCTTCGCGCTCGTGACGGTTTCGGCCGGTCCCACCGGGGCGCAGCAGCCCCGCCGCGGCGGGGTCTTTCGCATGGCGCACATCGGCGAGCCGCCCACCTTGGACCTGCACATGACCACGGCGCTCATCGTCCAGGACATCATGCTGGACGTTTACGAGGGGCTCTTCACGCTGAACAGCAAGTTCGAGCCGAAGCCGATGCTGGTCGACACCTGGAAGATCAGTCCGAACCGGCTGGTCTACACGTTCAACCTGCGCAAGGGTGTTCGTTTCCACCACGGCCGCGAGCTGAACGGCGACGACGTGGTGGCGTCGCTCACGCGCTGGGGGCGGCTTTCCACGCGCGGCCGGGCGCTGTTCGCGGTGACCCAATCGCTATCTGCGCCGGATGCTCACACCGTAGTGCTCCGGCTCAAGGAGCCCTACGGGTTGGTTCTCGTGGACCTGGCCCTGGCGCTGCAGGGAGCGGTCATCTATCCGAAAGAAGTCATCGAGGAGGCCGGGGTAGGACCCGTTCGCCGCTACATCGGTACCGGGCCCTACCGGTTCGTCGAGCACGCACCCGACCGGCACGTGCGTCTCGACCGGTTCGAGGGGTACAGCACGCGGACAGAGGAGCCCGATGGGTTCGCCGGCCGCAAGGGGGCCTACTTCGACTCGCTGTACATTGTGCCCGTCCCGGACGTGGCCGTACGCATCGCTGGCGTCACCCGCGGCGAATTCCAGTTCGCCGAGAGCGTGCCCCAGGACGACTTCTCCAGGCTGCAGGGCGACCCCAACCTGGTGCCCTTCATTCCGCCGGTGCCGCTGTGGCTGACCACCGTGTTCAACAAGCGCACAGGTCCGTTTGTCAACCCCAAGATGCGGCAGGCATGGCTGGCCGCGCTCGACATGGAAGCGATCATGCGGGGGACGTTCGGCAACCCGAAGTTCTGGCGCCTGGACCCGGCGCTGCTTCCCAAGCCGCACTACATGTGGACCGACATTGGCAAGGAGCGGTACAACCAGAAGAACGTCGAGCGGGCGCGGCAGTTGCTGGTTGAAGCCGGGTACAAGGGTGAGCCCATCAAGTGGATGACCACGATGGAGTACCAGGCCTACGGGATCTCGGCGCAGATCGCCAAGCCGATGCTGGAGCGCGCCGGGTTCGTCTTCGATTTCCAGGTAGTGGACTGGGCTACGCTGATCTCGCGCCGTGCGCGTCCTGAACTCTGGGACGCCCTCAACACGGCGCAGCTCACTTTCCCAGACCCCACGCAGGTGCTGGTCCTTAGCCCGACCTGGCCAGGGTGGTACGAGAGCCGAGACATGGCGGCGATGATGACGCTGCTCGCCCGGCACACCGACCCGAAGGTCCGCATGGAGATCTGGAAGCGCGCCCAGCGGCTGTTCTGGGAGGACGTGCCGGCCATCAAGTACGGCGACTACTTCCCTCTGCACCTGCACCGGAAGGAGTTGAAGGGTTACACCGGGCAGCCGGGGCACGCGTTCTGGAACGTGTGGTGGGAGGGGCGGTAGGGCAGGAGGGGAGCCGTCAGTGGTCAGGCTGCGATGATCGCCATGTTGTTGGGGTTAGGCGGGATTGCCTTCCGGTAGCACAGAAGTTATACTGTGTGCGTGCTGGGGCTGGGGGTGGCAACGTGGTGCGGGAGTTGACGGTGCGACGCGTGGGCGGATCGGTGGGGACTACGCTGCCGAAGGACATGGCAGCTCGACTGCGCGTGGGGCCAGGTGACCGGCTGCTACCGGTCGAGACGATGGATGGGATCCTGTTGACGCCCTATGACCCGACGACAGAGGAGGCGCTAGCGATCGCGGCGCGGGCGGCGAAGCGGTATCGGCACGCGCTGCACGCGTTGGCGAAGTGAAGGAACCGCGGTGGGTGCCGCGGCTGGTGGTGGAGGCGATCCACTTCGACCAGATCCGCGAACACGGCGGCTTGGCCGGGCTGCGGGACGAAGGAACGCTTGAGGCGGCGCTGGCTCGGCCGCGGCACCAGTGGTCCTACAAGCGGCGCCCCGATCTAGCACGCCTGGCGGCGGCGTACGCGTACGGGATGGCTCGAGGGCATCCGTTTCAAGACGGCAACAAGCGAGTGGCGTTCTTAACGCTGGTGGTGTTCCTGGGGTTGAACGGGACGGAGCTCGAGGTGCCGGAGGCTGAAGTGGTGCAGGTGATGCTGGCTGTGGCAGCCGGTGAGATGACGGAGGCGCATCTTGCGACGTGGGTACGGAGCCACCTAGCCGATTAGCAGGGCGATGCCGCCTAACACTGTCTTGCCCGCTGTTTCCGCGCCATGCTAGACTCGCTGTACACACGGCGATGAGGGGGCCAACCCACCCCTGAGCCGCGGCCGAGAAGGCCGCCGGGCGCGCCCGATACGCGCGAAGAGCAGGCCGGATCCGGAGAGCGGGTCACCGCAGTGGTCGTTGTCCGACCGGAACAAGGGTGGTACCGCGGGAGCCTCCCGTCCCTTGGGTGGGGGGCCATTTCGTTTCAGGGGGATGTATGTCCACCGAGGGACAGGCGTTCGTCAAGGAGATTCCCAGCAAGTCCGAGCAGTTTTCGGACTGGTACACGGCCGTCGTCCTCAAGGCCGAGCTGGCCGATTACTCGCCGGTACGCGGGTGCATGGTCATCCGGCCCTACGGTTACGCGCTGTGGGAGGGCATTCAGCGCTGGCTGGACGAGCGGTTCAAGGCGACCGGGCACGTCAACGCCTACTTCCCGCTCTTCGTCCCGGAGTCGTTCCTCAAGAAGGAAGCCGAGCACGTCGAGGGGTTCGCCCCTCAGGTCGCCTGGGTGACCCACGGCGGCGACGAGGAGCTGGCCGAGCGGCTGGCGGTGCGCCCGACCTCAGAGGCGATCATCCTGCCGATGTACGCCAAGTGGATCCAGTCGTACCGCGACCTGCCGGTACTGCTGCTGCAGTGGAACAGCGTGGTGCGCTGGGAGAAGTCAACCCGGCTGTTCCAGCGGACCAGCGAGTTCCTTTGGCACGAAGGGCACACGGCGCACGCCACACTGGAGGAAGCCGATCAGGAGTGCCTCGTGATCTTGGAGATCTACCGGCAGTTGCTCGAGGACGTGCTGGCCATCCCGGTGCTGGTGGGCCGCAAGTCGCCGACCGAGAAGTTCGCCGGCGCCGACTGGACCTACACGCTGGAGGCGTTGATGCCCGACCGCCAGGCACTGCAGGCCGGGACCAGCCACTTCCTCGGGCAGAACTTCGCCAAGGCCTTCGGGGTTAAGTTCCTCGACCGCGACAACGCGGAGAAGTTCGTCTGGTCCACCTCGTGGGCGGTTTCGACGCGCCTTATCGGTTCGCTAATAATGGCGCACGGCGACGACCGCGGCCTGGGGCTGCCGCCGCGCATCGCGCCGATCCAGGTGGTGATCGTGCCGATCCTCGGCAAGGACGGGGAGCGGGTGCTGGCAGCGGCCCGGGAGCTCGCGGATCGCCTGGGTAAGGTGGCGCGGGTGAAGTTGGACGACCGCGATGAGTACACCCCCGGATGGAAGTTCAACGAATGGGAGATGCGGGGGGCACCGCTGCGCCTGGAGATCGGGCCGCGGGACGTGGCCTCCGGTGCCGCTGTTCTGGTGAAGCGGACCGACGGCGGCAAGGCGACCGTTGCGCAGGACGGCATCGAGCAGACGGTGCTCGCGGCGCTGGAGGAAGTGCAGAAGGAGTACTTCGGTAGGGCCAAGGCGTTTCTGGAGGCGCACACGGTTTCCGCCGAAACGATTGAGCAACTCGCGGAGGCGATGCGAGACCGGCGTGGGTTCGTGCGCACGGGATGGTGCCAGGAGCAGGCATGTGAGGATGCCATTCGCGAACGGACCGGTGCCTCGCCGCGGGTCACCCCGCTGAACGATGCTCCCGAGGGGGCCTGCCTGGCGTGCGGCAAACCCTCGACCGCAACGGTCTACTACGCGCGGGCGTACTGATGCCGACCGGTCGCGGCGGGTCGCCCGGGCGATGAAGCACATGGCCTTGCGCCGCCCGCTCGTCTTTCTCGATCTGGAGACCACGGGCGTCAACCCCGCCTCTGACCGCATCGTGGAGATTGGCCTGATCAAGGTCCATTCCGATGGTAGGCGTGAGACGCTGACCCGCCGCGTGAATCCAGGGGTGCCGATTCCTCCTGCTTCCACCCGCATACATGGGATCACGGACGCCGACGTGGCCGGCGCGCCGCGGTTTGCGCAGATAGTCGCCGAGGTGGTGGGATTTATCGGGGACGCCGATCTTGCCGGATTCAACGTCCAGAGGTTCGACATTCCGGTACTCCACCGCGAACTGGCGATGTCCGGCGCGCGCCTGGAGATGGAGGGCCGCGCGGTCGTGGACGCGCAGGTGATATTCCACCGAAGGGAACCGCGCGACCTGACCGCCGCCTACCGGTTCTACTGCGGCAGGGATCTGGAGGGAGCCCACGGCGCCCAGGCAGACGCTGAGGCGTGCGTGGAGATCCTCGATGCCCAACTCGCGGCCTATCCTGACCTGCCGAGAGCCCCACAGGAACTCGCAGACCTGTTCAACCCACGCGATCCCAACGCGATAGATCCCGACGGGAAGTTCGCATGGGAGCGCGGGGAGGCGGTGTTGACGTTTGGGCCGGACGGCGTGCGCGGCCGGTCCCTGCGTGATCTGGCGGAGAAGGATCGAGGGTTCCTGGAATGGATCCTGCGCAAGGAGTTCGGCCCGGAGGTCAAGGCGATCGTACAGGATGCGCTCCTGGGCCGGTTTCCGTCCAGGCAATAGGCCGCTGATGTCTTCCGCCACCGATCGCGTGCACCAGGCGCTCTCAGCCCTGGGCCTCTCCGCGCAGATACGGGAGTTCCCGCAGGGAACGCGCACGGCGCAGGATGCGGCCGACGCCATCGGCACCACGCTGGGCCAGATCGTGAAGTCCCTTGTCTTCCTGGCGGACGTGCGGCCGGTGCTTGTCTTGGCCTCGGGCAAGAACAGGGTGGACGCGGGGAAGCTCGCCCGCGCCGCCGGTGCTGCGCGGATCGAGCGCGCCGACGCCGACCGGGTCCGCGCGGCCACCGGGTTTGCGATCGGCGGCGTCCCACCCGTGGGGCACGCGACGCCGCTGGAAACATACATAGACGAAGACCTGCTCTCGTACGAGATCATCTACGCCGCGGCCGGTACGCCCACCGCGATCTTCCCCATCACCCCGCCCGATCTGGTGCGGGTGACCGGAGGCCGGGTCGCCGAACTGGCCCAGCCGCAGTATCCGAAACAGGAGAGGTGACCGGATGCACTTCCTGCATCGTCGCATCGTTTCGATCCTGCTCGTGCTCGCCATCTGTACGCTTGCACCCGCGCCGGCCGTGGGGCAGCCGGTCCCGCCGGCGCCATCCGGGGAGGCGGCGTTTGCGCACGTGCAGCACCTGGCCAGCACGATCGGACCCCGGGTCGCCGGAACGCCGTCCGAGCGGCAGGCCGCGGAGTACCTGGCGGCGCAGTTCCGTCAGTTCGGGTATCAGGCAGACCTTCATTCGTTCCGGTTCCCGTATTTCGAGGCGCGCCGGGTCGAGCTGCTGCAGTTGGGCACGGCTCCCCGTGCGGTGCCGGCTTTGATCTTTACCTACTCGGCGCCCACCGCGCCCGGTGGCATAGAGGCCGACGTCGTGCACGTCGGGCTGGGCCGCCCGTCGGATTACGAGGGGCGACAGGTTGCCGGCGCGGTTGCGCTTGTGGCGCGGGGGTCAATCACCTTCGGCGAGAAGGCGGCGAACGCGGCTGCGCGCGGCGCCGTGGCGGTCGTGGTCTTCAACAACGCGCCTGAGGGGATCATGGCCGGCACGCTGCTAGGGCCGTCGCGGATCCCGGCCGTGGCGATCTCCAACGAAGAAGGGGTTCGTCTCGTGGAGGCGGCGCAGCATGGCCGTCTCCGCGTCCGCCTGCTCGTGGACACGGTGCTCGAGACGCGCTCGACCGTGAACGTCGTGGCTACCAAGCGGGGCGCGGTGCGACCAGAGGAGATTGTGGTGGTCGGGGCCCACTACGACTCGGTGCCGGGCAGTCCCGGCGCCAACGACAACGCGTCAGGGGTTGCGGTCGTGCTTGAGGCGGCACGCGTGCTTGCCGGCACGCCCACCCCGCGCACCATACAGTTCGTCCTGTTCGCGGCAGAGGAACTGGGTCTGTTCGGTTCGGTCGCGTTCGCAGAGGAGCGCCGACAGGGCGTCGTCGCCATGATCAACATAGACATGGTGGGATGGGGTAGCATCCTAATGGCGGGCGGCTCGCCGGGACGCGACGAGACCATGGTGAACGCCGCGGTTGAGGTTGCCCGGACGCTTGGGATCCAGTTGAATCGGCTCCGCCTCGCCGGCAGCGACCACGCCAGCTTCGAACGGGTAGGAATCCCCGCCGTCTTCCTGCACCGGGGGGTTGACCCGCACTACCACCGGCCAACCGACCTGCCGTCCATCGTGGATCCGCGGAACCTCGAGGAAGCGGCCCGGCTGGTGGTGGGGATGCTGCTACATCCAGCGATCCCGACCGCGGTAGTAGGTCGCCGGTTCGTCGGGATGGTTGCGCCTGAACTCCCGGTAGGCTCGCAGCAACCGCTCGTAGCGCGCGTCAGATGAGATCAGCGATCGGTGGGGCACCTCGATCAGGTGGCGCTCCAGCTTCCACATGTTGCGGCGGTTGAACCGCCAGTCGTAGTCCCCGAGGTCGCGGAGGTCCACCAGCGCGTAGCCGGTGATCCGTCCGGTGAGGTCCACGTAGGGGTCGTAGTAGCTCCACACCAGGTCCCGGATTGACCGAAAGACAGGCCGGCGCCCGTGCAGTCCGGCGTCCCGGGATCGCGCCACCGCACCCCACCGGCCGTGCCGCCTGAAGACGAAGAGCACGTGATCCAGGTCGTCCTGCGACTCCAGACTCACCACGAGCGGGGGGTATCCGTGTTGCTCCATGATCACGGCGGCCACCAGCGCCGATTCCATGCAGTGCGTCTCGCCCTCGCGGATCACCTCGCGGAATGACCGCAGCGTGGTGCCGACGCGATGGTGGTTGTAGCGCACCGAGTTGAGGAACCGCTGGACCTGCCGGGGCGTACGGTGGGCCTCGATGACGGCTCTCTCACGGAGCAGAAACGCGGCCCGCGGCGGTGGGGCGGCGTGCTTCATGACTCGTGTAGTTCGCATGACAGCATCCGGATGCCTTCCTGCCGCGGCGGTCAGTGTTGCCCAGGACCTCGCCCGGTGGTAGAATGAGTTTGCAGTTCAATCGAATAGCAGGCCTTCAGGGCAGGGTGAGCCGGTAGCGCAAGCGCCGGCAATTCCCGATCGGCGGTACAGCCCGCGAGCCTGGCTGCGTGAGCAGCCGGGCAGATCCGGTGAGACTCCGGGGCCGACGGTATAGTCCGGATGGAAGAAGGTCAGGATTGGAACCCGGGATTCGGTCGCCGGGACCGACGGTGCGCTTTGCGTGCGCCGCGGCCTCCAGCCCGAACCCGCGTTCCGATGCACCTGCGCCCGGAGGTCTCTGGACCCCGGGCGTGGTTATTTGCTCATGGGAACGCACGACGACACCACGATGATGCAGCAGGCCCTCCGGCTTGCGCGGCGGGCTGCGGGCCGCACCAGCCCGAACCCTCTGGTTGGGGCAGTCATAGTGGCGGACGGCATGGTGGTCGGTCGCGGCCATCACGCCAGGGCCGGGACCGCTCACGCCGAGATCGTTGCCCTTCGCAAGGCAGGCGGCCGCGCCCGCGGAGCCACCCTCTACGTGAACCTCGAACCCTGCGCCCACACCGGGCGTACCGGTCCCTGCACCGAGGCGCTGATCGCTGCGGGGATCCGCCGCGTCGTGGCGGCGATGTGCGACCCCGACCCCAAGGTGAACGGCAGAGGTCTGGCGCGGCTGAGTGAAGCCGGCATCGAAGTGGAGGTCGGCCTGCTCGAGGGTCAGGCCCGACGGGTGAACGAGTTCTACGTCAAGCACCGCCGGACTGGAATGCCCTTCGTGACGCTGAAATGGGCGATGAGCACCGATGGCAAGATCGGGGCAGACCGCTGGAGCGCGACCGCGCTCACCGGCGGGGAGGCACGGCGGTACGCGCACTCCCTGCGCAACACCCACGACGCGGTGCTGGTTGGCGTGGGGACCGTGCTGGCCGACGATCCCCAACTGACGTGCAGGCTGTCCGGCGGCCGCAACCCGCTGCGCATCATCCTGGACTCGCGGCTACGCACCCCGCTCACGGCACGCGTGGTCGAGGGCGTCACCGAAACTCCGACACTGATCGCCACGACCGCCGCGGCGGCCCCTGCGCAGGTTGAGGCCATGCAGCGGGCCGGCGTGGAGGTGCTCGTTTCGGATCAGGCGCCACAGGGGGTGGACATGCGCACGCTCATGGAGGAGTTGGGGCGCCGAGGGGTATTGAGCGTTCTGATCGAGGGCGGCGGTACCGTGAACGCCTCTGCCCTTGCGGCGGGCATCGTGGACAAGGTGATCGCAGTCGTGGCGCCCCGACTTATCGGCGGAGCCCTGGCCCCCACCCCTGTGGACGGCCCCGGACTCGCGGGTTCATCCGGCGCGGTACGGCTTTCGGAGGTGCGCGTCCAGCGGTTAGGCGAGGACGTACTAATCGAAGGGAAGGTGGAAGCCTGATGTTTACCGGCATAGTCGAAGAACTCGGCGAGATTGCGAGCATTACCGGCAACGCAGACGGCGTGCGCCTGAAGGTGCGGGCCGGGGCCGTGCTCGACGGCGCGAAGGTGGGAGAGAGCATCGCCGTCAGCGGCGTGTGTCTGACGATCGTGGAGCTCGACGGCCAGTCGTTCGCATCCGACGTGGTGGCCGAGACGCTGCGACGGACCACGCTGGGCGGGCTGCGGCCAGGGGACCCCGTTGACCTGGAGCGGCCTCTTCGGTTCGACCAGCGCCTGGGCGGGCACATCGTCCAGGGGCACGTGGACGGCGTGGGCACGATCACCGCAATCAAGCCGGAAGGCGAGGGCATTTGGATGGAGATCGCGCCACCGCCGGCTCTGTTGCGCTACCTGGTAGAGAAGGGCTCCGTGGCGGTGGACGGCGTCAGTCTCACCGTGGCAGCGATCACGGACGCCCCTGGGTTTGCGGTTGCGTTGATACCGCACACCCTGGCCATCACCACGCTCGGGCGGTGGGGCGTGGGCGGCCGCGTGAACATTGAGGTGGACATTCTGGCCAAGCACGTAGAGAAGCTGCTGGAAGGGGTGCAGGGACGGTGGACAACCTGACAAGCGAGGCGGCGCTTGAGCTGGTCTCCGTCCCCGAGGCGGTTGAGGAACTCCGCGCCGGGCGGATGCTCATTGTCGTGGACGACGAAGATCGCGAGAACGAGGGCGACCTCGTTATGGCCGCCGAGTTCTCCACGCCCGAGGCGATCAACTTCATGATGATGCACGCGCGCGGGTTGATTTGCGCGCCGCTTACCCCTGAGCGGTGCGATGATCTTCGGATTCCCATAATGGTGACCGAGAACACCTCGCAGCACGGGACCGCGTTTACGGTGTCGGTGGACGCGCGCCGCGGCGGGACCGGCACCTCGGCCCACGATCGCGCGCTGACGATCCGGTTGCTCGCCGGAGCTGAAGGGGACGGTAACACCAGCCCCGACGACCTGGCACGGCCGGGGCATGTCTTCCCCCTGCGTTCAGCGCCGGGAGGCGTGCTGCGCCGCGCCGGACACACCGAGACCGTGATTGACCTGACCCGCCTGGCAGGGCTGAAACCGGCCGGGGTGATCTGCGAGATCGTAGGGGAGGACGGGGCCATGGCGCGTCTCCCTGAACTGCGCAGGTTTGCCGCCCGCCACGGCCTCAAGATGCTGACGGTCAGAGAGTTGATCCGGCACCGGCTGCGGCACGATCCCTTCGTGCGGCGGGAAGGGCAAACCCGCCTGCCCACCCTGGCCGGGGAGTTCTCCGCCGTGGTCTACGAGAACACGCTTGACGGCTCGCACCACCTGGCGCTGGTGAAGGGGACCGTGGACGACGGCGCGCCGGCGCTCGTGCGGATGCAGTCGGAATGCCTCACCGGTGAGGTCTTCGGCTCGC
>DYHL01000087.1 GCA_020724185.1 Candidatus Nitrosymbiomonas sp. | reverse complement strand
CATTCCCATCCTGGAGAAGACCGAGCTTTTCGCCCGCTCCATCGGCGAGGAGACCGACGTGGTCAAGAAGGAGATGTACACCTTCGCGGACCGCGGGGGCCGTTTGCTCAGCCTGCGGCCCGAGGGGACCGCGGCCGTGATGCGCGCCTACCTCGAGCATGGGCTCTCACGGCATCCGCAGCCGGTGAAACTCTACTACATCGCGCCGATGTTCCGCTATGACCGGCCCCAGCGCGGCCGCTACCGGCAGCACACGCAGTTCGGAGCCGAGATCATAGGGAGCCCTGATCCGTCGGCCGATGCCGAGGTGCTGGCGCTGCCGGTACGCCTGCTCCAGCAGGTGGGCCTGGCAGAGGTGGAGGTCCGCCTCAACAGCGTGGGCGACGCGGCCTGCCGCCCAAGGTACCTGGGTGCGCTGCGCGACTACTTCAGGCCCCGCGTCAACGACTTGTGCGAGGACTGCCAGCGCCGGTACGAGGAACACCCGCTGCGGATCCTCGACTGCAAGCGCGAGGGGTGTCATCTAATAGCCCGCGGCGCGCCGCCGATCTTCGGCTATCTCTGCGATGAGTGCGCGGCTCACTTCGAGGGCGTCAGGGCGCAGTTCGACGTGCTTGGGATTCGTTACTCGCTCGATCCGTTCATTGTGCGGGGACTGGACTATTACACGCGCACGGCGGTGGAGGTCTACTCCGGCCGCCTGGGCGCTCAGAACGCCATGTTTGGGGGCGGACGCTACGATGGGCTGGCCGAGCAACTGGGCGGCCCGCCCACCCCGGGCGTGGGTTTTGGTTTCGGCCTGGACCGTCTGCTGCTGGTGGGCGAGCAGGAAGGGCTGGCCGGGCCCATGGACCGTGGGATTGAGGTTATGGTGGTGACGATCGGTCCGGCTGCTCGTTCGGAGGGCTTCCGCCTGGCCGACGAGCTGCGTCAGGCCGGCATCCGGACCGAGAGCGATCTGCTGGCCCGCTCGGTGGCGGCCCAGATGAAGCACGCCGATCGCCTGGGCGCGCGGATCGCCGCGGTCCTGGGCGACGACGAGTTGGCCGCGGGCACGGTCACGTTGCGCGAGATGGCGACCGGAGAGCAGACCAAGACCGCGCGTGCAGGCGTGGCACCAGCGCTTCGGGATCGGCTGCGGAGGCCGGAACCAGCCAACGGCGAGCAGGGACGGTGAAGGTGATGAGCGGGATGCGGACGCACTCCTGCGGTGAACTGCGCGGGGCCCACGCGGGCCAGGAAGCCCGTCTTGCGGGATGGGTGCAGCGCCGTCGGGATCTGGGCGGGGTTGTCTTCCTGGACCTGCGCGACCGGGAAGGGCTGACGCAGGTGGTGGTCAACCCTGGAGACGTGGATCCTGCCAGCGCGGCGGCCGCGGGCGAGGTGAGGGCGGAGTTCGTGGTGGCGGCGGGCGGCGTGGTGGCGCGGCGGCCGGAGGGAACGGTGAACCCGCGGCTGGCCACAGGAGAGATCGAGGTCCGGGCCGGGACGCTGAGGATTCTGTCTTCATCGCAGACACCGCCGTTTGCACCAGGCGACGAGGCCGCGGTGGACGAGGCCCTGCGGTTGCGCTACCGGTATCTCGACCTGCGCCGCCCGCGTATGTACCGCAACCTGCTGCTGCGGCATCAGACGACGATGGCGACCCGCGAATCGCTCGACCGCCAGGGGTTCCTCGAGGTCGAGACGCCGATGCTGATCCGAAGCACGCCTGAGGGGGCTCGGGACTTCCTCGTGCCGAGCCGCGTTCAGCCGGGGAAGTTCTACGCGCTCCCGCAGTCCCCTCAACTGTTCAAGCAGTTGCTCATGGTGAGCGGGGTAGACAAGTACTTCCAGATAACAAGGTGTTTTCGCGACGAGGACCTGCGGGCCGACCGCCAGCCGGAGTTCACGCAGATAGACATGGAGATGAGCTTCGCGGACCAGGGCGAGATTCTGGCGGTCACCGAGGCGATGATCTCCGACGTCTTCACCAGGGTGTTGGGCACGCGCGTTCCGCGTCCGTTCCCCCGGCTGTCATACGCCGATGCGATGCTGCGCTTCGGATCCGACAAACCCGATCTGCGGGTGTCGTTGGAGATCGTGGACCTGACCGATCTGGCAGGCGAGAGCGGGGTGGCCAAATTCCAGGAGGCGATCTCTTCCGGAGGAGTGCTGCGGGCGCTCCGGGTACCTCGAGGGGCCGCGGCCAGCCGTCGCGACCTGGACGAGCTAACCGCTCTGGCCCGCTCTGCCGGCGCCGAAGGCCTGGCCTCACTGGCGCTGACCTCCTCGGGCCCCAAGGGCCCGCTGGTCAAGCACCTGCCCAGGGGGGTGCTCGATGCCATCGCCGCGCGCACTGAAGCCCGAGAAGGGGATCTGATCCTGTTTGTCGCCGGGCCCGCGGCCGCATCCGCATCCGCGCTAGGACGGCTTCGCCTCGAGGTGGCCGATCGCTTCGCCCTGCGCGAGAACGGGACCGCCTTGAGGTTTGTCTGGGTGACGGAGTTTCCCCTGGTAGAGTTTGATGCTTCCCAGGGACGGTACGCCGCGGTCCACCATCCCTTCACCGCGCCGATGGAAGAGGATCAGCCCCTGCTTGAAACTTCGCCCGACCGTGTGCGCGCACGGGCGCACGACCTCGTGCTGAACGGGGTGGAGTTGGGTGGAGGGAGCATACGGATCCATGAGCACCGGATGCAGGAGCAGGTGTTCCGGCTGCTTGGGATCTCTCCTGAGCAGGCGCAGGAGCGGTTTGGCTTCCTGCTGGACGCCCTCCGGTTCGGTGCGCCGCCACACGGGGGAATCGCGCTCGGGCTTGACCGGCTCGTGATGCTCCTGGCCGGGGAGGCGACCATACGTGAGGTTATCGCCTTCCCCAAGACCGCGAGCGCGACGGACCTGATGGTCGGGGCGCCGGCACCCGTGGATCCCGAACTGCTGCGCGAGGTCCACATTGCGGTCGCCGAGGAGTAGGATTGCGGGCGGCGTTGCGGACTGCTAGGATTGAAGATGCTCGGAAGGTTCCCTGCCGTGCACGAGGCGGGCCAGTAGTTCCGATCCAACACATGGGCCCGGGGAGCCCGACTCCGGACGCCGAGGCAGGTCCGCTGCTAGTCCGCGGGAAGCCGGAGCGCCTGGGAGGGCACCCACCTGCGAGAGCAGGATTCGGGAACTCCGTCCCGCACGGCACGGCGGGGACCTGTTAGTAGATGAACTCCTCGATGTCGTAGCGCGCCACGCGGGCCCCTGGCCCGAGTGCCGTCTTGGACCCCGCGACCAGCTCGTCCACCTGATCCCATACCTCATCCTCGGTGAGCGGCTTCACGCCGGCTGCCCCGGCCCTCTCGGCGTAGGGGCCGGTCTGAGGCGCCGAGAACGCGGAGACGTAGAGCAGGTCCCCGGCCCCCAACTCCATGGCCCGGATCGCCGCCAGAGTGGCCTCCACGTGTCTCGGCCAGAACGCGTCCCCGCCGATTCCGGCCATGACGATGATTCCCACGGCCATTCCGGCGTCCCTGGCCGCGTGCGCAAGCCCGATCGCTTCCGCTGCCGACTGGGGCTTGTTGAGGAACTCCAAAAGCCCGTCGTCGCCGCTCTCCAGGCCCAGGTAGATCCGCCGCAGCCCACGGGCGCGGAGGGCTGCCAGCTCACGGTGATCGCGGCGGCCTCCGGTGAAGACGTCTATGAACGCCGCCAGGTCGCCGGCGTGCTCAGGCAGCGCGCGCGCCAGCAACTCGATGCGCGGCACGAGGTCAGCGGCCGGCAGCAGCAGGGCGTTGGCGTCTCCCAGGAACGCGCCCCGTCGCAGGGTCAATCCGGGGCCAAAGAACGCCCGGATCCCGTCCAGGTGAGCCGCGTACTCGTCGAGCGGCTTGATCCGGAACGGACGCGCCCTGTAGAACGAGCAAAAGGTGCAGCGGTTCCAGTGGCAGCCTTCGGTCACCTGGACGACGAGAGAGCGGTACCGGTCGGGAGGGAGGATCGGCACCGGGGCATAGACCGCGGCGTACCTCAGGGCGTCCGCGTCAGCGGCACGGGCATCGAACCGGGCGGCGGCCTCCAGATGTTCGGCGGCCCTGCCAGCATCAGGATCCCCGGGCAGGGACCAGACGATCTCGGCGGTGCCGTCGTGCAGGGCATCGAGGGCCTCCTCCGCACTCCTGGCGGCTGCGTCCGTGATCGCCGCGCGCGCTTCGCCGTCCAGGAAGATCCGGTTTCGGCGGGGATGCCGTCCTGCGCGATCGGTGTGCTTCCGCATCACGCGGCCGTCCAGCGCGCGCCGGTAGAGACGGTATCCGGCCCACGCGGACAAGAATCGGCCGGCGTGATCGAAGGTGTAGATGGCCTCGGCGCCATCAAACACGGTGATCACCAACGATTCACGCTTGCAGGCAACGCGCGGCGGACGCGTGGTGCGCACACGGGTCTCTTCGCATTCGGGCACGCTGGTCCCTCCGGGGGCCGGTCCGTGGTACGATAAAGGGTAGTCTATGGCGCTCTTCGATGAGGCCTCCACGCGGTCCGCGGCAGTCCCGCTTGCCGCGCGCCTACGACCCCGGACGCTCGACGAGTTCGTCGGGCAAGAGCACCTCATGGGCCCGGGCCGCGCCCTTCGAACGGCGATCGAGCAGGACACGGTTCGCAGTCTGATCCTTTGGGGACCGCCCGGCACCGGCAAGACCTCGCTTGCGCTGTTGATCGCGGCCAGGACGCGCGCCCAGGTGGAGCAGGCCAACGCGGTCACCGCCGGGGTCGCCGATCTACGGCGCATAATCGCCGCGGCCAGGGACCGCCTGCGGTTCCACCAGCAGCGGACGCTGTTGATCATTGACGAGATCCATCGCTTCAACAAGGCGCAGCAGGACGTGCTGCTGCCGCACGTGGAGAACGGCGCGATCATCCTGATTGGCGCCACCACCCAGAATCCTTTCCACGATGTCAACCCCACGCTGATTTCGCGATCAGCCGTGGCCCAGCTCCAGCCTCTGGATGATGCGTCCGTCCGGGCCATTGTCGAGAGGGCGATGGCGCACCCGGACGGGCTTGCCGGGCTGGGCCTCGACCTGGATCCCGAGGCAGTGGAGTTTCTGGTAAGCGCTAGCAACGGCGACGCCCGCGTGGCCCTCAACGCGCTGGAGGCCGCGGCTGCCGCGGCCGAGGAGGTCGAGGGCCGCCGCCGGATCACGCTCGCGCTGGTCACCGATGCCAGCCAGCGCCGGGTCCTTCCCTACGATCGGGAGGGCGACGCCCACTACGATGCGATCTCGGCGTTCATCAAGAGCCTGCGCGGCTCCGACCCCGATGCCGCGGTCTACTGGCTGGCGCGGATGCTGGCGAGCGGAGAAGATCCCAGGTTCATCGCCCGGCGGATGGTGATACACGCCGCAGAAGACGTCGGCCTGGCGGATCCAATGGCCCTGGTGGTCGCCACCGCCGCTGCGCAGGCCGTCGAGTTCGTGGGGCTTCCAGAGGCGCGCATACCCATGGCCGAGGCCGCCATATACATAGCCGCGGCGCCCAAGAGCAACGCGGTGGTGACCGCGATCGGCGAGGCGATGCGCGACGTCGAACAGCAGCGCGCCAATCCGGTGCCCGTGCACCTGCGCGACACCAGCCATCCCCAGGCGGTCGAGCGCCTTGGCTACGGCGAGGGATACCGGTATCCGCACGACTTCCCCGATGGGTTCGTCCGCCAGCAGTACATGCCGCAGGGACTCGAAGGCCGGCGATACTACCGGCCCACGGACCACGGTGCGGAAGCCGCGGTGCGCAGGCGGCTGGAGGAGTGGTGGGGGGAGAGGACCTCGCCTGTCCAGGAACCGCCCAGCGAGGGGTCGAAGAACCAAGAGGACGAGTGAGGCCGAAGTTCAGTCGGACCATGGAGGTGGCGTGATGCGGGTACCAACGTTGATGGCCATAGTCCTGGCAGCGATACTGGTGGTTACGGTCCCGGCGGCGCAGACCGGCCCGGCCGTGGAGATCACCTTCACCTCGACGCAGTTCTCGCCCGTGCACGAGACCGAGTGGGCGCGCGACACTCTCTTTCGCGCCTTTGAGACTGAGACCGGTATCCGTGTCCGGTTTGTTTCGGAACTGGCCGGCCCGTACATGGACAGGCTTCAGGCCGAGGCCCGGGCAGGACGAGGGTCAATTGACCTGACCGGGACGCTCCACGGGGACTTCCCAATCCTGGTGCCGGCCGGGGTGGCCCGCGACATGGCGCCGGTCCAGGCCGACCTGGCCCGTCGCGGCGACCGCACCTTCTTCCCTGACCTGGTGCGGATCAGCGAGATCGGCGGCATCCAGTCCTACGTTCCCTGGATGCAGGCGACGTACCTAATTGTGGCGCACAAGCGGGCGATGGCCTACTTCCCCCGCGGCTCCAACCCCATGGCCATGACCTACGACGATCTGCTGGAGTGGGGAGATGCGATCAAGGCCGCCACCGGAACCCGCAGAATTGGGTTCCCGGCAGGCCCAGGCGGGCTGTTCGGGCGCTTCCTGCACGGGTACATTTACCCCTCTTTCACCGGTTCCCAGGTGAAGCGGTTCAAGTCCCCTGAGGCCGTGGAGATGTGGCGGTACCTCCGGCGGCTGGGCGGCGTGATGCACCCGTCGTCTTTCCTCTACAGCTTCATGAACGAGCCGCTGTTGCTGGGCGAGGTATGGGTTGCCTGGGACCACACCGCCAGGCTGCTGCCTGCGCTGCGGGATAGGCCCGACGACTTCGTCGTCCTGCCATCGCCGGCAGGACCCCGCGGCCGATCGTTCCTGTCGGTCATAGTGGGCCTGACCATTCCCAAGACCGCTCCCAATGCCGATGCCGCGGCCCGGCTCATCGAGTTCCTCACGCGCCCCCGCACGCAGGTCCTCACGGTGCAGGGCGTCGCCTTCTTCCCGACAGTCCGTGAGGCCGCCGGGGCGGTGCCCACCGGCGGGATGAAGCTCCTGGCCGAGGGAGTGACGGCTCAGCAGGGCGCCCGGGACGCTCGTGTTGCCCTGCTTCCGGTCGGGCTGGGCGTGCGTACCGGCGAGTTCGTGCCGCTGTACGTGGACACGTTCAGGGAGATCTCAATACTGGGCAAGCCGATTGAGGAAGTCCTGACTGCGCAGGCCCGGAAGCTGGAGGAGCTATACAGAGCGATGAACGCCGTGTGCCCGCCTCCAGACCCGGCCATAACGCCCTGCCGGCCTGACTAGGGACGGCGGCGCTGGTCCAGGTGGTAGCCGCAGGGGAGGTGCCTGAACTGCCGCGCGAGGGAAGATCGCGCACCGAGTGGCTTCCCTACCTGCTGCTGGCGCCGTCGCTGGTCTTCCTGGGCGTCTTCTTCGCCTACCCGTTGGTGCAGGCCTTCGGGTTGAGCTTCCTGCGCCCGGAGGGCGGCCTGACGGCCGAGCACTTCCGCCGGATGCTCGATGACACCTACTTCAGGGGGGCGATCACCAACAGCCTGCTGCTCACCGCGATCGTCGTGCCGATCCAGGTGGCGATCGGGCTGGTGATCGCCCTTCTGGTAAACAGCCGGTTTCGAGGACACCTGTGGTTTCTCTACATCTGCGCGATCCCGCTCGCGATCTCCGACCTGGCCGCAGGGTTGATCTGGCTGTCGGTCTTCACGGAGCGCGGCTACCTCAACACGCTCCTGCATCTGGTAGGCGCCGTGCGGGAGCCCATGACGTACCTCTCGGCTGAACAGCCGGTCTGGCTCTATGGCGCGATCATTGCCACCGAGGTGTGGCGAGCCACGGCCATCGTGATGATCATTCTGGTGGCGGGCCTGCAGCTCATCCCGCGGGACTACTTCGAGACGGCCGACGTGTTCGGCGCCAGCGGCTGGAGGAAACTCTGGCACGTCACGCTGCCCCTGCTGCGCCCCAGCCTCCAGACGGCGCTCATCATCCGCACCATCCTGGCGTTCCAGCTCTTTGCGACCGTGATCACGCTGTCCGGCCGCCAGGTGCCGGTACTGGCCGGCGAGGCCTACTTCTGGTATGGCCTGTACCGCAACCCGCACGTGGCGAGCGCGTACGCCGTGTTGATCATGGGCATCTCGGTGGTCATAACATGGGTGTACCTGCGGGCCCTGCGCCTGCGGGAAGAGGAGGCCTCGGGCTAGGAGATGGCACGCGCGGCGCGCACCGCCCTCCTTGCGATGATCGCGACGCTGATCGCGGCCTGGGTGTTGTTTCCCATCCTGCTGATCTCGCTGGCGGCGTTTAGCTCGCGGGCCCAGCTCTACTCCTGGCCGCGGGCGATTGTCCCCACGCCACCCACCCTGGACACGATCCTTTTCTTCCTTCGTGCGCAGGGAGTCTGGCAGTCCACCCTCAACAGCCTGATGGTGGCGCTGTTCACCACTGTGCTCGCGGTGGCGATAGGCGCCCCGGCCGGCTACGCCCTCTCGCGCTTCCGGTTTCCAGGCCGCGAGGGGTTCAGGATCGGAATCCTCGCGACCAAGATGTTCCCGGCGACGGTCCTGGCGATCCCGCTCGCCGTCGCCTACATCCGCTGGGGGCTGTACGACAACCTGCTGGGCGTGGCAATAGTCCACACGGCCCTGGCCCTGCCGTTTGCCATTGTCATCACGACGAGCGTTTTCGTCGGCGTTCCGGCGGAGCTGGAGGAGGCCGCCATGACGCTGGGCTGCACCCGCCTGCAGGCCTTCCTGCGGGTGGCCCTGCCCATCGCGCTCCCAGGTCTGGCAGCGGCGGCAATCTTCACCTTCGTGCTGTCGTGGAACGAGGTCTTCGCGGCCGCGATCCTCACGCTCCACAATCGCACCCTGCCGGCGTTGCTCATCAACGCCGTGGCCTTCGCGGGCGCGCCGCTTGACTACCGCTTTGCCGGCGGCTTCTTCATGATCGTGCCGGCGCTGGTCATCATCTTCATCATCCGCCGGTATCTGATGACCTTGTGGGGCGTTACCATCCGGTAGTGGAGGGACGATGGCAACCGTACTTCTCGATCGCGTGACCAAGCGGTTCGGCCGGATCACGGCCGTTGACGGCGTCACGTTGGAGGTCCAGGACGGCCAGTTCATGGTCCTGCTGGGTCCCTCGGGCTGCGGCAAGACGACGGCCCTCCGCTGCGTCGCCGGCCTGGAGCGCATGGATGCGGGCCGCATAGTGATTGGCGGCGAAGACGTCACCGACCGGCAGCCCGGGCGGCGCGGGATCGCCATGGTCTTCCAGTCCTACGCGGTGTTCCCGCACATGACCGTCCGGGACAACATCACCTTCGGACTGCGGATCCGGAAGGCCCCCGCGGTCGAGGTGCTTCGGCGAACGCAGCAGGCGGCCGACCTCCTGCAGATCAGCGAGTTGCTCGATCGCTACCCGGCGCACCTTTCGGGCGGCCAGCGTCAGCGGGTCGCGGTGGCCCGGGCGATCGTGATGCAGCCCGCAGTTCTGCTGATGGACGAGCCCCTCTCAAACCTGGACGCGCTGCTGCGCCTGCAGATGCGCGCCGAGCTGAAACGGCTGCACCGCGAGACCGGGGCGACCACCGTGTACGTAACCCACGATCAGGTCGAAGCCCTGAGCCTGGGGGACCGGATCGCGGTCATGCGCCATGGCGTGATCGTCCAGTGTGACACGCCGTCGGCAATCTACAACCGGCCGGCCAGCACCTTCGTGGGGGGCTTCATCGGCAGCCCTCCCATGAACTTCTTCAGGGGAACCGTGGAGGAAGGCGGACGGTCGGTCCGGGTGGCCGGAACGGCAATTGGGCTGGAGCCGCGTTGGGCCGGGGCCGAGGGGATGGGCCCGGGCAGCGAAGTTGTGGTGGGCGTGCGGCCCGAGGCGTTCGAGGTGATGGCCGAGGCTCGTCCCGGTGCTCTTCCCGGGGTGGTTGTGGTGGTCGAACCGCTGGGCGGGACCACGCTGCTGACCGTGAGCGTAGGCGGCGAGACCGCGAAGGTCTCCGTGGCTCCTGACACCGACCACGAACCAGGGCAACGCCTATGGCTGCGCCCGCTGCCCGACCGGATGCGCCTCATGGAGCCCGGCCAGGGGCGGGCCTTGATTCCCACCGAGGGAGGAGCACACCGATGATGCGGATCTGCGATCCTCTGCCAGACGACGCGGCGGCGCTGGTTGAGGCCGCGGCCGCGGTCCTGCGCGCCAACGACCGCAGCGAGTTCACCAAGCCGAGC
>DYHL01000002.1:34465-35490 GCA_020724185.1 Candidatus Nitrosymbiomonas sp. | reverse complement strand
ACTGAGCGCGAGGCGCGCGATTGGGAGAAGGACATGCTTTCACGGGGCTATCTCGGCGACACTGGTGGCGCCGGCTGGCGTTACGGCTACACGTTCTCCAAGAGCTGATATCCCCAAACTGGCCCGGCCCGAGTCCCAGCTATCCACTACGCCGCTGGTCCGCGAGCCGAGCTGCGCATGCTACGTCACCTCGGCCTTGAGCGGCAGGATCGGCTCTGATCCACTGGACTCGGCAGACCCGAGCCCCGAAAGGAGGGGCGATCGGGTGGCCCCGCCGCTCATCTTCAAGGGGACGAAGACCAGCCCGGGGACGGGATCATGCGCAGCCACTCCACCCCGGCAGCCCTCGCCCCCATCACCCGTCCTTCGCCCAGCCGCCTTGCGCGTGGTCGGCCAGGAACTTCTCCACATGTCAATGATGCTCGAACTGGAAGGAGGAGTCCCAACCGAATTCGCAACGAGGGGGTCGGCGGTTCGAATCCGCTCGTCTCCACCAGACGAACACACAGGGACGCGGGTCCCAGCCCGCGCCCCTGTCGTCATTTCCGGGGATGTGAGGGATGTCAGGCAGGCCTGCCGGAATGCCCCAGTTCCGCTGCCAGCGCCCTCGCCAGGGTTTCGTACTTCTCGTGAAGTCCTTCCCCGGTTTCCTCCAGCTCGATTCGATCGAACTCCGCTTCGACCTTCGGCTGCTCCGCGAGAGGAATGGATCTATCCGCCATCGGGAAGAGAACGTTGTCTTCCTTCCAGATGTGCTGCCGGAGCAGGTTGACGTAGCCGCGCGCGTTCTCAACCACCTGGGCGCGTGCCGCCTCGTCTCCGCCCTGGAGCCGCTGCGCGGCCTCGCTCATTGCGCGGGTGAGACGCCTGCCCTCTTCGTGCTCGGCAAGCATCACGGCAACAGGGCCCTGTTGCCTGGAGAAGCCGGCGGCCACCATGGCCTCGAAGAGCACGTTCTCTTCCTTCCTGTGGTGGCAACCGTCGGCAAACCCCCGGATGAAGTCGGCCGCGTCGAGGAAGCAGGC
>DYHL01000002.1:26346-34455 GCA_020724185.1 Candidatus Nitrosymbiomonas sp. | reverse complement strand
CTGTCCTGATGCGATCTTGGATGAAGCCGCATCCAGGGAATCGAGGACGCCCTCGATGATGCGGTGCTCTTCCATGAGGGTGCTGGTGGCTTTCATCGGTCTCCTCCGATTGTCCATAGCATACTCCGGCAGGCCGGGCCGCGCTGACCTTTATGATACAATATTACGGATCCGGTCTCCGCGCCGGGCCAATCAACCATGGCATCCAGGCGTCCGATCCCCGACCCCTCCCGCACCCGCGCGGGGCGCCCCAGGTCCCGCAGGTCTTCCTGGAAGGGCATCCTCCTGCTGCTGGTGCTGCTGGGCCTCGTGCTGCTGATCGGCGGCGGCGTGGCACTGGGGGTGGCGGTCGCCGTGGGACGCCAGATCCACGACGTCTCGCGGCTCTACAATCCGCCCAGCCAGGCCACCCGGATCTACGGCCAGGACGGCGAGCTGATCGCCTCGCTCTTCCGCGAGAACCGGCAGCTTGTGCCGCTGACCGAGATCCCACCCGTGATGCGGCAAGCCGTGCTCGCCATCGAGGACGAACGGTTCTACAACCACAGGGGCGTGGACCCGCGGGGGATCGCGCGCGCTCTGTGGCGCAACCTCCGCGAAGGCGAGCTGGTGGAGGGCGGCAGCACGATCACCCAGCAGCTCGCGCGCATGCTCTTCCTCTCGCAGGAGAAGGCGCTCAGCCGCAAGGTGGCTGAGGCCCTGCTGGCCCTCGAGATCGAGCGCCGGCTCACCAAGGAAGAGATTCTCGAGCGCTACTTGAACCAGTGCTACTTTGGGCACGGCGCCTACGGCGTCGAGATGGCCGCCCGCGTCTACTTCGGCAAGCCGGTGAGGGACGTGACGCTGCCCGAGGCCGCGATGCTGGCCGGAGTGATCCGCGCGCCCTCGATCTACTCGCCGCACCGCAACCTAGCCCTGGCCCGCTCGCAGCAGGCGCTCGTGCTCTCGCGCATGGCGGCCCTGGGCTACGTCAGCACGCAGGAGGCCGCCGCGGCGCGCAACGCCAAAATCGCGCTGGCCCCGCCGTCCAACGCCGGCCTGGTTGGCATGCGCGCGCCCTACTTCGTCTCAATGATCCTGGCGCGCCTGCTCGAAACCTACGGCGAGGACTTAGTCTACAGCGGAGGGCTTCAGGTGCACACCACGCTGGATCCCAAGATGCAGGCGGCGGCCGAGAAGGCGGTGCGCGCAGGGATCGCCACCGCGGCGCGCCGCAAGCTGAACGTCGGCCAGGCAGCGCTGGTGGCCGTGGATCCCCAGACCGGCGCGATCCGTGCCATGATCGGCGGGGTCGACTTCGCATCCAGCCAGTTCAACCGCGCCTGGCAGGCACGCCGCCAGCCCGGATCGGCGTTCAAGATCTTCGTCTATTCTGCGGCCGTCTCGCAGGGGGTGCCGCCCACGCGCGTCCTCGAAGACGAGCCGATCACGTACAAGATCCGCGGCGCTCCGGACTGGAGCCCCAAGAACTACGATGGCAAGTATTCCGGGCCCGTAACGCTGCGGCGCGCGCTCGAGCGCTCGATAAACGTGCCTGCCGCGCGCATGCTCGTTGAGCTGGGCCCGGAGCGGGTCATCGAGGCCGCACGGGCAATGGGGATCGAGAGCCCGTTGCAGCCGCACCTGTCCCTGGCGCTGGGATCGGCCGACGTAACCCCGTTGGAAATGACGACCGCGGCTGCCACGCTGGCCAGCGGCGGCCTGCGCGCGCAGCCGCTGGCCATTCTGAGGATCACCGATTCCCGCGGCAAGGTGCTGGAAGAGCACCGGAGTCGGCGGCAGGTGGGCCTCTCGCCTGAGGTCGCCTACGTGATGACCGACATTCTCAAGGGCGTGATCGAGCGCGGGACCGGCGTGGCCGCCGCGATTGGCCGCCCGGCCGCGGGCAAGACCGGGACGACCGACGACTACCGCAACGCCTGGTTTGTGGGTTACACCCCGCACCTCGCGACCACCGTGTGGGTGGGCAACGACGACAACACGCCGATGCGCAGGGTGGTCGGCGGCATGGTGCCGGCAGAGATCTGGGCCGCGTTCATGCGGGAGGCCACTTCCACTCACCCGCCCACCGACTGGACGCCTCCTGAGGGCGTGGTCGTAACAACCGTCTGCGCAGGAACCTGGCAACTGGCGACGCCTGCCTGTCCTCACCCCCGGCGCGAGGTGTTTACCCGCGCCACGGCGCCCACGCGGTACGATCTCACCGGCGGCGGTTCGGTCGGTGGAGGTACGGAGCCCACCCCGCTCGCCGTGTCCGCGCCGGCCGATGGCGCGCTGCTGGCGCCGCCCTTCACCATCGAGGGTTCCACGGCACCCGGCGCCATGGTGACGATCGTGGTGACCGCCGAGGGTGCGGGTGGAGGCGCCAGGGCGGCGGAGGTCTCGATGCAGTCCGGCGCCGCGGGCCGATTCGCCTACGAGTTCCGGCCGTCTTACCGGGCGCCCGGCACGCAGTACGTGATTACCGTAACGGCAGTCGGATTGAGCGGGTCGCGGGCCTCACGGACCGTGACCGTGACGGATCCGGTTGCCGACCAGCAGGGACGCTGAGCGAGGTGCATGCGCCATGTCCGGGCATTCCAAGTGGCACAACATCAAGCTAAAGAAGCAGAAGGTTGACCTGGTTCGGGGCAAACTGTTCAGCAAGGTCTCCCGTGAGATCATGGTGGCGGCCAAGGAGGGCGGCGGCAACCCTGACGCCAACATGCGCCTGCGCGCCGCGATCGAGCGAGCCAGGGAAGCCGGAATGCCCAGCGACAACATCCACAGGGCCGTGCAGCGCGGGTCCGGGGAGCTGGCAGGCGCGAACTATGAGACGGTTGTGTACGAGGGTTACGCGCCGGGCGGCGTGGCGGTTATGGTGGAGGCGCTGACCGACAACCGCAACCGCACCGCGAGCGAGGTGCGCGCGGTTTTCACGCGGCACGGAGGCAACCTGGGCGGCGGCTCGGTGGCGTGGATGTTCGATCGCCAAGGAACGGTAACCGCGCCAAAGGGCGCCCTCTCCGAGGACGACTTCCTCCTGGCGGCCCTGGAGGCAGGAGGCGAGGACGTGCGCACCACCGACGAGGCCTTCGAGGTCCTCACCGCTCCGGAGGCGGCCTTCAAGGTCAAGCAGGCCCTGGAGGCACGGGGCCTGACCGTGTCCAGCGCGGAGGTCCGGATGCACCCCAGGACCACGGTCCGGGTTGAAGGCAAGGAAGCGCAGCAGGTGCTCCGGCTGCTGGACGCGCTCGAGGATCTGGACGACGTGCAGAACGTGCACGCCAACTTCGACATCCCTGACGAGATACTGCAGCAGGTTGGGTAGCGTGCCTCTTGTGATGGGGATTGATCCCGGTCTGGAACACACCGGGTACGGCGTCCTTCAAGGCGAGGGTACCCGCCCCAGGGTCCTCGAGATGGGAGTGCTGACGACGGAGCGCCGGGGCGAGTTGATCGTCCGCCTGCAGCACCTGCACGAGGACGTTGCGCAACTGCTGCGCGAAGCGCGGCCCGAGTTGGTGGTCCTCGAGGATCTGTTCGCGCACCCTCGGTTCCCCAGGACCGCCATCGTGCTGGGGCACGCGCGCGGCGTCATCTGCCTGGCTGTGGCCGCTTCACGCACCCGGATGGTGACGCTGGCGCCAAGCGTGGTGAAGCGCGCGGTGACCGGCTCGGGCCGGGCCACGAAGACCCAGGTCCAGGAAGCCGTGCGCGCGCTCCTGGGACTGCGCCGCCTGCCCGAACCGCACGCTGCCGACGCCCTGGCGCTCGCGTACGCGGGGCTGGCGCGCCTGCGGGCGGTGACGCGGTGATCCGGTTCCTGCGCGGGCAGGTGCTGCGCCGCGGCGAGGGGGCGATCGTGCTCGAGGTCGGCGGCGTGGGCTACGAGGTGTCGCTGCCGCCCGTGGTGGAAGCGGCGCTGCCTTCGGGCGAGGGGGACGCGCCGCTGGAACTGTTCATTTCCTACCACGTTACCGCCAACCAGCCCCGGCCGGTGCTGATAGGGTTCCTGCGCGAGGTCGAGCAAGAGTTCTTTGAGCGGTTCATTACCGTGGATGGCCTGGGGCCGACCAAGGCAGTACGCGCCATGGTGCGGTCGGTCCACGAGATAGCCGACGCGATCGAACGGCGGGACGCGGCTTTCCTGCAACGGCTGCCGGGCATCGGCGGCCGGAGCGCGGAGAAGGTGATCGCCACCCTGCACGGCAAGATGGGCAAGTACGCGCTGCTGCGCGAGGCCGCCGAGCCGCCCAAAGCTCCGGAGGCCGACTTCCGCGAGGAGGTCATTGAGGTGCTTACCCGCCAGCTCGGACACCGTGCGGCCGAGGCCCACCGGATGGTGGAGGAGGCGCTCCGCCGCGCCCCGCACCTGGACTCGGTTGAGGCGCTCTTCCAGGAAGTCTACCGGCTCGAACGGGGCGGGGTAGAATGAGCCGGCAGCGGCTGGATCCCGAGGTCGCCGCCGAGGAGGAACACGTCCTCCGCAGCCTTCGGCCGCAACGGCTGGACGAGTGCATCGGACAGGCGCGGGTCATCGAGGGGCTGCGCATCAGCATTGATGCCGCCTGCGGCCGGAGCGAATCGCTCGACCACGTCCTGCTCCACGGCCCGCCCGGGCTGGGCAAGACCACGCTGGCCGCCGTCGTGGCCCGGGAGATGGGCGCGCAGCTCGTAGGCACCAGCGGTCCGGCGCTGGAGCGGGGCGGCGATCTGATGGGGATCCTCACCAACCTCAACGCCGGGGACGTCCTCTTCATTGACGAGATCCACCGTCTCTCGCGGGGGATCGAGGAGCTGCTCTACCCTGCCATGGAGGACTTCTGCGTGAACTTCGTCCTGGACAAGGGGCAGCACGCGCGCACCCTGCGCTACCAACTCCGTCCCTTCACCCTGGTAGGAGCGACGACGCGGGCCGGGCTGCTGTCATCTCCGCTGCGGGAACGGTTTGGCATCTTCCACCACCTCGACTTCTTCACCAAAGAGGACCTGACGCGGGTCGTTCTCCGGTCAGCCGGGATCCTGCAGGTGCCGGTGGAGCAGGGTGGAGCAGAGGAGATTGCATGCCGATCCCGCGGCACTCCCAGGATTGCCAACCGCCTGCTGCGTCGGGTTCGCGACTACGCCCAGGTGCGGGCCGGGGGCGTCATAACCCAGGCGGTCGCACAGGAAGCGCTGGAGTTCGAGGGCGTGGACCACCTTGGGCTGGACGGCCTCGATCGCGATCTGCTGCGCACCTTGATCCAGATCTACGGCGGCGGCCCGGCCGGCATCGAGGCCCTGGCCGCATCGCTGCACGAGGACATTGACACCCTCGAAGAGGTGGTTGAGCCCTATCTCCTGAAGGCCGGGCTCATTGTCCGCACACCGTCCGGCCGGCGCGCCACCTCGGCGGCGTATGCCCACCTGGGTCTGGTTCAGCCCGAGGGGCCGCGCGTGCAGGGGGGCCTGTGGACAAAATGAAGCCGCCGGGTAGGTTTACGCTGCTCGTGGGCGTGGCGCTGCTCGCGGCCGTCGTGCTGCTCGCCGGCGGCGCGCCTGCGCGCGCCTGGCAGGGGACGGCGCAGCCCTCGGATCTGGTCCGCGTGGGGTTGCTGCTGGGCCAGGAGTTCCTGACCATAACCTGCGCCGGACCGTTTGATCTGCTGGACGTCGAGTCAGGCCGCCGCGAGACGCTTGAATCAGGACGGCTGACCGTGCGCGCCGCGGCCGGCGGGCTTGAACTGGACGGCGTCGGCTACGGCGCCACGGTTCGCCTGGCGCCGCGGGGCGCCTTCCTCCAACTCGGCGGCAGGCCGTACCGGGGGCTAATCGAGTTGAAGCGCACCGCGGTGGGCCGCGTGACCGCGATCAACGAGCTCGACCTGGAGGAGTACCTCTACGGCGTGGTGCGCAGCGAGATGGATCCGCGCTGGCCGCCCGAGGCACTGCGCGCTCAGGCGATCGCCGCACGCTCACTGGCCGTGCAGAGCGCCGGGAGGTTCGCCGCCGAGGGCTACGACGTGCGGGCAACGACCGATTCGCAGGTCTACGGCGGGGTGGCGGCCGAGGACGCCCGCACAACGGCCGCGGTGGACGCCACGCGCGGGCTCGTCCTACTCCACAACGGCAGGCCGGCATTCGCCGCCTTCCACGCCGACTCAGGCGGCGCCACGGAGAGCAGCGAGTACGTCTGGGGCAGCGTGACGCCCTACCTGCGCGGCGTGCCCGATCCGTTATCCAGGGACGCGCCTAACCACGAGTGGACCCTCCGGCTCGAGATGGCGGTGATCGAGGCGCGGCTGCAGCGCGCGGGCCGCGCCCCGGCAGGTCTTCAACGCCTTGAGGTTGCCTCCACCAGCCCGTCCGGACGCGTGATGGTCCTCCGGCTCGCGGCTGCCTCCGGGGGAGGCGAGATGCGGGGCACCGAGTTCCGCACGGCGGTGGGCACGAGCGTGCTGCGGAGCACGCTGTTTGCGGTGCGTTCCTACCCGACCGAGGGCACGGTCGAGCTCGCAGGGCGGGGGTTCGGGCACGGCGTGGGAATGAGCCAGTGGGGCGCCCGCGGGATGGCGCTCGCAGGCCGCGACTACACCGCCATCCTCAAGCACTTCTACACGGGCGTCGCGATCGCCGCGCGTCCCTGATGCGCCTGTCCGATTTCGACTACGTACTTCCGCCCGAGCTCATCGCGCAGCGCCCGGCTTCACCCCGAGACGCCTCGCGGCTGCTCGTGCTCGACCGGTCCACGAAGCGCACGGCACACCGCATCTTCCGCGAGATCGGCGACTACCTGCGTGGCGGGGACATCCTCGTAGTGAACGACACCCGTGTGATCCCGGCGCGGCTGCGCGGGCGCCGGCGCAGCGGAGGGGGAGCGGTGGAACTGCTGCTGCTCCGCCCGTCCGGAGGCCGATCCGGAGGTGAGGGCGCCTGGGAGGCGCTAGCGCGCCCAGGACGCCGGCTTCCGCCGGGCACGATCGTCGAGGTGGGTCCGCGCACGGCGCCCCTGGAGGTCGTGGGCCGTCTGCCGGACGGCCGCCGCCTGGTGCGTCTGCTCTCGGGCGAGACCATGCTGGATCTGCTCCTCTCCTCCGGCGAGGTGCCGCTACCCCCGTACATCCGCGGTGACGAGACCGGCCCCGACGATTACCAGACCGTCTACGCCAGGGCGGACGGTTCGGTGGCAGCGCCCACCGCCGGACTGCACTTCACGCCCGAGTTGCTGGCCCGGCTCGGCGATGGGGGCGTGGGGCTGGTCACGCTGACCCTGCACATTGGAATCGGAACCTTCCAGAGCGTGCGCACGGAGGATGTGCGCGAGCACCGGATGGAGGCCGAGCACTCCACGATTATGCCCGAGGCCGCATCAGCCATCAACGCGCGCCGCGGCCGGTTGATAGCGGTGGGCACCTCCGCGGTGCGAGCCCTGGAGACCGCAGCCGGCCCACACGGCCGCATTCAGGCTTACAGCGGGTGGACCGATCTGTTCATTACGCCGGGCTACGCCTTCCGCGCGGTGCAGGGGCTCGTTACGAACTTCCATTTGCCCAGGACCACGCTGCTCATGCTCGTTTCCGCGTTCGCCGGGCGCGAGGCAGTCTTGAAGGCATACGCCGAGGCGGTGCGGGAGCGTTACAGGTTCTACAGCTTCGGCGACGCGATGCTGATTCTCTAGTGGACTGAATCCAAAATGAGTGACACATCAGGGCCTTACCTGTCGGCGATGTGTGGACGTGGGTAGTCCTCGACGCCGACTCCAACCGCAGGCCTCGGGCGGCGCCCAGAGGGCGAGAAAATCGGGTCCCTGCCCGATGGAGGGCCCAACGGCGGGTGCGCCATCCTGTGAGAGGAGTCCGCATGTCCGCGCGCGGGGAGGGATCGGAATGACGACCCGCGAAGAGGTCGCGCAGCGGGATCTCGCCCAGGAACTCGAACCCCGGCCCGAGATCAAGATCGCCGCGTGAAGGAGGAGGAGATGAGTACCGCAACTCCCGTGACGACCCCCCGGGAAGACCCGTGGGGGATGGCGCTGCGGCAGTACAACGAGGCCGCAAACTATCTGCCGCTCAAGCGGGGTATCCGAGAGTTTCTTGCGTACCCAAAGCGCGAACTGACCGTTAGCTTCCCGGTCCGGATGGACGACGG
>DYHL01000002.1:0-26336 GCA_020724185.1 Candidatus Nitrosymbiomonas sp. | reverse complement strand
CCGGGTGTTCACCGGCTACCGCATCCACCACAGCACGGTCCTGGGACCGACCAAGGGCGGCATTCGCTACCACCCCGACGTCACCCTCAACGAAGTCCGGGCGCTGGCCATGTGGATGACCTGGAAGTGCTCGCTAGTCGGGCTGCCCTACGGCGGCGCCAAAGGCGGCGTGACGGCGGATCCCAAGCAACTGTCCGCCAGCGAACTGGAGCACCTGACGCGGCGGTACGCCACCGAGATCAGCCTGATGATGAGCCCCGAGGGGGACATCCCGGCGCCGGACGTCGGGACCACCCCGCAGATCATGGCCTGGATCATGGACACCTACAGCATGCACCGGGGCTACTCGACCCCGTCGGTGGTCACCGGCAAGCCGGTGGAGATCGGCGGGTCCTACGGCCGCGTGGAAGCCACCGGCCGCGGCGTCATGCTCGCCGCGCGCGAGGCCGCCACGCTCCTCGGCCTGTCGTTGAACGGCGCCAGCGTGGTGATCCAGGGCTTCGGCAACGTGGGCTCGGTGTCGGGGTGCCTGCTGCACGACCTCGGCTGCCGGGTCATCGCCGTCAGCGACTCCCGGGGCGGCATCTTCAATCCCAAGGGCCTCGACCCGCGGGAGGCGCTGAACCACAAGGGACGCACGGGGTCCGTGGTCGCGTTTCCCGGCGCGGACCGGGTCTCGAACGAGGAACTCCTGGAACTTCCCTGTGACATCCTCATTCCCAGCGCCCTGGAAGGCGCCATCACGGGAGAGAACGCGCCGCGGGTCAAGACCCACCTGATCGTGGAGGGCGCCAACGGCCCGCTCACCCCGGACGCGGACAAGGTGCTCTACGACCGCCAGATCCCCGTCATCCCGGACATCCTGGCGAACGCCGGGGGCGTGATCGTCTCCTATTTCGAATGGGTACAGGGGCTGCAGCAGTTCTTCTGGAGCGAGGAGGAAGTCAACGCGCACCTGGAGCGCATCCTGATGCCGGCCTTTCACCAGGTCTGGCAGATGGCGGACGAGCGAAAGGTCCCGCTGCGGCTGGGCGCGCTGATCCGGGCCATCAGCCGGGTGGCGAACGCGATCCACATCCGCGGGATCTATCCGTAGGAGGCCAGCAAACGCGAGGGACCCCACCACAACGGCCGGACATCTACCGGATGGGGGGAACGACGACTTCTTGAAGGTCACGAAACAGGGCACGGCAGGCGCCGGCTGTTGTAGAGGTGGATGGCGACCAGTTGACCGGCGCCCTGCACCGTGCGCATCTGGATGAGCTGATGGCGTTCTACTCCTAGTGGACTGAGTCATTGATGAGTGATACGTATTCTCCTCTTGGGATTGTTGTAGGTCCACAGGAACGGCTTTGGGTGTTTGTTGTGCCAGTCGATGTAGGACAGGAGCATCCTGCAGACCATCCAGCCTACGAGAGACAAAGGCGCGCCTCCAATGCTGGACCATCCGAGGCGCCAGACCAATCTGCTTTGCCGTCGTGCCCACCGAGTGAGTGGCCCTTGGCCAAGAGCAGAACAGCTCGCGCGCGGCGAGCCAGCCTGGCCTCTGCTGTGCCGGAACGAACCAGGGCCTCGAGTGTCCGGCGTTCACTACTAGGCTTCGGTGACCGCGTACCCGGCAGCTTCCAGCCGGCGCACTGCCTCGGCGCGGTACCGGTGGTCAACCTGCCAGACACCCGGGCGCAGGGGGTTCTGGTATGCTCCCAGCCCGCCCAGCAGCTTTTTGAGGTTCTCGTCCTCCGGCGCCTTGGCGCGGATCTCAACGCCGCTGTTCACGGTTTCGCGGATCTCAACCGCACGGGTCTTCGGGGCGGATGCAGGTCGCCCGCCGGGATTCAGTGAGGAGACCGGGGCCTCAGTCGTGATCGAAGCGGCAGCGCCGTTTTCCTCGGGCATTTGAGCCTCCAACAGGTGCGTACGTACGGCGACATTCTACAGTCTGACCCCAGGGGCGGCAACTCCTGGGGGGCCGGCTACCCTGGAGGAAAAGGCGTCCTGCAACAGGAAGGATGAGATGGGTGAGCAGGGAGGTCGAATGGTGGATACAGCGGGCTCCAGCGAGACGGCCACGAAGACCGTACCGATCAGGGACGATCCGTGGGATATGGCTCTGGAGCAGTTCTGGCAGGTGGCAGGACGCCTGACGCTCAAGCGGGGGATTAAGGAGTATCTGGTCACACCGCACCGCGAGCTGACCGTCAACTTCCCTGTCAAGATGGACGATGGGTCCATCCGGATCTTCACGGGATATCGCGTGCACCACAGCACCGTGCTGGGACCGAGCAAGGGGGGGATCCGTTACCACCAGGACGTGTCCCTCAACGAGGTCCGCGCCCTGGCCATGTGGATGACCTGGAAGTGCGCCCTGGTGAACCTGCCCTACGGCGGCGCCAAGGGCGGGGTGATAGTGGATCCCACGACGCTGTCCTCGGGCGAGCTGGAACGGCTGACCCGGCGCTACGCCTCCGAGATCAGCGTGATGATGCATCCCCTGGGTGACATCCCGGCGCCGGACGTCGGCACCAACGAGCAGGTCATGGGCTGGATCATGGACACGAACAGCATGCACGCCGGCCAATCGGTGCCCGCCGTCGTGACCGGCAAGCCGGTCTCAATCGGCGGTTCGGTGGGTCGGAGGGAAGCGACCGGCCGCGGCTGCATGATCGCCGCGCGCGAGGCGGCGCGCCTGCTGGGCCTTCCCTGGAGCGGAGCAACGGTGGTCGTCCAGGGGTTCGGGAACGTCGGATCGGCCGCCGCCGCGTTGATGCACGCCGAGGGCTGCAAGATAGTGGGCGTCAGCGACGTGTTCGGCGGCATCTACAATCCCGCCGGGCTGGACATGCCCGCGCTGCTGCGGCACGTGGCGCAGACCAAGAGCGTGGTCGGTTTCCCCGGGACGCAGGCCGTGACGAACCAGGAACTGCTGGAACTGCCGTGCACCTACCTTGTGCCGGCTGCCCTGGAAGGTCAGATCACCGATGCTAACGCCGGCCGGATCAAGGCCCGCGTAATCGTGGAAGGCGCCAACGGCCCCACCACGCCTGACGCCGACGCGATCTTGGAGAAGAAAGGGATCACGGTGTTGCCCGACGTCCTGGCCAACGCCGGGGGTGTGATCGTTTCCTACTTCGAGTGGGTGCAGGATCTGCAGTTGTTCTTCTGGAGCGAGGAGGACATCAACCAGCGCCTCGAACGGATCATGGTACGCAGCGTTCACGAGGTGATCGAGCTGGCCCGCTCGCAGGGCATCTCCTACCGGCTGGCCGCGCTGCAGCGCGCGGTCGAGCGCGTCGCGGAGGCGCTGATGATACGCGGGATCTACCCGTAGCCACACCTACCGCAATGGACTTTGAGGTCGTGCACCAGGCGCCGCGCATCGCCGCGCGTGCCGGCTGTCTTCGTACTCTCCGCGGTGAGGTTGAGACCCCGGCGTTCATGCCGGTGGGCACCAACGCGACCGTCCGGGCGCTGACCCCCGAAGAGGTTGCGGAGACGGGCGCGCAGATGATCCTGGCCAACGCGTTCCATCTCTACCTGCGGCCCGGCCCTGAGATCATCGCGCGCGCAGGGGGGCTGCACGCGTTCATGGGATGGTCAGGGCCAATCCTCACCGACAGCGGCGGGTACCAGGTTCACAGTCTGGCGAAGACGCGAACTGTAGACGATGAAGGCGTCGCCTTCCGGTCGCCGATAGATGGCAGCCTGCACCGGTTTACGCCCGAGGGCGTGGTGGATATCCAGCGGCAACTGGGTTCCGACATCGTCATGCCGCTGGACGTCTGCCTGGGTTACCCGCACGATCCCGGCGAGGATCGGGCGGCGCTTGAGCAGACGCTGCGCTGGGCCGTGCGTTCCCGCGAGCACCACGCCAGGAGCGGTACCGGAGCCCTCTTCGGGATAGTGCAGGGGGGGTTCGATCCCGCACTTCGCGCCGAGGCCGCGCGGCGGACCGTAGCATTAGAGTTCCCGGGCTACGCGCTGGGAGGGTTCTCGGTGGGCGAGCCCCGCGAGGTCATGCAGGATGCGATCGCGGCCGTCGTCGCCGAGCTGCCGCCAGAGCGGCCGCGGTACGTCATGGGTCTTGGAGACGCGCCAGGCCTGCTGGAGGCCATCGCCCGCGGGATAGACCTCTTCGACTGCGCGCTGCCGACACGGGTGGCCCGGACCGGTGTCCTCCTGACGCGGTCCGGCAGGATCAACCTCAGGAACGCCCGGTTTCGGGATGACCTCTCGCCGCCGGACCCGGACTGCGCCTGCCGTGTCTGCGCGCGGACCACGCGCGCCTACCTGCGGCACCTTTTCGCCGCCGACGAGATGCTGGGGCCCCGCCTGGCGACCTACCACAACCTGGCCTTCATGGGCACGCTGCTCCAGGAGGCACGCTCGGCGCTGCGCGATGACCGGTACGAGCACTGGATGTCAAGGGTACTGGCGAGGTATGCCTCGCGATGGTAAGTTAGAGGAGACGTGCCCGGATCGTAGAAACCGTTTCCCGGCTCTAATCAAGTAGGAGGGTTTGCCGATGCCCCAACAGCAGTCGCAGGTTGCGGTGATCGTTCTGTGGGTTCTGATCTTCGTGGTCTTCTACCTGTTGATGATCCGCCCCCAGAGGGCCCAGGCGCGCAAGCGCAAGGAGATGCTCGACGGCCTTCGGCGCGGCGATCGGGTGGTGACCATCGGGGGAATCCACGCCACCATCGCCGAGATCAAGGAAGACGTCCTGAACCTGGACCTGGCGCCTAACGTTAGGGTCAAGGCCGACCGCGGGGCCGTGAGCTACGTCCGCTCCAAGGCTGAGCCGAAGGGAGAGGAGTGACCACGGAGCAGCGCCCCATCGGCACGCCGACCCAGGAAGATGTCAGGCGCGATCCCGAAGTCGAGGCCTTCATCACGAAGGCCAACGAGTACACCGGGGTCATCGGGTACACCGAGCACGGGGTGCGCCACGCCAGCCTGAGCGCGAACATCGCGGTCAACGTCCTGCGCAGGCTGGGGCATGACGCAAGAACCGTCGAGCTGGGGGCGATCGCGGCCTATCTGCACGACCTCGGCAACCTGGTGAGCCGCACGAACCACGAGCAGGCCTCTGCCATGCTGGCCGACCGCATCCTGGCGCGCTTGCAGATGCCGCCCGAGGAGCGGGCCATCGTCATGGGCGCCATAGGCAACCATGAAGAACGGCACGGGGACGTGGTCAGCGCCGTTGGCGCCGCGGTTATCCTGGCCGACAAGTCCGACGTCCATCGCTCGCGCGTGCGCAACCCCGAACCCAAGACCTTTGACATCCACGACCGTGTCAACTACGCCGCGGAGCACTCGTTCCTGCGGGTGGACGAGAAGAGCAAGACCATCACCCTGGAGCTGACGATTGACACCACGATGTCGCAGGTCATGGAGTACTTTGAGATCTTCCTGGACCGGATGCTGATGTGCCGGCGCGCCGCGGAATTTCTGGGGTGCGGCTTCAAGTTACAGATAAACGGGGTCAAGCTGCTGTAGCCGTGCATGCGCCGAACAGTTGCAGTTCTACCGCTTTTCAACGAGGAGCCGACGCTCGCCCGTGTACTCGACGAGGTGCGGCGGTGGGCTCAGGGCTCATCCGTGCTCGTCGTGGACGACGGCTCGACCGATCGGTCCCCCGAGGTGCTGCGGTCCTACCCCGACATCACCGTCATAACCCACGCGCATAACGAGGGTTACGGCCAATCACTGATTGATGGGTTTGCGTATTCCCTGGCCCACGGGTACGACGCCGTGGTCACGCTCGACTGCGACGAGCAGCACGAGCCCCGGCAGATACCTCAGTTCGTGGCCGCGCTGGAGGACGCCGACATCGTTTCCGGAAGCCGGTACCTGGACCCGAGGATCGGCGGCGACGATCCTCCGGCCGACCGGCGCCAGCTCAACGAGGAGATCACGGCCCGCCTGCGGGTGCTCACCGGGTACGCGATCACCGACGCGTTCTGCGGCTTCAAGGCCTACCGCGCCGGCGCGCTCCGCCGCATGACGCTGACCGAGCCCTCCTACGGCCTACCGCTGCAGGTGTGGATCCAGGCGGCGCACCACCGGCTGCGGGTCTGCGAGCTCCCGGTCCCGCGCATCTACAAGAACCCCGAGCGTCGCTTCTGGGGCGGGCTGGACGACGTGGACGCCAGGCGGCAATACTACGAAGAGGTGCTTCGCGAAGAGGTGCAGCGTTGGCCGTTGTCCTAGCCATAGGTCCCCACCCGGACGATGTTGAGATCGCGATGGGCGGCACGGTCTGCCTGCTGCGCGCACAGGGGCACGAGGTCGTCGTCTGCGACCTGACCGATGGCGAGCCCACCCCGATTGGATCGCCCGAACGGCGGGCCGCGGAGACAGACGAGGCCTCACGCCTGCTGGGCGTCCGGCGCCGATTGACCCTTCGCCTGCCCAACCGGTTTCTCCAAGACACGATCGAGGCGCGGCTTCAGGTGGCAGAGGTGATTCGGCAGGTGCGCCCCGACGTTCTCTTCGTCCCGTACTGGGTGGACGCGCATCCCGATCACGTCGCGGCCTGCGCGCTGGCTGAGGCCGCCCGTTTCACCGCCAAGCTGACGCGGACCTCGATGCAGGGCGAGCCGCACTACCCTGACCGCGTTTTCCATTTCTTCAGCACTCACTACCGGCTCCACGTGAAACCGTCGTTCATCGTGGACATCTCCGATCACATCGAGACCAAGATGGCGGCGATAGCGGCCTACGCCTCGCAGTTCGGCGACGAGCGGGGAAACGCCGCGCTCCTCGACGCTATAAGAGAGACCAGCGCCTACTGGGGTCGCCTGATACACCGGCGGTACGGCGAGGCGTTCGTCTGCCGCGAGGAGATAGGGATAGCCCGTTGGGACGGCTTGATCTGATGGCCGAGGTCGTGGGGCCGCCCTGCTGGCCCGAGCTTGAACTGGAGATCCCAACCACCTCCCCTGTGGCCGTGGGAGTCCCTGCCTACGGCTCGTGGCCGGAGTTGGGAAGGGCCAACCGGCTGGCGCTTGACGCCGCGACCGTCCAGGTGGGCGGTCTCTCCCTGGGCGAGCTCCGCCGCACGGCCCGCCGCGAGGCGCTGGCCTTGGCCTCGGTCTACACCCGTGAGCTGGGGTTGGAGGCGCCCGACTACGGCACAGAGCAGGTGATTTGCACCGGCCACCAGCCCGTACTGGCGCATCCGGGCATCTGGATCAAGTACCTGGCCCTGGCGCGCATCGTGCCGCCCGGGGGCGTGGGGCTCGACCTGATTGTGGACAGCGACGCGGTTGAGGAGATCGCCGCGGAGGTGCCCCGGGCCGACGGCCTGCTCCGCCGTGAGCGGATCGTGCTCTCGCGCGCCGGGCCTGAGGTACCGGTGGAGGCGCTTCCAGCGCCCGATTCCGAGCAGTGGCAGGCGTTTCTGGGAGCCATAGAGGCAGGCCTGCACACGGCCGGCGGCCCTGCTCTGGCCCTGGGATGGAGCCGGGCGCGCCTCCTGCCGGCCCAGCCCTCTCGCCTGGGGCTCGCAGGGGCCATGACCGCGACGCGCCGCGCGCTGGAAGGGCCGCGTCCCTACCTTGACCTGCCGGTTTCGTGGCTTGCCCGCACCCGGGCGTTCCGCTGCTTCGTGCTTTCCATCGCGCACCATGCCGATAGGTTTGCGGCAGTGCACAACGCGACGCTGGCCGCCTACCGCGCGCACTACGGCATCCGCACCGGCGCCCAGCCGTTTCCCGACCTGACGGTGGGGCCGGGGCAGATCGAGCTGCCATTCTGGCTGGTGGACGGCGGGCAGAGGCAGGCGCTGTTCGTCGGCGCCGGCGGCAGCAGGTTCCACGCCGGCGGCTCTGATGCGGGTCCGGTTCCCCGTGATCCCGATGATCCGGCGTTCGCGGCCATGGGGATTCGGCCCCGCGCGCTTGCGCTGACCGCGTTCGCCCGCCTGGTCATCTCTGACCTGTTCATTCACGGGATCAGCGGCGGGCGCTACGATCGCGCTACCGACGCCGTCATCGAAGCTTTCTACGGGGTGCGTCCTCCGGCCTACGCCACGGTCACGGCGACCCTCCACCTGCCGTTTCCCGCGGGCGCGCCCTCACAGGACGAGCGCCACCGGCTGCAGCGCCTGCTGCTGGACCTCCAGCACAACCCGGACCGTTTCTTGCCCTCCGGAAGTGGGCCGCACGCCGCGCTGGTGGCCGAGAAGTGGGCGCTGATCGGTCGCCTTGAGAACGCCGCAGACCTGACGCGGCTGGAGCGCAGGGCGGCCACCCAGCGCATCCGCGAACTCAATCTTCTCATGCAGGATGCCGTTGCCGACCGCCTTGTAGAGGCACAGGAGGCGCTCCGCCAGCACGACCGGCGCGAGCAGGAGGCCGAGGTGACGGCCTACCGCGGCTATCCCTTCCTTTTCTTTCCCGTTGAGGCGGTGGAGGAGCTAGTGGACCAACTGGGTGGCGGCGCCCGGGTACACGAGGCGCACAAGTGAGCGTCGGCGCCGTGGACCAGTGGGCGGTGGAGGCGCGCGGGCTGGTGAAGTCCTTCGACCACCGGCCCGTGCTGCGGGGCGTGGACCTGCGCGTCCGCACCGGCGAGACGCTGGCGATCCTGGGCGCCAACGGTTCGGGCAAGACCACGCTGCTCCGACTGATCGCTACCCTGTCTTCGCCGACCCGCGGAGGCGTGGTGTGGTTCGGCGAGCCGTCGGCGCCACTACCGGAGATCAGGCGGCGAATCGGACTGGTTCCGCACGAGTCGCTCCTCTACGATGCGTTGACCGTGGAGGAGAACTTGAGGTTCTTTGGGGGGCTGTACGGCCTGGCGCCGAGCAGGGTTGAATCCGCCCTGGACGAGCACGCGCTGCGGCCGCTTGCCCTCCGCCGGGTACGCGTGCTCTCGCGCGGGCAGCGCCAGCAGGTGAACCTGGCGCGAGCGCTACTGCACGAGCCTGATCTGCTCATTCTGGACGAGCCGTACACAGGGCTCGACGTGGGCGCATCCGGCCGCCTGACCTCCACGCTGCGCGCCTGCGCTTCGCGCGGGTGCACGGTGATTCTGACGACGCACGACCCCTCCGGAGCCGGGGCGCTGGCCGCGGACGTCACCGTGATGCTGGACGGACGGCTCACCGAGATCATGCCTGCGGCAGGGCTGGACGCGGCCCTCCTGGCGGACTGGTTCCGCGAGGGACGGCGATGAGGGTCGTGCGCCTGCTGGTGGGCAAGGACCTGCGCCTGGAGTGGCGCGGCCGGGAGATCGTCTCGGCCATGGGCCTGCTCGCGCTGCTGCTGGCCATCGTGCTCGGCGCCACGAGGTCGGGTCCCGAGGCTGCTCCTGCGGCCATGTGGGTGACCTACGCGTTTGGCGCGACGCTGGGGTTCACGCGCACGTTTGCCCTGGAGCGCGACCACCTGACGGCGCTCCTGCTGGCCCCGCTTGACCGCGGGCTGATCTTCGCGGCCAAGGCACTCACCAACTGGCTGGGGCTGGTGGTTGTCCAGGTGATCTCCCTGCCGCTCTTCGGCGCGTTGTTCACGGAAACGATCTGGACCCGGCTGCCCGCGTTGGCCTTGCCCATGCTGCTGGGCGGGATCGGACTGGCCGCCGTGGGCACCCTGTTCGGCGGGTTGATCGTGCAGGCTCGCCTGCGGGAGGCGCTCCTGCCGATACTGATGCTCCCGGTCGTGCTTCCACTCGTGATAGCCGCGGTGGGCGCCACGACCGGAATTCTCGATGGGTTGCCGGTTTGGGCGATCGGCGCGCAATTGCAGCTACTGCTTGTTTTTGATATCATTTTCGTTACGGCCAGTTTCCTGCTGTTTGAGTACGTCGTTGAAGAATGATCGGCTAATCGCCGGGGGAGCATACGGGTGAGGGTGCTGCTGTTCCTCGGAAGCGCACTGATGCTTGTGGGCGTCGCCTGGGCGCTGCTGGCGGCGCCCACCGAGCTGTTTCAAGGCGCGCCGCAGCGCATCATGTACCTGCACGTGCCCAGCGTGGTGACCGCTTACGTCGCGCTGTTGGTGGTGTTCGCCGGCAGCGTGCTGTACTTGTGGCGGCGCGACCCCCGATGGGACCGCCTGGCCCGCTCATCGGCCGAACTGGGGGTGCTGTTCATCTCCATGACACTCCTCTCGGGCGCCATCTGGGGCAAGGCGGTCTGGGGCGCCTGGTGGACCTGGGACGCGCGCCTGACCACCACCCTGATCCTCTGGTTCATCTACATCGGGTATCTGATGGTACGCGCGTGGGCGCCCGGCGCCCGCGGCGCGCGGGCCGCGGCGATCATTGGAATCGTGGGGGTGCTGGACATTCCCATCATCCATTGGTCGGCCATCCTCCTGCGCACGCTTCATCCACAACCGACGGTCTTCCGTCCGCAGGGGCCGGCGCTGCCTCCCAGCATGCTGATTCCCCTCGTGATCAACCTGGTGGCGTTCATGCTGGTGTTCGCGGGGCTCCTCCTCCTGCGCGTGCGCCAGGAACGGACCCTGGACGCGCTGGCAGAGACCCTCGAGGGGAGCGCGTAACAGTGGGATACGTAGCCGCAGCCTACATCGTGATCGCCGCGCTCTTCGCGGGGTACGCCCTGACGCTTGTGGCGCGGCAGCGCCTGATCGCCGATCTCTCCGAGGCGGCCGGCACGCCGCAGGGACGCTCGTGATCCCAGCGAGGCGCAAGCTGTTTGTGGGAGCGGCGATCATCGTGCTGGGGCTGGTGTTCGCGGCTTACCACGGCGCCCGGTCTTCCATGGTGTACTATCTGACCACGACCGAGTTCGCGCTCCGGCCGGAGTTGCGCGCTGCCAGGGTCAGGATTGCCGGCAAAGTTGAGCAGGGATCGGTGGTCAAGGCCGATGGCGAGTCTCGGTTTGCGATTACCGATGGGACCACGCGCTACAGAGTGCGCTTCCGCGGACCGCTGCCCGATCTATTCGCCGAGGGCAAGGAAGTGCTCGTGGAGGGGCGGCTGGACGGCGAAGGGATACTGGCGGCTTCGCAGGTTATCTCCACCCACCCGGTCGAGTACAAGGAGAAGCACCCGGGGCGGTGAGAGCGTGAATGGTGAACCTCGTGGGTGAAGTTGGCCGGTTCGCCCTGCTGGCCGGTCTGGTCGTCGCGCTCTACGGGATCGCGGCAACAGCGCTGGGTCTAACCCGACGGCACGGCGGGTATCTCGCCAGCGGGCGCCGGGCCGTCACGGTCTGGGCGCTCCTGATGGCGCTGGCATCGGCGGCGCTGATGACGGCGTTCCTCTCCCGGGACTTCTCGGTGCGCTTCGTCGCCATGGCCAGCGAGTCAACCCAGCCTCTTCTACAGACGATCATGGCGTTCTGGGGGGGGCACGACGGCGCGCTTCTGCTGTGGGCCCTCATCCTGGCGGGCTACATGGTGACCGCGGTGTGGAGCCTGCGGTTCCATCCAGACCTCCAGGGCCCCGCGGCCGCTACGCTGCTGGTGGTCGCCGTCTTCTTCTCCATCCTGCTGGCAGGGGCCAGCAACCCGTTCGTCCCGCTGATTCCGCCCCCGCCCGACGGGCAGGGGTTGAACCCGCTGCTGCGCAACCCGTGGATGTCGGTCCATCCGCCGATGCTCTACTTGGGATTCGTTGGAATGAGCGTGCCGTTCGCGCTGGCGGTGGCGGCGCTGATCACCGGCCGCCTGGACGACACCTGGGTGTTGCTTTCCCGGCGCTGGGTCATCGTGCCGTGGATCTTCCTCACGCTGGGCCTGTTGCTCGGGGCGAAGTGGTCCTACGTCGTGCTCGGGTGGGGAGGGTACTGGGCCTGGGACCCGGTGGAGAACGCGGCGTTCATGCCCTGGTTGACCGCCACGGCGTTCCTCCACTCGATTCAGATCCAGGAAAGGCGAGGAATGCTGGTGCCGTGGAACGTCGCGCTGGTCCTGCTCACCTTTGGACTGACGATCTTCGGTACGTTCCTCGTGCGAAGCGGGGTGCTGTCCTCGGTCAACGCCTTTGCCGAGGCCCCCTTGATAGGGTATCTCTTCCTGAGCTTCCTGTCGGTCCTGCTGTTGGTTTCCTTCGGTCTACTCGCCTGGCGATGGGAGGCGCTGAAGAGCCGCGGCGCGGTTGAGACGATCATAAGCCGGGAGACGGCCTTCCTTGCAAACAACCTGCTGTTCGTGGCAGCGGCCGTCGTGGTGTTGCTGGGCACGATGTTCCCGGTCCTAACCGAGGCCTTCCGTGGCGTCAAGATCAACGTGGGGCCGCCCTACTTCAACACGGTGATGGTGCCCATCTCCGTTGGCATCCTCCTGTTGATGGGAATTGGACCGCTGCTGCCGTGGCGGCAGGCCACGCCCGAGCAGCTCGTCAGGAACTTCACGCTCCCGGCGGCGGCGGCGGTGCTCGGTGCGCTGGTGCTGGGACTGCTCGGCGTGCGCCACCTTGGCGCCGTCCTGGTGTATGCCGCCGCGCTGTTCGTTCTGGGCACGATCGTGCAGGAAACCGCCCGGGGCACCCGCGTGCGCATCCGGCGCGGGGAGATCGCGCCCCTGGCGCTGGCGCGCCTCTTTGGGCGCAACCGCCGCCGATACGGAGGATACGCGGTCCACCTAGGCGTCCTCTTGATGCTGGTCGGGATCGCGGCTAGCAGCGCGTTTGCCACCCAGGCCGGCGCCACGCTGCGTCCTGGGGAGCGCTTTAGCGTTGGGCGGTACACCCTTGAGTACGGAGGCCTTCGCCACAGCGAGCTTCCCGGCATAGACGTGACCGAGGCGTCGGTGCGCGTCTGGGCCGGCGCGAGGTTCCTGGGCTCGTACGCCCCGCAGCGGTACTTCTACCGCGCGCAGGAGCAGCCGATGCACCACGTCGCCATACGCTCCTCGCTGCGCGAGGATCTCTATCTCATCCTCTCCGAATGGACGCAGGACGGCAGGGGAACGATCCGCGTGCTCGTGCATCCGTTGGTGTCCTGGCTCTGGATCGGCGGCGTCGTGGCCGTTCTGGGGGCGGCCTTTGCCATTCTGCCCGAGCGGCAGCGGAGGGCGCCGTGATAGAGGTGCTCTTCTTCACCGTGGCGGTGCTGATCGCCGCGTACCTGCTTGCGCCGGCGTTCCAATCCCTGCAGCTCCCGGAGGCGGACCCGCGCGATGCGCTGGAGGCCGCCGGCGACGCCGCGCTTCGCGCCCTGCACGATCTGGACCTGGACTGGCAGACCGGCAAGCTGTCCGAAAGCGACTACCGGGCGGCGCGGGCCCTCCTCGAGGCCGAGGCCTCCGAGGTCTTCCGGCAACTGGCCGGGCCAGGAGCCCGGCAGTGAGGCGATCTCTGCTGGTCGCGGTGGCGCTGCTGGCAGCCGGCCTCGCGGTCGGTTCCGCATCCGGTGCTCCCGCAGGCGGAACTGCCTCCGGCCTGGTGCGGAACGGCACCACCGGCCAACCCGTTCCCGATGCCGAGGTGGCGCTCGTGTTCATCGCCCCCGAGGGTGCGGTGCAGGTCGGCCGGGCGCGCAGCGACGCGCGCGGTCGGTTTGCGTTCAGCGGTCTCCCCGATGGCCGCTACCTCGTACAGGTTGTCCGCGATGGGGTGACCTACGCGGCCCACGCGCTGGTGAGCAGCGGGGCGCCGGCAGAGGTCGTCATTCAAGTGCACGACGCTTCGGACCGCGTGCCGCTGCGGGTATCCCTGCTTGGCATCGCGGTAGAGGCCCGGGCAGGGTACGTGCGCGTCTCGGAAGCCGTGCACCTTCAGAACGCCGGCTCCCAGACCTTCCTGGGCGGCGTGGTCCTTCCCTTGCCCGTGGGAGCGCGGTACGTGGCCTTCCATCAGGGACTGCACCAGCCCCGGGTGGAGGCCGGTGCGATCGTGGACCGGTTGATCGTCCGGCCCGGCACCCATCAGATCGCGTACGGCTACAGCGTGGCCGGCTCCGGCGAGGTTGACCTTGGCCGCAGGCTGCCGCTGCCGGTCGAGCGCCTGGAGCTGTTCACCACCGATCCTGCCCAGGCGCGTTCCCCGCGGCTGCAGCACGCCACACCGGTGACCTCCGAGGGCCAGACCTACACGCGCGCCACCGCGCGCGCCGTGCCTGCGGGCGATCTGGTCCTGGCGGTGACCGGCGTGCCCGCGGTCAGGCTGTGGCCTGCACCGGCCGCCGCTGCGTTGCTCGCCGGACTGCTGGCCCTGGGACTGGCGTGGGCCACGCTGCGCGAGGGGAGTCGTTGAGGCCCGGGCCTTCGCCCATGGGAAGCGATCTCGATCAGATCTACGCGCCGGTGGCCGCGGACCTCGAGGCCCTCGCCCGGCTCCTGCGGCGCGAGCTTGCTTCCAGCGACCCGTTCATCTCCGGCCTGGTGGATCACGTTCTGTCGGCCCAGGGGAAGCTGATCCGCCCGGCGCTGGCGCTGCTCAGCGCAAGCGCCTGCGGAGGCGCCGACGAGCAGCGGCTCGCTCTGGCCGGGACCGTGGAGCTCGTGCACGTTGCCTCGCTGATACACGACGACATCATTGACGCGGCCGACCTCCGCCGGGGGGTTCCGACCGTGAACGCGCGCTGGGGCAACCAGGTCGCGGTTCTGGTCGGCGATTACCTTTTTGCGACCGCCTTCGGTTTGATCAGCCGCGTCCGACATTCACAGGTGGCGCCGGCGATTGCGGAGGCTGCGGTGCTGATGAGCCGGGCCGAGATCATGGCGGCCGAGACCGGCAATCGCCCGCACGAGGACGAGGCCCGCTACTACGCGATCATAGGGGGCAAGACCGCGGCCCTGTTCTCCGCGGCGTGCCGGTGTGGCGCTCTGCTGGCCGGTGCGCCGCGCGCCACGGCCGATGCGATGGCGGAGTTCGGGTTCAGGTGGGGGGTGGCGTTTCAGATCACCGACGACGCCCTGGACCTGACCGGCGATCCGGGGTTGCTCGGGAAGCCTACCGGGAGCGACATCGCCGCGGGCAAGATCACGCTGCCCGTGATCGCAGCACTGCAAAACGCGCCAGGGCCTGACCGCGACCGCGTGCTCGGCATGCTGCAGGGGCCGCAGGATGTCGGGTCGCGCGACGAATTGCGTGAGCTCCTCGATCGCCTCGGCGGGCTCCGGCACGCGATGGACGCCGCGCACCGGTTGGCGGGAATCGCCGCCGCCGCCCTCGACGTGCTACCTGATGGTCCGGCCAAGGCGAGCCTTCTGCTTCTGGCGGATTTCGTCGTGGTCAGGACCCGCTGAGGGCAGGGGCAGACGTTCACCGTGCCGAGTCTAGCCTCGCTGCAATGGGAGCTTGCCGCCGTCGCCTTCGGTGTGGGCACGCACCTGGCCGTTACCCTTCTTCTTCTGCTGCGCTACCTCGACACGCGCGGGCGACCGGTCCTGTGGTGGGCGGCGGCGTACGCGTTTCTGACCGCGCACGAGGTGGCAGAGGTTGCCCTCGGCGCCGCGGTCTCCCCGGCGTGGATGGCTGGCCGCCATCTGTTGAAGCTGGCCGCTGCCCTGCTGCTGTTGGGATCGTTCCCGGCCTACCGGCGTTTCCTGCGATGGGCCTCGGCGGCGGCCGTCCTCGCCGTCCTCGCGGCTTGGATGATCGGATTGGCAGGGCATCCCTGGCCGTGGGGCGCGCTTCCGCCTTCGTTCGTTGCGGGCGTGCTGTTTGTGGTGGCCGCGCGGCGATACCATCGCGTGGAGGAGCCCCGGCGTGATCCCGCGACCACCCTAGTCACCTGGGGGCTTGCGCTGACAGGGCTGCTGGCATTGGGTTATCCCTTCGTGCGGCCACAGGAGTGGGGCGCTCTTGTGGGCGTGCTGCTCGCGGGGCTGTTCACCCTGATGCTCGGCGTGGGGTGGATCGTGCGGTCCTGGCGCGATACGCGCGAACTGGAACTGCTGAACTCGATCGCCGGCGCCCTGAACCGGCTGACCAATGTCGGGGAGTCGGCGCAGGAGGCGTTGCGGCTGGTGGCGCGGCTGCTGGGCATAGAGGCCGGGTGGATCTTTCTGCGGGAGGGCGACCAACTGAGCCTTGCCGCCTCCTTCGGACTGCCGGCGCCGCTTGCCGCTGAAGCGAACCTGCGCATGGGTGGGGACTGCCACTGCCTGCGCCTGCTGGCCGAGGACCGGCTACCCCTTGCCGTGAACGCCGTGGACTGCCAGCGTCTGGCACAGGTGGGGATTGCCCACACCCGGCACGCCAGCGTTCCGCTGCGCGCGAGCACGCGCACGCTCGGGTTGATGAACCTAGTGCTGCCGGGCGGGCGCACCTTCAGCGATCGCGAGCTGCAGATGCTCTCGACGGTGGGCCATCAGATCGGCCTTGCCGTGGAGCGCGGGTTGCTGTTCGGCGAGCTGGCCGCGAAGGAGCGCACCCGCGGAGAACTGCTCGAGAAACTGATCACCGCCCACGAGGACGAGCGAAGGCGCATCGCCCGCGAACTCCACGATGAAGCCGGGCAGGCCCTGACGGCGCTGATCGTGAACCTCGAGCTCGCCGCCCAGGAGGAATCACCGGATCGGGTCCGGGCCCACCTGATCCAGTTGCGGGACCTGGCCGAGAGGACGTTGGCCGAGATCCGCCGGCTGATCTATGACCTGCGGCCGTCCATCCTCGACGACCTCGGGCTTGTGGCGGCGCTGCGCTGGTACGCTAAGTCCCTCCTCGATCCCCGCGGCATCACCTGGTCGCTCTCAGTGAGTGGCATCGCCAGCCGTCTTCCGCCTGCCATGGAAACCGTGGCGTTCCGGCTCGTGCAGGAGGCGCTGGCGAACGTGCAGCGTCACTCCCGGGCTACCGCGGTGACCGTTAGTCTGGCTCTGGTCGGGAGGGAGTTGCGCGTCCGCATTGAAGACAACGGCCAGGGCTTTGACGCCCAGAGGATCCGCACGGCCGGCCGCGATGGCGGGTTCGGCCTCATAGGGATGCGCGAGCGCGTCGAGCTGGTGGGAGGCCGATGGGAGGCCCACTCAAGACCCGGAGCAGGCACGATCATCACGGCGACGCTGCCGCTGCGCGAGGCCGGGGCGGAGCAGTGAAGAAGATCCGCGTGGTCGTCGTGGACGATCACGCCATCGTCCGCGAAGGGGTGCGCATGATCCTGGCGACGCACCCCGACATCCAGGTCGTTGCGGAAGCCGACACCGGCGCGCAGGCCGTCGCGATGGTCGAGTCGGTACGTCCCGACGTCGTCGTGATGGACATCAGCATGCCCGGCATGAACGGCATCGAGGCTACCCGCCAGATCCGCGAGCGGATGCCCGGCGTCAGGGTTCTGGCGCTCACGATGCACGAGGACGAGCACTATGTATTTCAGTTGCTGCGCGCCGGGGCATCCGGGTACGTGCTGAAGCGCGCCGCGGCCACCGACCTGGTGGACGCGGTCCGCGCTTCAAGCCGGGGCGAGGCGTTTCTCTACCCCTCGGTCGCTCGGACCGTTGTGCAGGACTATCTCAGGCGCCTGGACAGCGGGGAGACCGAGCGCCGGCGGTTCGATGGGCTGACCGCGCGCGAGCGCGAGGTCCTTGCGCTAATCGCCGAGGGACTCACGAACCAGGGTATCGCGAGCCGTCTCTACATCAGCATAAAGACCGTGCAGACGCACCGCGCGCACATATTCGAAAAGCTCGGCCTGCACGACCGGACGGAGCTGGTACGCTACGCGATCAGGAAAGGACTCATCGAGCCGTAGGACAGGATCCCCAGGGGGAGGAGCCCATGAACTTCGCCACTGCCGGTCACCCACGGACCTCCAGGCAAAGATGGTTCGCCGACGGTCTGCGGCAAGTGCTCCTGGCGCACGGAGTTGAGGAGACCTCCCCAGACCAGGCGCCCAGGGTCGTGCTCCACTTCGTGGACCTGGAATCCCCCCGTCCGTTCCGCCGCAGGGCGCAGGCGACGTTCGTCGTCTCGGTGATCGAGGGCCCGCCACCCACAGGGGAGATCCTGCCGGCCCTGTACCCGCTGCTGGTCCGCACCCTCAGCAATATGGTGATCTACCTGCTGCCAGAGGGGAGCGAGGAGCGCGTCTACGTCGTGACGCTGGAACAGGGCTACTTTGCCGTGGACGGGACCGACGACCAGGCGTTCTTCGGCCACATCTTCGACCGGATGTACCCGCTGGCATCGGCCCAGCTGGTGATCAGCAACGAGTTCCACGCCGACCTGGAGGAAGAGCTCTGGGGAGGGGATGAACTCACGGCCGCGCTGGCAGAGGCCGGAGCCCGCCTGGATGCGCTCAACCTGCTACCGGCGGCGTTTCCCATCGAGGAGTTGTTGCCCCCGCGAGACCTCGAGCACGTCAGGCGGCTGTTCGGCCTGGGCGGGCTGTCCTACGGCAACCTCAGCGTGCGCAAGGACGCCCGCCGCTACTGGATGAGCGCCAGCGGCGTTAACAAGGGCGCGATGCGCGTCGTGGGCCGCGACATGCTGCTGGTCAAGGGGTACGACCCGGAGCGCAACCTCATCCTGCTCAGCGTTCCACCTGGGATCGAGCCCCGCCGTGTTTCGGTGGATGCCATCGAGCACTGGATGATCTACACCGCTCACCCCGGAGTGGGCGCCATCATCCACGTCCACTCGTGGATGGAAGGGGTTACCTCGACGCAGGTGCAGTACCCGTGCGGCACCCTGCAGCTCGCCCAGGCCGTGGCCGAGCTCGTGCGGGAAAGCCCGGACCCCCATCGCGCGGTGGTCGGCCTGCGCAATCACGGCCTGACCATCACGGGCCCGAGCCTGGCCGACATCCTCGACCGCGTCGCAGGGCGGCTGCTTCAACGGGTGCCGATGCTGTAGGGCGCTAGCGGCCGACCCTCCAGCGATGGGGGATGTGGCAGGCAATGCACGGCGTGCTCTTCAGCACCGCTTCGGGATGCATCTTGGCATCGGGCTCGGCGTGGCAGGCGGCGCAGGCCACGACCGGCTGGCGTTGCTCGTGCGGCTTGTGGCACTGAGCGCAGGCGAACTCCATCGGCGCGCCGGCGGGCCAGGATCCGACCTCCCTGGGGATCAACCGGTGGCATTTGAGGCAGGTCTCGCGTACCGGCTGCAACGGGGCCTCGGGACGGAGGAACTCGTGACAGGTGACGCAGTGCTGGTCGGCCATGGCGCGGATCTGAACGACCCGCTCTCCCCGGGCCTGGGCGACGTGGCAGTTCCCACAGGTCTCGATTGGAGGCTTGAAGCGGTGGACGCCAGGCGAGTGACAAGTGACGCACTCGATCTTTCGCTCTTGCTCGTGGAGCCGGTGGCCCGGCGTGGCCGCGACCTGCCGCCACCTGGGGTCGTTGCTCTCGTGGCAGCGGGCGCAGACGGCCTTGGGCACAACCGCGTGCTTGCCCACCTTGCGGGGTTGGCGGGCGACGAAGGTTATGACCTGCCGGGCGCTCTCGACGATGTTGGCCGGATGGCAGTTGTGGCAGCTTATCTTCCGATGCTCGCTCTTCTGCCACGCCGTCCACGCCGCCTCCATGGTGTGGCACGAACGGCAGAACTCAGGGTTGTTCATGGCGTAGTCGTAGCTGCTCACCGCCCCAAGCACCCCGGCCGCGGCCAGCACGATCCCGGAGACCATTACGGCGGCGGCCAGGAACCTGGGGAGCGCGCGGACGCGCGCGTCCACGGAACGCAGCCATATCAGCAGACGGGTCAAGTGCATCCCTCGCACTCCATGGAGGATTGGTACTCTGCCCAGCCGGGGCGGGCGACTACCAGGAGTTCCGTTCCCACCTGGGTAATCCCTGCTCCCACGGGAGGAATCGCTCCGCGGAGGCAGGCAGGTGCCCCTCGGGGCGAGAACAAGAAGGAACGCTGATGACACCGCTGGTCTCCGTCTTCTTCGTCTACGGCTTGGCCTTCTTCTCGATGGGCCTGGCCATCGCGCTTGAGGCCCGCCGCCCCAGCGACCTGTTGCTGATCCGTCCCCTGCGCTATCTGGCCGCGTTTGGCGTGCTGCACGGCTGCGTCGGGTGGATTGACATGTGGCTGGCCTCCCCAATGATGGCCGACGCATTCGCACCCACCGTGCGCATCGTGCGCCTGGCGCTGTTCGCGGCGTCCGTGCTCGCGCTGGCCCAGTTCGGCGCCGACCTGATCGCGTCGGTTGCGCCCCGGGCCTCCGCCGTCCGGTTCGTGCCCCTTGTGTTGGCGGTGTTCTGGGCGTTGAACTGGACGGTCGTGCCTCACCTGACACCGGTGGCCGTCGAGGAGATCACGCGCTCCCCCTCGTGCCTGCGTTGCCACGCCGCGGTCCCGCCCTTCGGCCAGGAGTGGGTTCCCAGGATCCTGGCGCCGGCCTCTGCCCAGGCCGACGTCTGGCTCCGGTACGTGCTGTTTCTCCCGGCCTCGCTGCTGGCCGCGGCCGGGTTCTGGATGGAAGGCCGGCGGCTGGCCGGCCTCACGTACAACGCCATTGCGCGCGCCTGCAGGTGGACCGCGCTGGCCTTCGCCGCCAACGCGGTGATGGCCGGAGTCGTCGTGCCTCCCGCGCCGCTCTTTCCGGCAAGCGTGGTGAACTACGATACGTTTCTTTCCGCCATTGGGATCCCCCCGCAGTTGTTCCGGGCGGCCATCGCGGTGATAATCGCGGCGCTGACGCTGCGCGTCCTGCGCGTCTTCGAGATGGACGCCTCGCGGCGACTGGCAGCGGCCACCGAGGCCCGGCTGGAAGCCCAGAAGGAGGCGCTGGGCGCCGTGGAGGCGGCCCGGTCGGCCGCCGAGACGTGGAACCGCACGCTGGAGGAACGGGTGGCCTCCCGGACCTCAGAGCTCGAGCGCCGGACGCACGAACTGGCGGCGCTCAACGCCGTTGTCTCGACCGTTACCAGCTCGCTGGATCTCAACACGATCCTTGAGGCGACGGTGGATCACGTGCTGGGTCTGGTGAGGGGCGAGGGAGGCGGGATTACGGTCTTCCCCTCCACGCCGGGCGAGGCGACCACGCACGTCTTCCGGGGTCCCTCCGGAGCGGAGATCGCGCGGATCAAGGGGTTCGATCCCGGCGCGACCGCCATGGGGGAGGTCGCGTTTGCCCCTGGGGGCGCTGGTCGGCCGTTCGTCAGGGTGCCGCTTCGCGCCAAGGATCGGCTGCTCGGGGAACTGACGGTCTTGGGGCAGGTGGGGTGTCGCTACTCGGAAACCGACGTTCGCCTGCTCTCCACCGTGGCCCAGCAGGTCGGCGTGGCAGTGGAGAACGCAACGCTGTTCCAGGAGACCGCCACCAGGCGCAGGGAGGCCGAGACCCTCTACAGGTTGGGGACGGAGATCACCGTGCTTTCGGATCTCAGCCAGGTCCTGGAGCACGTGGTCGCGGGCGCGCGCTCTCTGCTGGCCGCTGACGTTGGGATGCTCAGTTTGATGGACGAGGACCGCGCCCGCGTGGTGGTGCGCGCGGTTGCGGGCCTGCACGGAGAGGCCCTAAAGGGCGTGGAGCTGGCGCCCGGCCAGGGGATAGCCGGGTACGTCATCCGCAACGCGCAGCCGCTGGTAGTGAACGACTACCTGGTGGACGCGCGCATCAGCCACGAGTTGGACGGCATAGTGCGCCAGGAAGGACTGCACACCCATCTGGCGGTACCGGTAGCCGCCCGGGGGCAGGCCATCGGGTGCCTGGCCGTGGCCTTCCGTCGGGTGCGGCCGGCGGCGGATGATGAGATCAGCCTGCTCACCCGGATGGCCAACCAGGCGGCCATTGCCATCGAGAACGCGCGTCTCTACGAGCAGGTTCAGAGTCTCGCCATCCTGGAGGAGCGCGACCGCCTGGCCCGCGAGATGCACGATAGTCTGGGGCAGAGCCTGGGCTACCTCAATCTCAAAGCCAAGCTAGTTGAGGATCTCGTTATGGCGGGCAGGGCGTCGGATGCGCAGGAGGAACTAGCCCAGATCCGCCTCACCATTCACGAGGCCTACGATGAGGTCCGCCATGCGATACTGGGCCTGCGGACCGCCGGCGTACAGCAGGACCTCGAGGCGACGCTGCGAGGCCAGATAGCGCGATTCCGGGAACAGGTCACGATCCCGGTGAGCTACGAAGCCCAGGGCCCTGTGCCTTCGGTGCCGGCCCTGGCAGCGGTTCAGGTGACGCGCATCGTGCAGGAAGCGCTGACCAACGTTCGGAAGCATGCTCGGGCCACTGCCGTGCGGGTGGATCTGGCAGTCGAGGAAGGTCGCCTGGCGGTGCGCGTCAGCGATAACGGCTGTGGGTTCAACCTGGGGGCCGTGCAGGCAGCCGCAGGTGCACGGTTCGAACTGGAGACGATGCGCGAGCGCGCGGAGGGCATTGGCGGTACGCTGGAGATCACTTCGGCGCAGGGGCAGGGGACTGCCGTGACCCTATTGGTCCCACTGCCATAGCGCGGTGATGAGGGAGAGATGATGGACAAGATCCGAGTGCTCCTCGCCGACGACCACGCGTTGTTCCGCCGCGGGCTGGCGAGCCTGCTGGCGAGCCACGCGGACATCGAGGTCGTGGGGGAGGCCGGCGACGGAGGGGAGGCGATTGAACGCGCCCGGGAACTCATGCCGGACGTGGTGCTGATGGACGTGAGGATGCCGGGCGTGGACGGGCTGGAGGCAACCCGGCGCCTGAAGGGGGAGATGCCCTATATCAGGATCGTGATGCTGACGGTCTCCGAGAGCGAGGACGACCTGTTCACCGCCCTCAAGAACGGTGCTCAGGGCTATCTACTCAAGAACCTTGACCCCGACGACCTGATCGCCTGCCTGCATCAGGTGCAACGAGGTGAGGCGCCGCTGGCGCCGCCGATGGCCGCCAAGATCCTGCGGGAGTTCACCGCGCCCTCGCCGCGGCCGGGTCCGACGCTGACCCCGCGCGAGCGCCAGGTGCTCGATCTGGTGGCACGCGGCGACGCCAACAAGGAGATCGCGCGCCAGCTTCAGATCTCCGAGAACACCGTGAAGAACCACCTACGCAATATTCTGGAGAAGCTGCACCTGCAGAACCGCGTGCAGGCGGTCATGTACGCCCTGCGCGAGGGACTGATCGAACCCCCCGACTCCTAGGCAATCCACCCAGGCGCTTCCACCAGACCGGGCGCCGCGGTCTGGTCAGTTGGGACTACCCTGCCTGGTTCGTTTGGACACGGGTCGCCCGGTCATGGCTGCCCGACCGGGCGAGATTGCCATGCCTCGAACTTCCCCCTTCAGATGGCTCCATGCACCGATGGTACCGCCCCGCCGCCCGGCCTACGATGTGGACAGGAGGACGCGAACATGAGCTGCCGTGTCCTGATCTGGTCTGAGCGCACCGCCTTCGTCCGGGCGATCCGGAGCCTAGCGCACCGGGAGGGGCTGGTAGTGATCGGGATCGCGCGGACCGGGGACGCGGCGCTGGCGTGCGTCCGGGCAGCCGATCCTGACGTGGTTCTGGTGGATCGGGAGACCAAAGAGCGGCATCCCGAGATGGTGCTGCGGTTGATGGACGCGGGAACGCGCACCAAGATCGTGGTGATGGATCTGGTTGACGAGGCAGTGCGCGTGCTCGAATGCCGGCGCGCAACCGCGGCCACGGTGCGCGATCTTGTTCGGGCCATTCAGGGCGATCTGGCACAGCAGGTAGCGTAGGAGGGGGGAGCACAATGCATCCGGTAGGACTGGCACTGGCATTCCTGGTTTTCTGGTCGCTGGCCGCGGTAGGGGCCTTCCTGGTGTTGCACGGTGGTCGCAGGCTGAAGGCCGGGACCCGCAACGCCTTCTGGGCCATCGTCAACGGGACGACCGCGCTGCTCGGCGCCACGATGATGAGCGCCGGCGTCTACGCGACGTTCGTCGTCCTGTACGCGCGGTAGGCCTTCTCGCAGCCAGCGTGACCCCCGCCGGGGCAGCCGCACCCTTGGCCGTTGCGCGCAGGGCGCCCGTCGGGTATCCTTGGGCGTGACGTCAACTGGCGGGGGGACTTAGTGTACTGGTTGATCCTGTCGGCTGCCCTCTGGATGCTGGCATTTCACCAGGCAGGGCTCGCCCAAACCAACGAGACCTGTCTGGCGTGTCACCAGGTGGAAGGCACGAAGGTCCGCTTCCCAGCCGGCGGCGAGATTGACGTCACGGTGGACCCCAAGAAGTTCGCGGCATCGGTCCACGCGCCGCTGACCTGCGTCACCTGCCACACGGATCAGGCCGATTACCCACACCGCCCGGTCAAGGCCAAGACGGCGCGGTCCTACCACGTCCTGGCCCAGCAGATATGCGCGACGTGTCACGCCGACCAGGCGAAGGTCTTTGAAGCGAGCATACATGGGCAGGGCCTGCGGATGGGTCTGGCCGACGTGCCAACCTGCACCTCGTGTCACACCGCCCACGCGGTGGTGCGGCCGAAGACCGCGGCGTTTCGCAACAACATCCCGGAGACCTGCGGCAACTGCCACTCGGAGGCGGCCGTCATGGGCAGGTACGGTCTGCGGCCGGTCTACCAGGCATACGTTGAGGAGTTCCACGGGGTCACGACGCGTCTCTATCGCCTGGTCACGCCGCTTGCTCCCTCGCCGTCGGCGGTCTGCTACGACTGCCACACCGCGCACGCGGTGCGGCGGCCCGCGGACCCCGCATCTCCGGTGGCGCCGGCAAACGTCCTGGCAACCTGCCGGACCTGTCACAAGACGGCGGGGCGGTTCTTTGCCACGGCCTGGAACGAGCACCAGGCGCCAAGCATGCGGCACTCCCCGCTGGTGTACATGGTCCAGCTCTTCTACAAGATCCTCATCCCCGGGGTTGTGGGCTTGCTGGCGGTCCTGACGGCGCTGGACCTGTGGTTCTGGGCAGTGACCCGCTGGGGAGGCCGGAAAGCATGAACAGCGGTCGCGGTGATTCTGCCGTCGAACGCTTCTCCCTGGCGCAGCGCGCCGAGCACTTCTTGTTGCTCATCTCCTTCAACGTTCTGGTGATAACCGGGCTGCCGCAGAAGTACTCTGGCGTAGGGTGGGGCGAGCGGCTCATCGTGCTCTTCGGGGGGATAGACCAGACCCGGTTCATCCACCGGACCTTCGCGGTCGTCCTGGTAGCGCTGGGGCTCTACCACCTTCTCGTGGTCGTGGCCACGCGGAAACGGCCGGTGCGCCGCCACGACATGAACCTGACCATAAAGGACATCAGGGACCTCATTGCCGACCTCCGGTTCCTGTCGGGCCTGAGCCAGGAGCGGCCGCAGTTTGGCCGGTTTGACTACCGGCAGAAGTTCGAGTACTGGGCAGTGCTCTGGGGAACGGTGATCATGGCCATCACCGGCCTGATCATGTGGTTTCCCTCGCTGTTGACGCGCTGGTTCCCAGGCGTGGTGGTGCCGGCCGCGCGCGTGGCCCACGGCGGCGAGGCCCTGCTGGCGCTGTTCGCGGTGATCATCTGGCACTTCTACAACGCGCACTTCCGGCCTGACATCTTCCCGATGGACCCAGCGATGTTCACCGGCAAGATCACGGTCGAGCGGCTCCGGCACGAGCACCCCGGGGAGTTCGGCGAGCTCCAGGACCTGGGGATGCTGCCAGAAGGGCGCGCGCCTGAACCGTCGTGTAACCCACCGGCACCCACCCCGCCAGCATCCACTGGCTCTGGCAACAACTGACCACTTGATCGTTTCCAACTTCGAGTGTGACCCTAGAAGGAAATAGGGTATTCCCCCTATAACCGGATAGGGTGAATGCCATTTAGAATGTACTCCAAATGACAGGCGAGGACATGCGGTGCGCGCGGAAAGCCGGCGCACAGGGGAGGTCATAGCGTGGCGAAGGCAGTCGGTGAACAAGCTCAGGCGCCCCCGGTGATGCGGCGGCGCGCCTTTCTCAAGAAGGGGACCGTGGCCGCGGTGGCGGTCGGGACCGGGGGCGCCCTTGTGGGTACCCTGGCCGGGAGGACCGCCCAGGCTCAGCCGGTTCTGCCGGCCGCGATCCGCACCCCGAAGCCGGGCGAGCACCAACTGGTGCGTATGCAGCGGGAACTGCTGCGGGCACTTGGCAAGCCCCTGGAGCGGCGGAACTGGGTCATGGTGGTGGACACCCGCCGGTGCATCGGCTGCGACGCCTGTTCGGTGGCTTGCATGGCTGAGAACGGCCTGCCGCCAGGGGTGGCTTACAGGACCGTCCTCAAGATGGAGACCGGCACCTTTCCCCAGGTGGAGGGTTTCTACAAGCCCACCAACTGCCAGCAATGCGACAACCCGCCCTGCATGAAGGCCGCCAACGCCATCAATCCCGGCGCGATTGCCAAGCGTCCAGACGGGATCGTGACCGTGGACTATGCGAAGTTTGGCCGCAAGGCGTTCGAGGCCGCTCAGAAGGTATGCCCGTACAAGGCGCTCTCTTTCGATGAGGGCAGGTACTGGACCGACGGCACCCCGGCACTCCAGGCCTACGAGACGCGACCTCACGTTGAGTACGGCCAGTCCTGGACCCGCCTGGAGGGGGCCCTGC
>DYHL01000086.1 GCA_020724185.1 Candidatus Nitrosymbiomonas sp. | reverse complement strand
CCTGTATCCCAGACAGGATGCGGCTCTTGGCGCGATGTCCCGGCGGAACTTTGGATTAGGCGACGCACGGGTGTCTGTTGGGGGGATACTGGATGATGGTCTATCGTACGCTTGCGATTGTGACCGTGCTGGTACTGGCCCTCGTAGGGACGTCAGTGCAGGCCCAGCTGCGACCGGGCTGGCCGCGGAGCGTGACGATCGGTTCGGCGACCCTTGGCGGGGTGTACCATGTCGTCGCCGGGGGCTATGCTAGGGTGATCGGCGAGAAGATGGGCATTCCGGCGACGAACCGCGTTACCGGAGGTCCGGTCCACAACGTCCAGCTCATCCAGACGAAGGAGATCGAGCTGGGGATGACCACTACGGGGCCACTCTACGAGGGTCTGCTCGGGGTCGGTGAGTTCAAGACCAAGCACGACGCTGTCCGTGTGGCCTGGCCCATGTACACTTCGTACGCCCACTGGATGGTGCCTGCGGATTCCCCGATCCGGTCGGTCGCGGACCTGACCGGCCGGGTGGTCCAGATCGGGCCTCGCGGGAGCACCGCGGAGTTCCTTGGCATGAAGCTGCTCGACCTGTTCGGCGTGAAGCCCCGGCGGATCGTGAACCTGAGCTTCGCAGACGGCGCCACCGCGCTGCGGGATGGCATCGTGGACATCAACTTCGGGGTCATCGGGATACCGGTCCCGGCCTGGCTGGAGCTGTCGATAACCCGTCCGACGCGCTTCTTCGGGTTCACCCGAGATCAAATTGACACCCTCTCAGAGAAGTTCCCGTTCGTGGCGCGGGCCGCCATCCGCGCCGGCGTCTACCGTGGGCAGGACCACGTCATACCGACCGTGCGGATGTGGAACGCGGCCATCGTGCACCGTGACACGCCCGAGGACTTCGTCTACGAGCTGACCAAGACGATCTTCGCCAACCGCGACTTCCTGGAGATCGTCCACTCCACGGCGGGCGAGACCATTCCGGTGAACGTTGCCTACATCAAGATGCCGCTGCACCGCGCTGCGGTGCGGTTCTTCCGCGAGCAGGGCGTCAGGTTGCTTGACGAGCACATCCCGCCGGAGATGAGGCGGTAGGTGCGGGTGGCGCGCGAAAACGAGCCGGTGGCCGACCTGCCAGGCGGCTTGCCGGTTGACATTGAGCAACTAGGGGACACCTCCGAGATCCACACCCGGAAGCTCGGGGGTGTCCTCCACCTGCTGGTGCAGGTGTTAGGGGTCGGCATGGCCGCCTATCACATCCTGCAACTCGGCGGGTTCTTCGGCGTCGTCACCGACCCACAGAAGTTCTACGCCGTCCACCTGGCCTTCATACTGGTGTTCGCGTTCCTTCTCATTCCGGGACGGCGGCCAGGCAGCGCGAACCCCACCCCGGCGGACTGGTTGCTCATCCTGGCCAGCCTGGTGGTGGTGGTCTACGTCTTCGCCGTGTTCAGAGAACTCACCGGGCGGGCCGGACTGGCACCGACGCGTGAGGACGTGGCCGTCGGCCTACTGCTGGTACTCGTCACCGTCGAGGCAGCGCGTCGGTCCACCGGGCTAGCCCTGCCCATCCTCTGCGCCATCTTCATCCTCTATGTCTTTGCGGGCCCCTGGCTCCCGGGGCTACTTATGCACAAGGGATTCCGGTTCGACACGCTGGTATCGTTCCTGTTCAGCGACAACGGTATCTACGGGGTCCCGATCGGCGTCTCCGCCCGGTACGTCTACCTGTTCATTCTCTTCGGGGCGTTCATCGAGGCCTCAAAGATCGGCAAGTTCATCGTGCACCTGGCGCTGAGCATCGCTGGGAGCAAGCGCGGCGGGCCGGCCAAGGTCTCGATCATCACAAGCGCCCTGTTCGGGACCGCCAGCGGCTCCTCGGTGGCCAACGTGATGGTGGACGGGGTCATCAACATACCACTGATGAAGGCTACCGGATTCCGAGGCGCGGTGGCTGGCGGTGTCGAGGCGATGAACAGCACCGGCGGGCAGATAGTGCCCCCGGTGATGGGTGCGGCGGCGTTCCTCATGGCCGACATCATCGGCGTCCCGTACTCCCAGATCGCGGTAGCCGCCATCGGTCCTGCGCTGCTGTACTACGTGGCCGCGTACTGGATGATTGACCTCTACGCTGCATCTTCGAAACTACACGGGCTGCCGCGGGAGCAGTTGCCGCGGTTCGGTGAGGTGCTGTTCCGGCACGGGTACCTGCTGCTGCCGCTGGTTGTGCTGCTCTACATGATCATGGGCGCGGGCGCCTCGCCGTTTCGCGCCGCGCTCTGGGCCCTGGCTACCACGGTTGTGCTCTCCTGGCTGCGGGTGGATACGCGCCTGAACTTCCGCAAGATCGTGGGCGCCATGGAGGACGGGGCGAAGCGCACGATCGAGATCGGCATCACCTGTGCCGCCGCCGGGATCATCGTCGGCGTGCTCTCGCTGACCGGGCTGGGCGGCAAGTTCTCCGAGTTGCTCATTGACCTGGCCGGCGGACGGCTGCTACCCGCGCTGATCGCTACCATGGTTGTGGCCATCATCCTCGGCATGGGGATGCCCACCACCGCGGCCTACGCGATTGGCGCGAGTGTGCTGGCCCCGGCCCTGATCAAGCTGGGCGTGCCCCCGCTGGCCGCCCACATGTTCCTGCTCTACTTCGCCGTGATCTCCGCGATCACGCCCCCGGTGGCCCTGGCCTCGTTTGCGGCCGCCGGGTTGGCGAAGGCGCCCATGTGGGAAACCGCGATCCAGGCGGTTCGGCTGGCGATCGCTGGTTTCATCGTGCCGTACATGTTCGTCTACGGGCCGGCAATACTTGTCGGGCAGGGACCGTGGCAGCACACGGTGTTGGCGCTTGCCACCGGAACCATCGGCACGCTCTGTCTGGCCGGCGCCGCCATAGGGTATCTCCTGCGGCCCGCGACCATGGTGGAGCGGCTGCTCCTCGTACCGGCCGCGCTGGCGCTGATCCGGCCCGGCCTGCTCACCGACGGCCTGGGACTTGGGCTGCTCGCCGTTGTGGTGATCCTGCAGCGGGTGACGCCTGGAGGTTCCCGACAACCACTCGCCACCTGAAATACTGATCCTCTCCGTCCGATGTAGACAGCGGGCAACGGCCCGCTGTCTACATGCTTGCCGCCGTCTTGAGCGCCACGATCGTGGGTCTTGAGGCCCTGCCCGTGTCCGTGGAAGTGGATGTCGGGCCAGGGCTGCCGACCTTTGCCATCGTGGGCCTGCCCGACCCCGCGGTGCAGGAGGCGCGCGAGCGGGTGCGATCGGCCATCCGCAACTCCCACTACGAGGTCCCTCCGCGGCGGACCATCGTGAACCTGGCGCCCGGGGACAGACGCAAGGAGGGGCCGGCCCTCGACCTGCCCATAGCCCTGGCCGTGCTGATCGCCACCGGCCAATTGGCACAGCACGCGGTAACGGGCCATCTGGCGGTCGGTGAACTGGGACTAGACGGCTCGGTGCGGACCGTTCCCGGCGTGCTGGCCGTGGCACAGGCGGCCCAGGCGCTCCACGCCCGCGGCCTGCTGGTTCCTGAGGCGAACGCGCTGGAAGCGGCTGCCGGCGAGGAGGTACCGGTCTATGCCATCCCCACCCTGCGGGCAGCGGTGCAGCACCTCCAGGGAACCCACCCAATTCAGACAACCGAAGGCGCGGTGCTCGATCCCCCGCCGGAAGATGCGGCACCGGATGATCTGGCCGAGGTACGCGGCCAGGGCGCCGCTCGCCGCGCCCTGGAGATCGCGGGCGCGGGCGGCCACAACCTGCTGCTCATCGGGCCGCCCGGGGTCGGGAAGACCATGCTCGCGCGCCGGCTGCCGACGATCCTTCCCCGGCTATCGGGTGCGGAAGCCGTTGAGGTGACCAAGATCTACAGCGTCGCAGGACTGCTGCCGGCCTGGCAGGGCTTGATCACCCGTCGGCCCTTCAGGGCGCCGCACCACGCCGCCAGCGCGCCGGCCATCGTTGGTGGCGGTTCCAGCGCGCGGCCGGGCGAGATCACGCTTGCACACCACGGCGTGCTGTTCCTGGACGAACTGCCGGAGTTCCGACACGACGTGCTTGAAGGACTGCGCCAGCCGATGGAGGACGGGATCGTGGTCGTGGCCCGCGCCGCCGGCACCGTGCGATTCCCCGCGCGGTTCTCTCTTATTGCCGCGATGAACCCGTGCCCATGTGGGTACCGTGGCGACGGTCGCCGGGACTGCACCTGCACCCCAGGGCGGCTGCAGCATTATCTGGCCCGGCTCTCTGGTCCCTTGCTGGACCGGATAGACCTCCATGTCGAGGTGCCACGGCCCCCGACCGATGAGCTGCTCTCAGGCAACCCGGGCGAACCGTCCAGCGCGGTGCGCGAGCGGGTGACCGTGGCGCGCATGCGGGCGACGACCCGCGCCGCGGCCTGCCAGGCAGTAGGCCTGCCCCTGCGCGGGCCACAGCGGTGGGGTCCGGTGAGCGCCGAGGCTCTGGCCTTTATGCGTGCCGCGGCCGACCGGTTGGTGCTGGCCGCCCGGGCCACGGAGCGGGTTCTCCGGGTTGCACGCACGATTGCCGACCTGGAAGGCGCCGAGGCGGTCGCGGTGCATCACCTTGCCGAAGCCCTCCGGTACCGCGTGCTCGACCGGTGGGCGCCGCCGGCTCCTTGACTTGCCATGCTACCGTATAGGATGGGTTTTGGCAGTCCGGCACCCGAGGTGCCCGCACCGGCGTGCGGTGAGGAGATCGCAGCCTGGGTGGGCCTCAGCCGCCTGCCAGGGGTGGGGCCCAGGACGGTGGCAGGATGGGTGGCCCGGGCCGGATCGGCACGGGCCGTCTGGCAGCACCTGCCCTCCTTCGTCCAGAAGCGGGCAGATGCGGCAGAGATCCTGGCGGCCTGGGGGGAGGTTGACCCCTCCGCGGTGTTGGCAGGTGCCCGATCGCTGGGCCTGACGGTGCTGGCAGCCTGCGAGCCCGGGTTTCCCGCGCTGCTGAGGGCGATCCCGGATCCGCCGCCGGTGCTGTACGTTCGGGGCCGCCTGGACGAGGCGCCCTCGGTTGCGGTGGTGGGGGCACGCCGGGCGACCCCCTATGGACTGGCAGCCGCCGAGCGATTGGCGTTCGATCTTGCGCAGGAGGGCATAACGATCGTGAGCGGGTTGGCCCGAGGCATTGACAGCGCCGCGCACAAGGCTGCGCTGGACGGGGGCGGGCGGACGGTCGCGGTACTGGGTTGCGGCGCAGACGTGATCTACCCTCCTGAACACCGGCGGCTGGCTGAGGCGGTTGCGGCGCAGGGTGCGCTGGTGAGCGAGTTCCCGCCTGGGACGCCACCGCTGCCCGGCCACTTCCCGCGACGCAACCGCATCATCAGCGGTATTGCGCTGGGCGTGGTGGTGGTCGAGGGCGCACAGGACAGCGGCGCTCTGATGACCGTGGACTACGCCCTGGACCAGGGCCGCGAGGTCTTCGCCGTGCCCGGCAGCATCTTCAGCCCGCGCAGCCGCGCGCCCCACAGCCTGCTGCGGCAGGGCGCGCGCCTGGTGGAGGGCGCTGGCGACATCCTGACCGAGCTGGGACTGGGATCGCGCGCGCGGTCCACTCCCGGGGAAGGTGAAATGGTCACCGCCGGGGAATCGTGCGCCGTTCCAGCACCCTCGGGGGGCGCGGAGGGAAAGGCCCGGCTGCTGACGCTACTGGAAGGAGGTCCCCAGCGGCTCGATGACCTGGCAGAGCAGGCTTCGCTGTCGGCATCAGCCGTGGGCGCGCTGGTTACAATGCTGGAACTGCAAGGTCTGGTCCGGACCCTCCCAGGGCAGATGGTGATGCGCAACCCCACAGGGCGGGGTAGAGGCGGCTAGAGGCCGTGAGACCGGTGTTCCGGAGGTTGGGATGAATCCTGCACGAGCCCTCGTCGTCGTCGAGTCGCCGACCAAGGCGCGGACGCTCAGCAAGATGCTGACGCGATCCCACCAGGTCAAGGCATCCATGGGCCATGTGAAGGACCTGCCCAAGAGCCGGCTCGGCGTGGATGTGGACGATAACTTCACCCCGCGGTACATCTTGATAAAGGGCAAGGGTCCTATCGTCAAGGAGTTGAAAGAGGCCGCCAAGAGGGCCTCGACGATCTACATGGCGACCGACCCGGACCGTGAGGGCGAGGCAATATCCTGGCACCTCTCGGAGGTCCTCCGGCCCGTCAACCCTGCGATACGGCGCATCGAGTTCCACGAGGTGACCCAAGAGGCGGTCCGGCGCGCGCTCGAACACCCGCGTGAGATAAACAAGCAGCTCGTGGATGCCCAGCAGGCCCGTCGGATCCTGGACCGGCTCGTCGGCTACAAGCTGAGCCCGCTCCTGTGGCGCAAGATACGCGGCGGCCTCAGCGCGGGCCGGGTGCAGTCGGTTGCCGTGCGGCTGATCGTGGACCGTGAGCGCGAGATCGAGGCTTTCGTTCCCGTGGAGCACTGGTCGCTGGCAGGGACGTTTCGGACCGCTTCCGACCAGACGTTCCTGGCACGCCTGCTCACGCGCGATGGGGAGCGGATTGGCGCCCCTACGGAAGAGGGCGCCGTGGTCATCGCTACCGAGGCCGAGGCGCACGCGCTGGCCGCCGAGCTCGAACGCGTGTCGTATGCGGTCGGCGAGGTCCGGCGCAGGGACCAGGCGCGAAATCCGGCGCCGCCGTTCACAACCAGCACGATGCAGCAGGAAGCCAACCGCAAGATGGGATTCTCGGCCACGCGCACGATGGCCGTGGCGCAGCAACTCTACGAGGGGCTCGACGTGGGGGCCGAGGGCACGGTGGGCCTCATCACCTACATGCGCACCGACTCAGTGCGGGTGGCAGACTCAGCACGGCACGAGGCCCGCGACTACGTCGCCCGGGTGTTCGGTGACGCGTATCTCCCAGACCGGTCCAGGCAGTACCGCTCGCGCCGCAACGCCCAGGATGCTCACGAGGCGATCAGGCCCACGAGCCTGGCGCGAACCCCTGACCGTCTCAAGCCGCACCTCCGGTCGGACCAGTTCAGGCTGTACAGGTTGATATGGGAGCGGTTCCTGGCCAGTCAGATGGCATCGGCGGTCCTCGACACGCTCTCGGTGGACGTCACCGGCGGCCGGTTCGCGTTCCGTGCCACCGGCAGCCGGATCAAGTTCCCTGGCTTCCTCATCCTGTACCGCGAGGCCACGGACAACGGTGATGACGAGCGCGAGGGCTGGTTGCCGCCGCTCGCGCCCGGCGATCCCCTGGTCCTCGATGGGGTAACCCCTGAGCAGCACTTCACGCAACCGCCGCCCCGCTACACCGAGGCCTCCCTGGTGCGTGCCCTGGAGGAGAAGGGGATCGGCCGGCCCAGCACCTATGCGCCTACAATCGAGACCATCAAGAAGCGCGGATACATCGCGGTGCGGGAACGCCGGCTGGTCCCGACCGAAGTCGGGCAGATGGTGACCGACATCCTGGTGGAGCACTTCCCAGAGATCGTGGACGTGGACTTCACCGCCGGCCTCGAGACCGACCTGGACCGCATCGAGGACGGCGAGGCGGACTGGGTGCAGATCGTGCGCGACTTCTACGGGCCATTTGAGCAGACGTTGCAGCGCGCCGAGGCCAGTATCCCGGTGGTCGAGGTGCCCGAGGTGGAGATCGGCGAACCGTGCCCGCAATGCGGACGGCCGCTGGTCCGCAAGCACGGCCGGTTTGGGGAGTTCATCGCGTGCTCGGGCTATCCCGAGTGCCGGTACACGCGGCCGGTGGGAATCGGCGTGGCCTGCCCGAAGTGCGGGGCCGAGATCGTGGCCCGTCGCACCAAGCGCGGCCGGACCTTCTACGGCTGTAGCGCCTATCCAGCGTGCTCGTTCACCTCATGGGACCGCCCGGGCGACCGCCCGTGCGCGCGGTGCGGTGGGATGACCGTGATCAAGCACACGCGGCGCGGGGACGAGGTGCGCTGCACGAACAAGGAATGCGGCCACCGGGTGCCGTTGCGCGAGGCGGTCCGTTCTGATGCGCGGGGCGCGGGCGCGGCTCCTGCGCCACCCGCGGGATAAGCGGCGGCAGGACATGGGCGCGCCGGCTCCTGATCCCGAGGTTCGGGCGTTCCTCGAAATGCTGGAGGCCGAGCAGGCTGCCTCGCCCCACACGCGGGAGGCCTACTGCCGCGACCTAGGCGCCTTCCGGACGTTCCTGCGGGGCGAGGGCATCGCGGGTTGGGACCAGGTGACACCGGCCGTGATCCGTCGTTACGCGGCCGCGCTCCACCGGCGTTACGCACGGGCCTCGGTGGCTCGTCACATCTCGGCCTTGCGCTCGTTCTACCGGTTCCTGCGCCGCGGGGGCCGCGTCGAGACCAGCCCTCTGCGGCTGGCCTCTACGCCCCGAGGCCGACGCCGGCTCCCCTCCGTGCTCACCCATGAAGCGATCGCGGCGCTGCTGGCGGCCCCGCCGCTGGACCGGCCCACCGGCGTGCGGGATCGCGCCATACTCGAACTCCTCTACGCCGGGGGCTTTCGCGTCGGCGAACTCGTCAGCATCCGGTGCGCTCAACTCTCCGGTGACGAGATACGCGTGCGCGGCAAGGGGAGCAAGGAGCGGCTGGTGCTGATCGGCACGCAGGCGGTCGCGGCGCTGCGGCGCTACCTGTCCGATGGCAGGCCCCGCCTGCTGCGGGGCGAGACCGATGTGCTGTTTCTAAGCGCCCGCGGCAGGCCGATCTCCGCGAGGGCCGTGCAGCTCATCGTCCAGCGCTGGGTCAGGGTCGCCGCCATTGCGCAGCGCGTCAGCCCGCACGCCATCCGCCACACCTTTGCAACGCATCTGCTGGACGGCGGCGCCGATCTGCGCGTCGTCCAAGAGCTGCTGGGGCACGCCAGCCTCTCCACGACCCAGATCTACACGCACGTCTCGCGCGACCATCTCAAGCGCATCTACGCGTCGGCGCACCCGCGGGCATAGCGAGCACCCTGCCCGGGACGACGCGCCCCGCGCAAACGGCCGGGGCCTGTCAACTCATATCTCATATAGGTATCTTTCCCAGGGGCTCATCATCGCGTCACCAGAGATCCTACCGAGGAGGGTCTGTGTGCAGGTGACGCTGCGGCCGCTGTGCGGAGGGCGAGCCTGAGGCGACTCCTGAAGTCTCAGAGGGTCTCGGACTCGATCCGGGCCACCCGAGGAGGGCTCGACGTGCAACGGGTCCGAGAGCGAGGGTGCTGGCGGGATTTGGCGAGGCGATAGATGCGCTGCAGTTTGTGGACGATGGCGTCAGCGACGGCAAAGGGATCCAGGCGGTTGCGAAGGAACTGGAGGGACGCGATCTTGGCAGTGGCGCTCTGTCCGGAGGTAGGCAGCTGATCCAGGGGTGTTTGCGGGCGGTTGTGGCGCCGCGTGAGCCGGGAGCCGACGCGGGCCTTCGTGTTCGACTCCCAGGAGGTACTCGAGCAGATGAGAGTGGACAAGAAGTCCCGGGCCAGTAGTTTCAACCTGATCCTACCCCGCGCAGTGGGTGACGTCAGGGTCACCTCGGGTGTGCCCGATGAGGTCACGGTGGGCTCCCTGAACGAGTTCCTGGGGGGTGGTTCGAGTTGAGGATACTCGTGTTGCACGGCCCCAACCTGAACCTGCTGGGAGAGCGGGAGCTGGCCATCTATGGATCACAGACGCTGGCCGAGACCGATCGGGACCTGCAGACAGCGGCTGCCGGACTGGGTGGATGGCCCCCGCATCAACCCGGAGCCTACACACGCTACAGCCGGGCGGGGTTTCGCCGCCGGTCGGTCATCGCCCCTGTCTGCGCTGGACAGGTTGCTGGCTTCGGCCCCGAGAGCTACCGGCTGGGCCTGCTTGGCTTGGGCGATCTTCTGTCCCGGTCCAAGCGTGATCGCTAAGCATCGCGGTACGTCGCTGGGATTCCTCTTGCGGATTCCGCGTCGGGCTGCCTGCTGCTCTGCCGCCATCATGCAGGACAAGGAGAGGGGGGCGCCGTAAGACAGCAGCTGGGGGGAAGCCCTCTGCCCTAGACCAGGGCACCCTCAGGTGATTGAGGATGAAGCCAGGAAGGATCTCTCTGCTGGGATGGGTTCTGATCGGGTTCGTCCTTGGCGCTATCGTGGGGCTTGTGGTCGGTCCCCCGATAAAACTCATCAAGCCCCTCGGAGATCTCCTTGTTCGATTACTCATGTTCATAGTCGTGCCAATCGTGTTTAGTGCGTATCCACTTCGCTCCAGTTAGTCTCTAACGCGCCGCGAGGTACGATGG
>DYHL01000085.1 GCA_020724185.1 Candidatus Nitrosymbiomonas sp. | reverse complement strand
GGCGGCACTGGAGGCCGCGGGCGCCGCGATCTATCGTACCGACAGGGACGGCGCCGTGACGCTCAGGAGCGATGGTGTCCGATGGCAGGTGACCACGATGAGGAGCCGGGCACGTGCGGGCGGTCGCTGACAAACCAACGCTGATCATTGGTGAGGAGGAGTACCTGGCCGAGCAGACGCTGGCTCGGCTGCTCGACGAGGCGCTTGCGCCCGCGGACAGGCAGCTCAACCTGGACGTGCTCGACGGCGCGGCTCCCCTGGGTGAACTGCTGACCCGGCTGGACACCGCGCCTTTCTTCGGCCCGCGCCGCGTGGTGGTCGTCCGCCGGCTGGAGGCAATGCGCGATGCCGACCACGAGGCGCTGATCGCCTACCTTGAGCGGGGCGACAGCCCTACCACCGGCATCTTCGTGGCGCGGGAGCTGGATCGGCGCCGCCGGCTCTTCTTGGCTTTCAAGCGCGTGGGAACCGTTATCGAGTGCCGCCCCATGCCTCCGCGTGATCGGCCGGCGTGGGTGGCGGCGTTGTTTGTGGCCGCGGGGAAGCGCCCGGATCGCGGGGTGGCGGAGGGGTTGGTGGCAACGGCAGGCGGCAGCCTGCGGGATCTCTACCACGAGGTGGCCAAGGTGGCCGCCTACGTTGGCGAGCGCCCGCAGGTGACCACGGCGGACGTAGAGGCCATCGCCAGCCGGCTGGGCGAAGCCTCGATATTTACGCTGGTGGACGCGGTGGGTAGTGGGGACGCCGCAGGAGCGCTGCGCGCGCTCCACGACAACCTGGCGACGCACGAGCCGCTGCAGGTGCTGTTCATGATCGCCCGGCAGTTCCGCCTGATCGTTCGCGCGCACGCTGCCGTGGCCGCGGGCCGCTCATCCGGGGGGTTGGCCGAGCGCCTGGGCGTGCCCCCGTTCGTCGCGCGCAAGATCGCGGAGCAGGCGCGCGGCTACCGAGCGGATCAGTTCGCGGGGATCTTCGGTGTCCTGGAGGCCGCCGACCGTGCGATCAAGTCAGGGAGTGCTCCACGGCTCGTCCTGGAAACGCTGATCGTGCGCCTTGCAGGCCGCAGGGCTCCGGCGGCGCAGCAGCGGGCTTCCCTGTGGGCCTAGCCTGCCTTGCCTGAGGCGCGGCGCATGATGCGGGACTTCCTGCGGGCGGCGGTGTTGGGGTGAATCACCTGGCGTGCCGCGGCCTTGTCCAGGGCGGCTTGCGCCGCGGCGATCGCCTCGGGGGTGGTCCCCGCGCGCACCAGCGACTTGACCTTCGATTTCACGGAAAGGTTGGCCTGGGCACGCTTGGCCGACTTCCTCAAATGCTTGAGTCCGGACTTGATTCGTTTCGCCACGCCGATCCCTCCGGCCGCCGCCGGGGAGGCGCGGCAGTCCTGCGCGATTCTAACATGACCACCCCGGCGCCACAAGCCGCAGCAGGAAAGCGCGGGCCGTGATCGCCCCGCTTCCGCCGCAGCGCCTCGCGCACGCCGCCACGCTCCTGGCCGGCGCCACGGTGGGCAGTCGCGTCCTGGGCCTGATTCGGGAGGTAGTCGTGGCCGCGATGTTCGGCGCCTCCGACGCCAGGGCGGCGTTCGTCATCGGATACTACGTCCCGTTCTTCGTCCAGCGCCTGCTCATAGGCGGCACCCTAAGCATCGTCCTCATCCCAACCATCTCTGACGCCATCGCACGAGGCGATGAGTCGGAGATGCGGCAGGTGACCTCGCGGCTGTTCACCCTTGTCCTGGCGTTCGGCGTGGGGATGGTGGTGGTCGGACAGCTAGCCGCGCCCGCGCTGGTCCGTCTGGCGGCGCCGGGTTTCATAGGAGACCCGGTGCAGCTTGCCCGCACGGTCGCCCTGACCAGGGTCAATTTCCTGGCGATGTTCTTTCTGGCCCTCGCGACCTTCGCCACCGCGTACCTGCAGGCGCTTCGCCGGTTCACCGCGCCGGCAGTGGCTCCGCTGGCCTTCAACGTTACCGTCATTGCCGGGACGGTCCTGCTGGGGCCGAGGATGGGAATTACCGGACTGGCTGTGGCCTGGGTGGCCGGGACCGCCATCCAGTTCCTGGTTCAGGCACCGGCGCTGCACGCCGCCGGATTCCGCTACCGTGCGGAGTTCGACTGGTCCCACCCGGCCATCCGCACGGTGCGCCGGCTGGCGCTACCGGCGATGCTCGGCCTGGCGATCGTGGAAATCAACGCCTACGTAGGGCGGTTCTTCGCGTCGCTCCTCCCGGTCGCAACCGGCGTGAACGCTGTTGCCGCGCTGGACTATGCCTACGAGATGGTTCAGGCGCCGGTGGGGATCCTGGCGATATCCGTCGCGACGGTGCTCTTCCCAGGGATGAGCCAGCTTGCCGCCGCGGGCGATCGGGTGGCGTTGCGCCAGACCACGTCGCTGGGGCTGCGCAGCCTCCTGTTCCTTACGGCCCCGGTGTCGCTCGGCCTTGCCGTTTTCGCACGCCCCCTGGTTCAGATGGTCTTCGAGCGCGGCGAGTTCGGCCCCTCGGCAACCGGGGTGGTGGCCGCGTGCCTGACGGCCTACGCCGCGGGATTGGTGCCGGTTGCGGCCTACTATGTCGTTGCCCGGACGTTCTATTCACTCAAGAACATGCGCACGCCGGTGGTTGTCGGAGCGGCCATGGTGTTCCTCAACGCCGTTCTGGCCTATGCCTTCATGCGGGTGATGGGCGTGGCAGGGATCGCCCTGGCCTCCGCCGTGGTGGCTTTTGCGAACGTGGGGTTGTTGCTGTGGATGCTGGCGCGGGATCTGGGCCCTCTGGATGCCCGCCGGATCGTGGGTACGGCAGGTCGCGTGCTGGTCGCTGCCGCGGTTGCCGTGTGGGTGGGATGGGTGGTCGCACAGCAACGAGCGGACCTGCTGTTCCTGCTGGCCGGCGTGGGGGCAGCGGCCTTCGTGTACCTGGCAGCCTGCGTCCTGCTACGCGTGGAAGAACTGACGCTAGTGCGGGGCCTCCTGCGGCGCAGGTCGGTTCGCCTTGTTCCTTGACACCCCAAAATCCACGATGCTACGCTGAATCCGGTCGCTGGCACTCCGGGCGGAGGAGTGCCAGCCGCTGGTGGACGGATGCTGAAGCTTGATGCACGCAGGCGTATCCTGCTCCGTACGGTCGTGGAGGAGCACGTCCGCACCGCCGAGCCGGTGGGTTCGGAACACGCCGCGCTTCGGGGGCGGTTGCAGGTAAGCCCTGCCACGATCCGGAGCGCCCTGGCCAGCATGGAAGAACTGGGCTTGCTTACCCATCCGCACACCTCTGCCGGCAGGATCCCCACGGACCGGGGATACCGAGTCTACGTGGACATGTTGCCAAAGGCCGACCCGGCCAGCAGCTCGGCGCGCCAGAAGATGCGCCGCCGGCTGGGCGATCCGGCCGAGGAGCCCGGCGATGTGGCCAACGATGCCGCGCGCGTGCTCGCCGGAATGACCGGGTACGCTTCGGTCGTGGCGGCGCCAGCCCTGCAGGAACAGACCTTCAGTTCTCTACACCTGGTGCCGATGGGCGAACGGCGCGCGCTTGCGGTGATTGCCACGGACTCCGGCGCCCTGCAGGGACATTCAATTGAGCTCCCGGAGGGAGTTGTGCCCGACGATCTGGAGCACCTGTCGCGGGCAATCACCCAGTGGTTGCGTGGTTCCCGGGTGGGAGATCTGACCCACCAGCGTCTGGAGCAGGTTCTCGGCGAGGCCTCCCATCACCACCGCTGGCTGGAGGAGGTCAAGGCCTGGTTGTGTCGAGGTCTTGCGCGGGGGGTGCGGCCGCAGATCCGGGTCGCGGGTGCCCGTCACCTCCTGGCGGAGCCGGAGTTCAAGAGCCCGGACCGGGCGACCCGGCTGTTCGAGGTTCTTGAGAACGAATCGGTGCTGGACGGCGTGCTGGCCGCGGTGCCCGAGGAAGGAGTTTGGATCCTCATCGGCGAGGAGAACCCGCACGAGCAACTGCGTTCCTGCAGTCTGGTCATGGCAGCCTACCGTGCGGGCGACCGGCGGGGCGGCACCGTTGGCATCCTCGGGCCCACCAGGATGCGCTACCGTAGCGCGGTCACCGCGGTGCGATGCGTTGCGGAGAGCCTCAGCGAGGCCATGAGGTCGTCGGCCTAGGGCTTCGGCCTCCGTCCAGCCGACACAACCGCGCATATGGCTTTCAGAGATTCCACAGACCTCTACGAGATCCTCGGCGTTGACCGCCGGGCCACGCAGGAAGAGATCAAGCAGGTCTACCGCCGGCTCGCGCGCGAGACCCATCCGGACGTCCGGCGCGACGACCCCCATGCCACGGAACGCTTCAAGGACGTGAACGAGGCCTACGCGGTGCTGAGCGACCCGGTCAAGCGCAGCCAGTACGATCGGTTTGGTCAGGTTGGGTCAGAGACCGGCCCATTCGGCGGTGCGGCCGGTCCCTTTGAGGACTTGTTCGAGATGTTCTTCGGCGGCCGCGGCAGGCAGGCCAGGGCTGAGAGGGAAGGGCCTCAGCGGGGTTCGGACATGCGCTACGACCTGGAGGTGACCCTGGATGAGGTTGCCTCGGGCGTGGAGCGACACATCACCGTGGATCGGCTCGAGACCTGTCCGGTCTGCTTCGGGACCGGAGCGGAGCAGGGATCGAGTCCAGAGCGCTGTCCGTCCTGCCAGGGGACCGGGGAGGTCCGCCACGCGCAGCGCACGGTTTTCGGGCATCTCACGCAGGTCATGACCTGTGGCCAGTGCGGAGGGACAGGCACCTACATCGCCCGTCCGTGCGCGCGCTGTCGCGGCGCGGGCCAGTCAGAGGCCAAACGGGAGATCACCGTTACCATCCCTGCCGGCGTGGAGGACGGCATGCACCTGCGCCTGGCCGGCGAGGGTGAAGCGGGCGTGCGGGGGGGCGGCCGCGGCGATCTATTCGTCGTTGTTCACGTTGCGCCGCACCCGGTGTTCGCCCGACGCGGGCGCGACCTCTACCGGGATCTGGAACTCACCATGACGCAGGCCGCGTTGGGTGACGAGTTGGAGTTCCCAGGTCTCGACGGCACGGTTTCGGTGGCGGTGCCGGCTGGTACGCAGCCGGGCGCGACGATCTCGGTGCGGGGCAAGGGACTGCCCGACCTGCGCGGCGGCCGTGGCAGCCTGCACCTGACGGCCCGGATCGCCATTCCGACACGGTTGACGCGCGAGCAGCGGGCGTTGCTGGAGGAGCTCGCGCGCCTGGGCGGCGAGCGGCAACAGGGGGACCAGAAGCAGCCGGGCAGGCGGAAGCCGATTCTCAAGAAGATGAAGGATTTGCTCAAGTAGGTCTCACCGGCAGGCCACGGCCATGCGCTGGATCGAGATCTCCGTGGACGTTCCGCCCCAGGATTCTGAGGTGGCAGGCGATTGTCTGCTGCGCCACTGCCCGGCCGGGTTCTCCGAAAGCGCTGGGAGCGGCCGCTTTCGGCGGGTGCTGCGCGGCTACTTGCCATCTACCAGAGCAGGTCGGATCGCCCTCTCTTACCTCAGGCGCGCGCTCACGCGCGCAGCGGCCTCCAGCAGAATTGGCCTGCGCGTGGTAGGCGACACGAATTGGGTCAGCGCGTGGCGGGCGCACGCGAAGCCCGTGCACGTCGGCCGCCTCACGGTGCATCCTACATGGATGCGGCCGAGGGTAGGCCCTGGGCAGGCGCTGGTCCGGCTCGACGCAGGGCAGGCCTTCGGCAGCGGCGAGCACCCTTCAACCCAACTCTGCCTGGCCGCCCTGGAGCGCTACGTGCGGGGCGGAGAGACGGTGCTCGACCTCGGCACCGGTTCGGGGATCCTGGCCATCGCGGCCGCGCGCCTGGGCGCGCGGCGCGTGCTGGCGATAGACGATGACGGCGTCGCCGCATCCGTGGCCCGCGCCAACGCTCGCGCCAATGGCGTTCTCAGCAGGGTTACGGTCCGGCACGCGCAGGGATTGAGCCGCGTGCGCCTGCGCGCGGACCTGATCGTGGCGAATCTCACCCCGGAGATCCTTGCCGGCGTTCTCCCACACGTAGGGCGGTGCCTGGCTCCCGGGGGCCGGTTCGTGGGGAGCGGCTTCGGACCCGCGCGCGCCTCCGAGGTTGCGCGGCTAGTCGAAGCGTCAGGGCTGCGCGTCGTTGGGACAGAGGCGCGGCGCGGCTGGCGCGCCGTGCACGCCGTGCTCAGCGCGCCAGGGCGACCGTGACGCGCCGCCGCTTCTACGCCGCGCCGCAGGTACTCGATCAAGAGTCCTTCCTGTTCGCGCCGCGTGAGGCCCACCACATCACAAGGGTTCTGCGGCTGCGGCCCGGCACACGGCTGGTCGTTTTCGACGGCCTTCGCGAGGCCGAGGTAGAGCTCACCGAGGTCGGCCCCTCGGGCGTCACCGCCCGGCGCACCGGACCGCTGATGATCTCGCGACGTCCGGTGGAGATTGCGCTGATCCAGGGCATACCGCGCGGCGCCAAGATGGATCTGGTCGTGCGGATGGGCACCGAGATAGGGCTCTCCGCGATCCACCCAGTTCTGACCGACCGGACCGTGGTTGAACCGGGTGCGGCCCGCGTGGACCGCTGGCGCCAGGTGGCGCTGGAGGCTGCCAGGCAGTGCGGGCGGGGCGACAGCCCTGAAATCTATGCGCCCGCGCGGCTTGAGGAGGCGCTGGCGGTCCTGGGTCCGGTGGACCTGTTCGTCGTGCCCTGGGAGAACGAGGCCCGCCCGATCGGAGAGGTTGTGGCGGCGCGCCCGTTCCTGACGGCCGCCATCCTGATCGGGCCCGAGGGAGGGCTCACGGAAGGGGATGTGGCCGCGGCCCGTGCCGCCGGCGGGCAGCCGGTTTCGCTCGGCGCGCTGGTCCTGCGCACCGAGACCGCCGGTTTGGTGGCGACCGCCATGTTGCTCTACGAGCGTCTGCTCCGCCCCGAGGCCTGAACCCTGCACGATGGCCCAGGCCCCGCCCCCGAATCCCTGGGAAAAAGGTGTTGCACTTTCATGCACTTCGCTGTATAAAGACCTCATGGAGACACGGGTCAGCATCATCGGCGCATCCGGATACGGTGGCGGAGAGCTAGTCCGCCTCCTGGTCGGCCACCCAGGCGTCACGCTCGTCCACATGACGGCGGAGAGCCGCAAGTCAGAGGCCTACGGCGAGGTCTTTCCCAACCTGCGCGGTTTCGTACCGCACGTCACGGAGGAGGCGGATCTCAATGCCATAGCTGCCGATTCCGACGTCGTCTTCATAGCCCTGCCCAACGGGATCGCCATGACAATGGTTCCCAAGCTGGGCCCGCGCATGAAGGTGGTTGACCTCGGCGCCGATTTCAGGTTCCACGATCCGGCTACCTATGCGAGGTGGTACAAGGCCGCCCACGCGTGTCCGGAATTACTCACAGAGGCGGCCTACGGCCAGCCAGAGCTGCACCGCGGCCGCATCAGCGCGTCGCGCATTGTTGGCAATCCCGGCTGCTACCCGACCGCGGCGCTGATCGCGATAGCGCCTTTCCTGAAGGCCGGTGCTGTGCTCTCCGAGGGTATCATCGTAGACGCGAAGTCGGGCGTTTCGGGCGCCGGCCGCGGCGCGTCGCTGGGCACGCATTTCAGTGAGGTCAACGAGAACGTCAAGCCTTACAATGTCGTGGGCCACAGGCACACGCCGGAGATCGAGCAGGAACTCTCTGGGGTCGCCGGCGCTCCCGTGGCGGTGGTGTTCACCCCGCACCTCATCCCAATGACCAGGGGGATCCTGGCCACGGTCTACATGCGGCCCGCCCGCGCCCTTGCCACCGCGGAGGCCGAGCAGATCCTCGTCGACGCCTACGCCTCCGAGCCGTTCGTGCGGGTTCTGCAGGGCGGGCTTCCGGAGACCAAGGCTACCTACGGGTCGAACTACTGCGACGTCGCGGTGCGCGTGGACTCACACGCCGGCGTGGTCATCGCGATGGCAGCGCTCGACAATCTGGTCAAGGGCGCGGCCGGCCAGGCGATCCAAAATATGAACCTGATGTGTGGGTTCCCCGAACACGAAGGGCTTCGGGAACCGCCACTCTATCCCTGACCCTTTGGATGGACATCCAGGGCCGGCGCCAGCGCGGTCGGCAACAGGAGTGTGAGAACCATGCAGGATGGAACCGTGACCAGCCCCCGCGGGTATCGCGCGGCAGGTATTCACTGCGGTCTCAAGGTTAGCCAGCCCGATCTGGCGCTGGTGGTCTCGGATCTCCCCGCGACCGCGGCTGGAACGTTCACGACGAACAAGATGCGGTCGGCGCCGGTCATCCTGAGCGAGTCGAGGCTCGCGTCAGGCCGCGCGCAGGCGGTGCTGGTGAACAGTGGCAACTCCAACGCCTGCACCGGCGCCCAGGGCGACGCTGACGCGCGGGCTATGACCGCGGCCGCGGCCGCGGCGCTGGGCATGCCCGAGGACATGGTGGTGGTGGCCAGCACCGGGGTCATCGGCCGTCCGCTTCCGGTGGAGCGCATCACCGCGGGCATCCCGTCACTCGTGGCGGCGCTGGGCTCCGACGGCATGGCCGCGGCCCACGCGATCATGACAACCGACGCGTTCCCCAAGACCGCGGCCGTGCAGGTTGATCTGGGTGACGGCGTGGTGACGATCGGCGGCATCGCGAAGGGCGCTGGAATGATTCATCCCAACATGGCAACGATGATCGCCATCATGACCACCGATGCCCCGGTCGAGGCGGCCCCCCTACGGGCCGCGCTGCGGAACGCCGTGGGCCGATCCTTCAACTGCATCAGCGTGGACGGCGATACCAGCACCAGCGACAGCGTCTTCCTGCTCGCCAACGGCGCCGCCGGTGTGGCTCCGATCGCCGAGGGCGGCCCGCGCTACGGGGCGTTCCTGGCTGGCCTCACCGATGTGGCCGGCCGGCTCGCCCGGCTGATCGTAAAGGATGGCGAGGGGACGACGAGGGTGGTGGAGGTGGCGGTGCGGGGCGCGGCCTCCGACGCCGACGCCCGCCGAGCAGCAGGCGCCGTGATGACCTCACCCCTGGTCAAGACCGCGTTCCACGGCGGGGAACTCAACTGGGGCCGAATCTCCGCGGCGCTGGGCCGGAGCGGCGCGGAGGTTGCACCCGACCGGGTGGCCATCGCCATCGGCGACGTGTGGGTAGTGCGCAGGGGCGTGGGGATTCCCGCGGCCTATCCCGAGGCCGAGGCCGGCGTGAGGGCGCCCGAGGTCCGCGTGACGATCGATCTCGGCCTGGGAGAAGGCGCCTTCACGGGCTGGACCTGCGATCTATCCGAAACCTACGTGAAGATCAACAGCGGGTACCTGTCGTGAACGACAAGGAGGAAGAGTAGCCGATGCCAGTTGCCGACCCGACAGCAGAGGGAAACATGCTCGCGTCAGGGCTGCGCTATGCCGCTGCCTGGCGCGGCAGGACCGTCGTGGTGAAGTACGGGGGCAGCGTGCTCAACGCTGGCGATGCCGGCACCGTCGTGGGGGACCTGGTGCTCCTAAAGGGCGCCGGCGTCAACCCGGTGCTGGTGCACGGCGGCGGGCCTGAGATCACGCGGATGCTCGACCGGCTGGGAAAGGAGACGCGGTTCGTCCAGGGGCTGCGCGTCACCGACGAGGAGACCATGGAGATCGTCGAGATGGTTCTGGCCGGGCGCGCCAACAAGGCGCTGGTCACGATGATCTCCAACTCCGGCGGCAGCGCGGTTGGGCTGTCGGGCAAGGATGCCGGACTCCTGCAGGCGTGCCGGCTCAAGGCGCCGGAGGGCCTCGGATTCGTTGGCGAGGTGGTCGGTGTCAACGGGGCGATCATCCAGACGATCAGCGACGCCGGGCACATCCCGGTTGTCGCTTCGGTTGGCGTCGGCGAGGGCGGTGAGAGTCTCAACCTGAACGCCGACCACGCGGCCGGCGCGCTGGCCGCGGCGCTGGGCGCGAGCAAGCTGGTGATTCTGACCGACGTGCCCGGCGTGATGCGCACCGGTCCAGGCGAGCCAACGATGCTTTCCACCCTGACAGTAGCCGAGGTCCAGCAGTTGACGGCCGACGGCACGATCTCGCGCGGCATGATTCCAAAAGTGGAGGCCTGCCTGGACGCCCTGGTCCGTGGGGTGCCCAGCGCTCACATCATAGGGGCCAGCGTGCCGCACGCGCTCTTGATCGAGTTGTTCACCGAGGCAGGGATCGGCACGATGATCACGACGCAGGCAGGGTGAGGGATGACCACTGAACAGACGATCGCCTTGACGCAGCAGTACTTGATGCCGACCTACCGTCGCGCACCCGTGGCCTTTTCCCACGGCGAGGGCGTCTGGCTGGTGGACCTGGAGGGCAAGCGCTACCTGGACTTCATCGCCGGGATTGCGGTCAGCGCGTTGGGTCACGCTCACCCGGTTCTGGTGGCCGCGATCCAAGCCCAGGCTGCCCG
>DYHL01000084.1 GCA_020724185.1 Candidatus Nitrosymbiomonas sp. | reverse complement strand
GACTACTCTCCAGTCAAAGGCAGCGCCATGGTGGGGCTACCTGAGCAGTTACTCCCAGCCAATAGTGCGCCCTGGCATTGCGCGGATCGGCTGCGATCGCCTGCTGGTAGGGCTGGATCGCTCGCTCAAACTCGGCTTCGGTCCTGAACAGGCGGGTGGCGTCGAAGACGGGCAGCGCCTGCGCCGACCCCGCGACCAGCAACACGATCAGGCCGGCTACAGCCAGTGTCCGCACAGGGTTCACCAGAGCAACCTCCTGTTCGTCTTCATAGGACCTCGCCCAATTCCAAGCGCGGTTCAGCCCCACGCCTCAGAGAGCACCGGCCTGGACTACGGGCGCGGCGTCGCGGCGGGCACCGGAACACCCGTCGCGGTCAGAAGTTGCGGGGTGACCACGAAGATCACCTCAGACTCCCTGCGCTCCACCGAAGTGTATCTGAACAGCGACCCGATAAGGGGTATGTCTCCCAGGAGCGGTACCTTGATTGTCTTGTGGCGCTCCTCCGAGCCGATCAATCCGCCGATGACGACCGACTCGCCGCTGCGCACGGTAACGGTGGTACCGGCCTTGCGCGTCACGAGCCGGGGGACCAAGTTCGCCAGCAATTCCTTCACCGCCGAGACCGTGACCTCCACCTTCACTGTCATCAGGCCGTCCCTGTTGACCTTGGGCGTGATTTCCAGAATGACGCCCACCGGCTTGAACGTGTAGGTAGTCCGGCCGGCGGCGTCGGTTTCGGGAATCGGAAGTTCCTCGCCCAGGTTGACCGTCGCCGAGTTGCCATCAACGACCGCAACTCGCGGCGCGCTCAGCACGCGCCCCTTGCCCTGGTCTATGAGGGCGGTGAGCTGCGCGTTGATCGCGAAGTTCCCGATCCCCACGACGACCTGGTTCGGGAATGTGCCCTCGATCCTGATCACCGGGGACGGGGCATCGCTGGTCAGCCCCCAGCGCAGCCCCAGGTTGCGCAACACGTCGGCGCTTATGTCCACTACCCGGGCCTCGATCATCACCTGCGACAACTGGATGTCAAGGCCGGCCAGAACCTTGCGGACCTCCTCGTGCTGGGCGCCGGTGCCGACCACGACCACGGTGTTCGAGCGGCCGTCCCACGCGATACGGATCCCAGGCACGGCCTTTCCGATCGCGTCGGCGACGTCCTTGGCGGAGCCAAACCCGATCGGATAGGTAATCGTCTCGGGCGCCTCAGGCGGCGGCGCGAGCTTCTCCGCGGCCATGATTATCAGGTTCCGGCCGATCCGGCGGAAGCCTAGGTTGTTGGCATCCAGGATGAAGCGCAGGGACTCCTCGCAGGTCAGGTCAACCAGGCGGACGGTTACCTGACCCTTCACCGAAGCATCGGTCACGATGTTGATGTTGCAGACCCGAGACAGCGCGGTCAGGACGTCGGCCAGCTCGGTGTTGCGGAACTCGAGCGTGATCCGCCCCGGCGCAGCCGTGGGTGCGCCAGGAACCGCGGGCGGGGCCGCGGGCGCCGGTAGCGGAACAACGGGCGGCGGGGGTGGAGGCGGCGCCTGGGCCACCGGTACGGCCGCTGCCGCCGGAGCCGCTGGTCGCAACGCGCCAGGGGCGGACATCGAGGCAACCTTACCCCTTCCGGCGAACTTCGCCACCAGCACGCCCGGGCTGCTGGTCGCCAGCGTGAAGGACACGGTGGAGGTCAAGTCCACAGCGATTCGAACCACCGGCGGCCGCTCCTGGAACTGGCCGACTCGAACGCGCGCGACCGCGCCGCGTTCCACGTCCAAGATCGGGGGCACGGCCTTGTCGAGCACGGCGCCAGGCAGGTCAATCACGAGTCTAGGCGGCGAGGATAGCTGCAGTGTCCGGTAGGTCAGCGCGCCGGTGCCGGCGACGGCAAGCTGGACCGTGTCGCCGAACACCTTGACCGTGACCTGAGTGATGCGCACGGGAGGTGCCTGTGGCGCCGCGGGCGCGGACGGGACCAGCGCGAGCGCCAGGATAATGGCAAGCCCCGTAAGGATCCTAGGAGATGCTCGACGGTTCAGTCGCGGCGACATGCCGGTGGCTCACTCCTCCCATCTTAAGTTCAAATCGCTCCCCGTCCTGCTCGAGGATGACAAGCCGCTTGGCGATATCGACCACCGTGACCCGGATCTTGTCCAGGATCACATCTCCCCTGGACACTATGTAGGTCTTGTCGCCGAGCTTGATGATGGCCGCGCCCACCCCGTCGCCAAGTATGCCGACGAGTTCGGCGGTGCTGGCCTCCTTGGGAGGCGGTGTCGGGCTTGGCGTCACTACGGGCTGCTGCGGCATCTGGCCTGGAAACAGCGGCGGAGGCAGCGGCGCCGGAGGGGGCAGCGGACCAGGCCGTTCAGCGGCTGCGCCCGTCTCGGCGCGCACCAGAGGTGCGAAGGGATCCGCACGACCGGCATCTACGGGCGCGGCCACCACGCGCGGCGTTGGCGTCGGCGCGGGAGCAGGCGTCGGTGCCGGCGGCGTCGCCTGAGGCGCCGCCGGAGTTGCCACAGCGACCGGCGGCGCGGGCGTGACCACGGGAGTCGGCGGAGGCGGTGGCGCTGTGAGAGCCAGCACCAGGCCGCCCACGACCCCGACCGCAAGCGCTATCACTATTATTGGATGCGCGCGGAGGTACTCAATCACCCTGGGCATGATGCCCCCCATGCTATGTCTGGATCTGAGATAGTGCACCAGAGCCCCGGCAGGCTCCCCGCGCCCTCAAACGACCTGTCCTTCAACAGAGTGCCCTAAACTCCTGCTAAATAGACCCGCAGACCTCCTACGGCCAGTACCACGCCGCGATCGCCTCTCCCCAGAACAGGGCGACCAACGCCCCTGCTGCCAGCGCCGGGCCGAACGGTATGGCGTCCTTGCGCCCACGCAGGCGAAGCGCCAGCAGCCCGATTCCTACCACGCCCCCGGCCATGAACCCAAGGAAGAGGGCAACGGCCACGCCCGGCCATCCCAGGAACGCGCCTATGAGCGCCGCCAGCTTGATGTCGCCGCCCCCCATTCCACCCCGGCTCAGGACTAAGATCGCGGCGATGAGGGCGGCGGCGCCAGCAGCGGACAGTAGCGCGGGCACGATCTGGCCGTGGGCGGCCGAGAACAGCAGGCCCGCGGCAATTCCCGGGTAGGTGATGCGGTTGAGAATGAGCTGGTGGTCCAGATCAATGAACGTAATCACCACCATAAGGAACGCGAACAACAGGCCTGCCATCCTTGGTAGAGGGCCGGCGAACGCGCTCCACACCGCCACCGTCAGGATGGCCATCAGAAGCTCAACGAGGGGGTACCTCGCGGAGATCCTACCGCCGCAGCTCCGGCAGCGACCGCGCAGCAGCAGGTAGCTGAGCACTGGCACGTTGTCCACGGCGCGGATCGGAACCTGGCAGTGGGGACACCGCGACCCGGGGAAGACTATCGAAACCTCAAGGGGCAGTCGGTGGATCACCACGTTGGCGAAGCTCCCCAGGATCGCCCCAAAGACAGCCAGCACGGCGACCTCAACGCCACCCATGTCCGCGGTGCCGAGCCCCCAGGCGCTCATGCGCGTGCCCCGGCCCCAGGCCGGCCCGCGCCCCGGCGGGGCAGGATTCCGTGCGCCAACGCCGAATGTAAGCACGATTGGGAAAACCGCTGCCGCGTCCGGACGACGCGGCGGCATCGAGAGGGGGGATGTGCGCGATGGTCCGTGGAGCATGGATGATCGTGACCGCTGTCATCCTTGGATTGGCCCTGCCGGTCCTTGCCCAACAGCCACCGGCGACGCCCCCGGTGCTCATCGTTCCCGGGCAGAGCATAGCCGGCGTCGCGCTGGGGCGCACGGTGTCGGCGACCCTCGGCCGCCTCGGCCAGCCGACAGAGATGCGCTCCCTTCGCGATGGCGCGCTCTACACGTTCCCGCGCTACGGGCTCAACATGTACGCCGCCGACGGCGCCGTGCGTGCGGTCTCCACCACCAACAGCCTGCTGCGCACCGCCGACGGTATCGCGCTGGGATCCAGCGTGGCCGAGGTACGGCGCGTCTTTGGCCCGCAGTTCTCGGATGTCGTGGTCGAGGGCCTGATGGGCATCGCGTACGACCAGCACGGCATCGCGTTTGGCCTGGATGGCAGCGTGGTTTCGGTCATCATCGTCTACCCGCCGCGCACCCAGGCGGCACCCCCTGCCGCAGCCCCGGCCCTGGCCGCCCCGCCTGCCCAGATTGACCTGGCGCTCACCTCTCTGCCGCGTGTTGAGAACCTGAAACCGTTCTCGCCTGAAACCCAGTACTTGTCCGTGGCTGGCTTCCTCAGGTACGTTGTCTACCATCAGACCGGCCTGTGGCTGACCCAGAACGAGGCCTCCCGGATGCTCCAGGAGCAGCTTCGAGCGCGCTTGTAGAACCCTGGTCACGGCAGCTTGACCCCCGGGTGTGCCGAAATCTCGGCACGCAGTACCATGTCGCCCCCGAGCATCCGTGCCTGGTCGCGGGCCTGGCGCACTGACTGAAGCAGCTCGCGGGCAGTGCTTCCGTGATCCGGATGGCTGCCCACGCCCACCGAGGCCTGCAGCGACCGCCAATCGGCCACCGGAGCGTCCTGCGGCACGGGCAACTTGCCGATCGCCAGCCGCAGGCGTTCAGCCACCGCGGTGGCGGGCTCCAGCGCTGTCTCTGGCATCGCGATGCAGAACTCGGCCTCGTCGTCCGTCCGCGCCTTGATGTCCACGTCGCGGGTCAGCGCCCGCAGCGCGTCGGCGACAGATCTCAGCGTCGCATCGGCTCCAACGGTGCCGTACCGATCGCGCAGGCCCGCGAAGTCGTCAATGTCCACCAACACCAGCGAAAACGCCCGGTGATACCTCGCCGCCCGCTTCACCTCCACCGCTAGGTGCTCGTCGAAGTACCGGCCGGTGAAGAAGTCGGTCACCTCGTCCTGCACCGCCTCGTCCACGAGCGCGCGCTGCAGGTCCTGCATCTCCTTCTGTTGTGCCGCGGTCCGCTCTTCGGATAGGTGGTTGAAGAACGTCACGAACTCCACGACCGTGAAATCGGTGGCCTCGGTCAGGCTCCTGGATAGGACCAGTTGGTCTTCGCGGTCGGGCACAAGCTGCGCGCACAGCTCCTGGGTGATGTCTCGAAAGACCACAAACCCCTGAACCACCTCCACGGCGCCGAAGCCCATGCTGAAGCGCAGCGCGGCCTCGCGGTGCACGAACTCGCGCAGCCGTGAAGGGTCGTCCGAGTCAAGATAGGCAACCAGCTCGGCGAGGTAGGCGCGGCCCAACCGGCGCAACTCCTCGAGTGGCCGGTAGACGTAAGCTGACGGCCGCATGCGGGAGAGCGCGGAGGCCCACGCGAACGCAATGCGGTCCTGCTCGCTGTCGAGCAGACTGGACAGGTGCCGCGCCACCGTGGAAACCTCCGACGGCGCGGCTTCTACGGCTGCGCCCCGACCTCTCGGCGGAGAATAAAAGTGTTGGCCGCGAGGGTAACCTTCAGTCTCGGCAGCTCCCCGGGGCTGACCGCCACCTGCGTCAGGACGATGAACCTGGGGAAGTCCTCCAGCCTGCCCATGTAGGCCATCAGGTCAGCGTAGGTGCCCTCAAACGCCAGGTCCAGCCGAAAGAGCTGGTAGCGAGGCGGGCCCGCCGGAACAGCCGGCTTCTTCCCGGGAGCGGCCGCGGCGCCTGCCGCTTCGCCTGCCGGTCCTGCCTGGGTGGCTCCTGGCCGCAGCAGGCTCAACTTGATGCCCAGCTCGGAGGCCACGCCCTGAAGCTGGCGGATCAGGCGCGGAATCTCGCGCTCGGGCGGCAGCTTGGCCTCGATCAACCGGATGCGCTCTGCCAAGGCGTTGTACTCGCGCTCCTTGGCCTCGCGGGTTTCAACAAGACTCTTCAGCCGCTGCACCTCGGCACGGCGGGCGTCCCGCTCCTTGACCAGATCGGCGTGGCGCGCCGCCGCCGGAGTGTACACGAACAGGTAGAACACCGTGGCCATCGCGGCCACCAGCACGAGGACCAGCATCATCCGCTCGCGCGGGCTCAACCCTCTCACTGGCGGTCACCTCCAGTCGCCTGGGGCCGGTCAATGCGCGCGGTCACCTGGAACCTCACAACATCTCTGGGTCCAACCTTCTCGAGCTGAACAACCGTGAGATCAACTTCCCGGAACAGCCGCCCGGCACCCAGGTTGTCCATCAGTTGCGCCACGGCGTTGTAGGTCATCGCCATGCCCTCAATGTTGAGAGAAGAAGGCTCGGGCACGCTCAGCGAGGTCACCCAAACGTCCTTGGGGATCAGCAGGCGGAACTCGTTGAGGATCGAAGCGGCGGGAAGCTGCTGCTTCAGCAGGTCCACTATGACCGCTTCCTTCTCGCGCATCGCCTTGATCCGCCGGTCGAGTTCGAGCACACGGTCCACCTGCGGCTGGAGCTCGGCGATCTCCCTGTTGGCGGCGGCCACTTCCTCTGCCACACCGGCATTGCGTTGGTACATCCAGATCGTGGTCACGACCAGCACCGCGGCCACTGCCAGGGGCAGACCAATCTCGAATACCCGGCGGCCCGGCAGGCGGCGACGGGGTACGCGCGGCAGCAGGTTGATGCGAATCAACTGACATCACCTCCCCGCATGGCGAGTCCTACAGCAACGGCCATCGTCGGCCCAACCGCCGCGAGCCGTTCGGCCGGGTGCGTCTGGGGGTTCACCTTGAGGTGCGCAAACGGGGAAACCACCGCAGTGGCCAGGCCAAGCTCCGAGGCAATCGTGCGATCGAGGTTTCGGAGCCGGGCCAGCCCGCCGGCTAGCAGGATCTGGTTTATTACGACGGAACGGGATCGGGTCTGGTAGTAGTCCAGCGAGCGCCGGATCTCGGTGACCAGGTCGCCGATGTGGGGCGCCACCACGTCGTAGAGGCGCTCCGCCGTGTGATCGGCCGCCGCGCCCTCCTCCAGGACCTCGCCCTTCTCCTCCACCAGACTGCGTGCGGTCGGCTCATCCACGTCCATTGCCTCCCGGACGGCGTTGAGGAGAACCGCTCCGCCGATCGGAATGTTCCGGGTGAACCGCAGGCGCGGCCCCTCGGTGATCAAGATGTCGGAGGCCTCGGAGCCAAAGTCCACGATGGCAATGGTCTGCGCCTCGGTCGCCGAGGGGTCCACGGCGGACCGCAGGAGAGCAAACGACTCGACGTCGAGGATCCGGACCTGCAGCCGCGCCGCATCGGCCACAGCGACCATCTTGTCCACGACGTCCTGCCGGGCCGCCACCACGATCACGTCCAGCATCTTGCGACCGTCCTCGGTGGCCTCTCCCAACACCTGGTAGTCCATGTAGACTTCCTTGATGTTGTACGGGAGGTAGCGCTCGGCCTCGTAGCGGACCGCAGCGGCCAACTCGGCCTTGGTCATGGGCGGCACGCGGACCTCGCGGACGGTGACCACCTGCCCGCCCACCCCCATGACTACCCGGTCCGTCTTGATCCCGGTGCGATCAAGCAGCGCCCGGATGTGGCTGCCCAGCTCCTCGGGTGCCACTGGCACGCCGTCGTGCATCGCGGCCGGCGGGCCTGGCGCGGAGCCCATTCGCACCAGTCGGAATCCAGTGCGGTAGGAGCCGGCGAGCTCGACAACCTTGAGCGCGTCGCTGCCGATGTCAATACCAACGTGCGTCTGCGGGGTCGAAGAAAAGAAGCCCATCGGCGTATCGCCCACCCTCCTCGCGCGGCGTGCCCGGCCCGACCGGCGCCGGATCTTACGCGCGTCCTATCTCATCTGCAGTTCGGCCTCCGCGGCGGAAACCCTGCTCCGCGCAGGGCGGATGCCTACGGACAGGCGTCCAGAATCTCGGCGCGCCCCATCACCTCGGTGCGGATCCATCGCTCCTGACCGCTGGGCGTACGCAGACAGACGCCCCCGGCGTTGCCGTTGCCCAGCGGGCTGACCGTTAGCGTCGCGCTGGTGAAGCTCGTGCTGACCAGATTGACGCCGCGCGGCATCCGCCGCGAAACGGCCTCGGCGGAGTCCTCTCTGACCACGGGCGTGGACGACCAGCGCAGGCTTTCCCTGCACTGGTCGCCTCCTCCGGCAGGCGCCGGGGTCACGGCTCCCTCGTAGCGGTAGATGCTGTACGTCTCCCCGGCGGGATCAAAGACGAACCGGTAGCAGGTCCGCTCAGTCCTGGCCCGCTGCTCGACCATGCGCAGGTCGGAGACCAGTTTCCGGGCCGTCCCCATTAGCCGCCGGTTGGTGGTCAGGCTCATCCCGCCGAACACCAGGGCGAGCACAAGCCCGGCGATTGCCAGCACCACGACCAGTTCAACAAGGGTGAACCCGCCCTGGCCCGGCGCCCTCCTGGAACGGTCACTCACAGCCCGACCATCTCCTCCCACTGGGGCTTGTCGTACAGGACATCGGGCGTGATGACCGGCCAGCGGGGCGCGGTGTAGCCCGGGGTCAACGGGAAGAACGGCGGCGAGACGTTGGAGCGCAGGCGCCAGTCGTAGGTCATCGCGCGGCCGTAGCCGCGGATGGGGTCGAAACCGCCGAACTCGCCGTAGGTCTGCTGCACGGTGCCGCCCAGGAACGAGATGGTTCCCTTGTCGGGCAGCGTGTTCCATCCGCGCACCCAGAACTTCCCTACCGGCGTCAGAACCGCGGCGTCAACATAGAGGTTGCGGGGGGTCAAGCTGCCCTCGATCGTCACGTTTCCTCCACGGGACCACAGCCCCAGTACATTCTGGGGGTTGTCGCCCGGGCCGGCCGGAGGGCGCTGATAGACGAGGTGGTCGGTGATGCGGATCTCGCCTGTGGCGGCGATCGTCAGGCGGGTGCCCTGCTGCACGACCCCATACAACCCCTCGCCAACCCTGCTCGCGGTAATGCCTCCGTCCACATAGATCAGTCCGTTGAGCCTCACCCCGTTGTAGGTCCTGGTGTACTCCCACAGCGGGCCCCAGAAGGTCGTTACGGTAGCAGCGCCCGGATCCAGCACTATCTTGATGTCAGGGCCGGGCTGAACCGGGGTTGCCACGGACGCACCCGGCACCCGCACATAGATCACCTGCAGGCCGCCCTCAACCGCCGTGACGAGCCGGGATGCGTCTCCCCTGATGTAGATGCCCCCGCAGCCCGTGGTCGAGCACCTCTGGTCCATGATGTAGGTACCCTGCGGTACCACCCCACTGGAGTCGGGCAGGTCACTGGCGCCACCGCGGATCTCGGTGGGGCCAGGATCAGACCCAGATGGGGGCAGGCCCACGGCGGCCCGGGCCGGGTTACTGCTCAGATCCGGTGCCGGGATGGATGGAGCGCCACGTTCGATCGGCCCTCCGCGTGGGACATCGTACGGCGGGTTGCTCCCGGTCGCCAGGAACACGGGCGAGCCATTGTTCCCGAACCGCACCGCGTTGTCGGACTGACTGACCAAGTCCAGGAACGTGGGACCGCCCCAGATCTGCAGGTACCGGTTCATGTGCACCGGGCCGGGGAACGTAGTGGTGTCGAACATCCAGACATCGCTGGCTCCGAATACCAGGAGGGCCTTCTGGGAGTAGGCGGCCCGCTCGACGAGCACGGGAAACCCTTGGCCGCTGGCCGCGGGATTGCCGGCGAGCCACCTGGGGCACGCGTCTGCCCCAGGGCTCCTAAGGCATACCGTGCGCGTTGCGTTCTGGACTGTCCCCGTGGAGACGATCGCGTAGTCGAACCACATCTCATGCCGCTCGGGGGTCTGGCCTGACGGGCTGCAGGCAGGTGCGCGGCCCGACTGGCGGACCAGGACGCGCGCGGAGAACGCGCCGATCGCGGCACCTGTGCCCCGCTCGGTCATAAGGATAGGGCTGCCCGGCGTCCCGATCTCCAGCGAGGCCTTGGAGCCGTCGTCAGTCCAGGCCGATCCGCCGCCGGGTACGGCATAGGTTGTGATGACCTCCCGGTTCCTCGCCTGGTCGGTGCAGACGGCGCGGATTGCCGCCTCGGTCGCGCGTGCCTCGACCTGGTTGCGCAGATCCACCTCGATACGACGGCGCAACTCTGCCAGGGCCCGGTATGCGCCGGCCTCGGCCACCGCCAGGGCCTGGGCGCCCCGCAACTGATCAAACGAGAGCGTGGTCTCACCCATCGTCGCCACGGTGAGAGCGGCTACCACCAGGGTCAGGATGAAGATCGCCAGCATGACGGTGAGCAGGGCCACGCCCTGTTCACCAAGCGGCACCGGAGACCCCCCCTTCGGTAGTCGTGTCATCGGTAGTTTCATCGGCGGACGCTCCTCTCCGGCATCACGGGCCCGGCGTTCACCGCGGCCTCGGCGGCGGCGTGGGTGGGGGCGTCGGCGACGGGGTCGGGGTGGGCGGCCGCGGGGTAGGTGTCGCGGTCGGTGCAGGTGTCGGGGTGGGCGGCCGCGGG
>DYHL01000083.1:4266-10450 GCA_020724185.1 Candidatus Nitrosymbiomonas sp. | reverse complement strand
CGGCGTTGCATCGTCGGGAACTTCGGTCTAGTCGGAATTCAACTCTGAAGCGGCTGCGCGTCAAGCACTTCCGAGTAGGCCGGGATTCAGACGGCGGAGATGGAGGCCCGCTTGCGCGCCAGCGCGGCCAGCCTGGGCCCTTCTTCAGGCCAGTTGTGGAGGGTGGCGGGATCGAAGTCCGCCCCGTTCGGCCAGACGAGGGTCCGGGCTTCGGGATCCTGGCGGACCTGATCGAAGATCTGTGGGTCGGCGAGCGGCCCGAAGCCCTCTCCGGCAAGGACGGGGCGGAAATCGATCTCCTGGGCCGTCCCGTCCTCGGTTGGCGGTCACTTCCCCTTGGTCAGCGCCTCAACCGCGCCCTTGAAGAGCGGTGCCAGGGGTTCCACGGCCGTGACCCCCGGCTCGATCTTGAAGACCGCTTGCTTCCACTCTTCCTCATAGCGGGTCATCTCCACACCCACTGGAGACAACCGACGTGCCGCCTCTTCTGACAGCTTGAAGAAGAAGGCGAAGGACTTCGAGCCGATCCACATGATGCCGAAAGCGTTGAAGAACCCGTGCTTGAAGCCGCAGTAATGCTTGTTGAACTTCGGTTCCAGGGGCCAGCCGTTCTTGCGGACGAACGCCGTAGTCTCGTCCACGTAGTGGAAGAACTGGTCAACGCTGGCCTTGTTGTAGCGCTCTTCATAGAACGCGCGATCATAGACTCGCAGTCCTTGCACAGGGCGGACCTTTGGGGCAACTTCCGGTTCCAGACGGTTGACCAGCAGGAACTCATTGTCGCCTTCCGACCAGCGCTTGACTTCGATGAGATCCACAGGGTAGTTGATTTTACCGACAAGTCCAAGGGTCGCGCGGTCAATTGAAGGCGCGATAACGATAATGCGCACCTCGTAGCTGTCGAAGGAAATCGTCACATCCTCCGGCGGCTCGGGCGCCTCTAGCCAGAGGGACTTGATGGAGTCAGGGTTTGATTCTGCCCAGAGAGCATACTGAAGAACCTGAGGCAGGATGGAGACGTCAACCGGGACGTTCTTCAGCTCGACAATGCAGACATTCCCGTCACTGTCGACGCCGATGATGTCCGGGATACCGGGCTTCTTGCCGCCCCGTATCTGTCGCTTGAGGAGGTAGACCTCCTCAAGGAGTTCCTTTGTTTCGAAGACAGCGCGTTCGAACTCCTCTTCCGTGGCGAAGGGCACGGAGAGAAGGTTGAGGGTTGCGTTGCCCTTTCTCTTCCAGAAGAGGTTAGCCATAGGGTAGCCTCAGCCTCGTTCGCTCCTGCCATGCTCCTGCATGAGCTGGGCGAAGCGCGCCCACCCAAGCCTCTTCCCGCGCTTTGACTTCCATTTCTTCCGCCAGACCACTGCGCCCTTCGACACCAGGAGCTTCCCGAAGACACCGCCATCTTTTCGGACCAGGAACTCGATATCCGCGCGGCCGAGCTCGCGCTCGGGCAGAGAGAACGTGACTTTGTGTGCCATGATACCTCCTCTAGCGCTCTACAGCGCCGCCTCGGCTGGACCGGGCTTCGCCCGGCCGAGTTCAGGGTGCGGTTCAGGCTATCGGTACTTATCTTCCCAAGGCTGACTCGTCATACTCGTCCCCCGTCCCCCGGGCGTCGCTCCCGGCGTCCGGGGCTGTGGTACACTCGACCAACTCAAGTGGGCGCCGGTCCGACCGCGTTGGTGGGTCGATCTCGGCCACCACTTGGGCGTAGTGGTGGTCTGCCGGCATCTCCCTCAGATCACACCTGACTTTCATGCCTTCTGTCAAGATAGACAAACGACTGTGGCGGTTTGATGCCTAACTCCCTGAGTGGGCACCATGCGCTCTCGTACCGCCTCACTTCGCCGATCTCGATTGCGTGCGCGATCTGCTTCCCTCGAAAATACTCAAAGAATGCCCGTTTATCGATGCCGGCAAAGCGTCGCGTGCGTCTCCACAGCGCTTCCGGCTTTCCCGAGATCACCTTGACTACATCAAACTCTGCCACGATACGCCCAATGGGTTCAGTCGCGTACAGTACGACCACTTCGACTGGCAGAGAAAAGACGCTCCGACGGAACTCGTAACGCTTCTCGCCGTTGAGGATCGCGGATACGAACGGCGGTCTAATCGACAATAATGCGTGGGTCGGTCTCTGAGAGACTGATGATCGTGTCGAACTGCTGCGGCGTGATCGGTTCAAAACCCCTCGGCGCGGATTTGACGTTGCGTATGACTCCATTGTTGATCAGCGCCTCCATGTTCGGTCGCTTTGGAAAAGAGTACGCGTAGAGGAAGTCCACTACGAAGGGACGGTTGGACGGCCAGTATCGCCACTGCTCGCAAAGTTGCTGGTTGGAGAAGACGCTCCTCTGCCTGCAGAGGCGAAGGAACTGCGTTTCGCTTGTTACACCGACGTGAACACCGTCGATGATTCCCAGCGTCGTCACGACCGACCGGTGCAATCCTCCGGTTCGGTAGAAGACTATGATGTCGCCAGACCGTAGATCTCGGAAGCGGGAGCGGGACACGTAGACCTTACGGATGGCGTTGCGGTGGGGTTCTAGCTCAACGAAGTCCGCTGGCGACTCGGTTCGCAGGATAGAGTCCGGGAGGAGGTCCGTGTGGTACTGAGGATAGATTGGAACCAGGAAGCTTCTTCCGGATCGGCTCATAAAGGGGAAGGTGCGTCTTGGGTTCATCGGATCGAAGCGCGGGGTCATGTCGCGAGTGTAGACTTGTTCGATCCCGTAGGGGTTGCGCTTCTCGCCGTGGTTTACGAAGTCAAAATCCTCAAGCAGGCGGACCAGCCGCTCCTGGGCAACAGAACGTAGGAATATGGTCACGTATATCTCGTCGACCCGCAGCTTGAGGGCGTTGTCGAAGATTATCTTCAGAAAGCGCTCGCCCAGCTTGAACCCATTGAGCACGACCTTCAGAGTTCCTATCTTGAGACGCTTCTTTGGTGGGAACGGTGGGACAATGTCGCCGTAGGGCTCCCGATGATCTTCCACCTTGAGGTAGAGGAAAGCGACCAGCGATTCTCCTTCGAAGCAGACATACGCTGGCTCTTGGCTCTTTCGAGCGAACCAGTGGTTGAAGCCAGGGTAGTCCTCCCGAAAGCTGTCGAAGAAGGGGTTGCCGACGTCGACAGCGCCACACAGGCTCTTCCTCACGGACAGCATTCGGTAGTCGACTAAGCCTGGATTCTCAGCGGTGACCTTCTCAAGGAACGCGTCGATTGTGAAGACCCGCTCCGCGATACCTAACTGCTCCGCTTTTCTGGCAATGCCGCGATCTTCGGTGATAAGAAGATCTGCGTGTCCCACATACAGCTCATTGAGAATTGCGGTGTCGCGCCGATCATTGTCGGTGACATCGACAGCGTCACTGACCGCGCGCACCTCGGGCGCCAAAGCGGCCACTGCTTGAATCGCACGGTATGAGGCGAGCTTTGCGGAGAACGATCGACGAACACGATCGTCCCGATGCCTGGAGATTTCCTCAACACTCGCCGGGTGAATCCACTTCTCGATTCCCAGGCGATCAAGCCAGTTGAATAGGACCCCGATGTCTTGGCGGACGACTACAGAGGCTTCGCGATGGATCAGGATGTTAGTGTCGAGAAGGGCGCGCATGAGGGTTCCCGCCTTTCTGTCTGCAGAACGGCTGAGTGCTGGTTGGCGCCAATGGCGGCGCCGGATCCAGTCCCTGGTGAAGGGCTTCCAACTTCTTGATTGATCCTCGCCGCTCATCACCATCGGGCAGCTCCTGCGTACCCTCTGGAAGGGGTCACGATGTATGCGGTGGCACCCAATGCTGTCGCCCGGTCGACGCGCTCGCGCAGGTCCCGGATTGGGCCAGTGACAGGTTCGATGTTCACCCCCACCCGGGCGAAGAAGCCAACGATGTCGGCCGGCGGCTCGACGCCTTTGTGCTCGCAGTAGCTCAGCAATGCCAGGTCGCGGGTGATATACGAGCGCGGTTCGTCCTGCACCCTGCCGCCCCGCCGTGGCCGTATGAACCGGTCGCCAGGAAGCGCGGGCTGGCTGCGGTCCAGGAGGAAGAAGGTGCTGAGGATGTAGGCGTAGTCCTCAACCGAGAGGCCATATAGATCGGCGATGATAGCATCGATGCGCGCGCGAAGCCTCGCGCGCTCCACAAGATCAACAACTGGGCAAAGCGCCGACCACGCTGATGCCATTTCCTCTGGGTAGAGACTCGCCATCTGTTCCCAGAGGGAGGCCGTTTCAGGTGTGAAGCAGGCGAGCCGACAGACGGCGATCGCAGTTCCCCTGCCCGCATCGGGGTATGCGGAGACATCGGGCGTTGGAACCGGTCGAATGGCGAAAAGGCTCAGGTGACCGCCTGCAAGGTTGCCTCGGAATAAGTAGTCAAAACACAGGGAGTTCTTGATTGCTGCAAGCCAGCACACGCTTCTGACGTCTGACCCGCAAACCCAGATCGGCAAGTTGTGGCCGCAAGGCCACTCTGCTGGGAGCACAGCGGCGATGGTGGATCGTTCATTTGACTCGCGCGCAACATCGCGGAAGCCTACCTTGTATCCGAGTGCCGGATGCGTATGTTGCGGGAAGTCCCGGCGCGCGACGAAGTAGTGAGGCACCGCAGCCTTCTCGCCGAAGCTCAATGGCCGCGAGATGATCTGGCTTCTTCCTTCTCCGGACACGTACGCAAAGGCGCAGTGGTCAAACTGATGAATCCACTTCCCCTCCATCAGCGGCAGGTACTCCTCCCCCGCGTACACCACCGCCGCGTGCGGGTCGTCCTGGTCTTCCACCCGGACCCACCCGTCGCCCCGCCGCACATAGGGTCCCGATGCGTAGACCGCCTCGTCCGCTGACCGCCAGCGCTCGCCTGGCAACTGGACGCAGCCGTGGCGTCGCAGCCAGCCCCGGTCGCGGAAGAGGTGGCTGTCGTTGGTCATGTGCAGTTCGGTACGGAACTGCAACCCCCAGCGTTGCATCACGCCCGTGCCGAACGGCTCGCAGCGCGCGTGCATCTTGCGCACGATCTCCACGTCGCGCTCCGACCGGTACTCCGGGATGGTCAGCGTATCCGGCGAGACCGCGCGGATGAGATCAGGGGTCAGGCGCACTAGGCCGGGATGGCGCTCCATCCGCTCCAGCGCCTCTTCAGTCTCCCACGAGAGGAAGATCGCCGGGAACTCGCTTGTGGGACCGCCCTTGTGAAAGACGATCAGGTCGAACTTGAACCGATGGTCCGTCCCGGGAAAGACCTTGCGCTCATTATCGAACTTGCACAGCACCTGCATCCGGCTCTCGTCCAGCAGCAGGCGGCGCAGCCCGGTGGCGCCCTGGCTGGAATGCAGCCCCGACGGCACGACTAGACCGGCTGCCCCGTCCGTACGCAGAATCTGGTGGCTGCGATCGACGAAGAACTTGAAGAGATCGGGGTCGCCGCCCGTACGCTTGCCGTTCACCGTCGCGACCTGGTGGTGGAAGAGCCCCAGCAGCGTTGAGGCCAGCGCCTTCTGCCCGGCCTCATAGGCACGCCAGGCCTCCGCGATGCCGTTCTGCCGATGCAGGTCGCGGATGCGCTCGGCCAGGCGCCGCCCCTGGAAGTCGCGGATGGCCGGGTCGTAGGCGGCGTGGAACTCCTTGCGGTCGGGCTTGACCTTCTCCCACGGCGGGTTCGTCAGCACCGCGTCGAAGCCACCGCCGGGTTTCCAGGAGCCGTCGGCGTCGCAGAAGACCTCGGGGAACGCCAGCGACCAGCAGAAGGCGCCGAGGACCTCGCCCTTCCGGCGCGCCGCCTCGGCTGGGGCCGCGGTCTGCTCTGAGATGTAGCCCATTCGGCCGAACTCATCGAGCCAGCGGTCCACCAGGGTCACGTCGGCGGCCGGGTGCCCCTCGGGCAGGAACCGCTGGCCGACGCGCATCTGGTGCAGCCGCCACAGCGGCTCGACCGTCTGGAGGACGGCCTCGAACTCCAGGCGGTGGGCCTCCAGGTCACCGGGGTCGTCGCCGACGCGCTGGGTGAGCACGCCGATGCAGGCAAGGGCCCGGCGCAGGCGCTCGCGCATCTGACGCTGCGCCGGCACGAAGAGGTCCTCCATGACCTGCTGGGTGCCGGCGTTCCGCGTGCCCTGGGCAGCGCGGCGGCCCCGGCCGCGGCCGGCCCGCGGCGGGATTGGCCGCACGACATCGTCGGCGGG
>DYHL01000083.1:0-4256 GCA_020724185.1 Candidatus Nitrosymbiomonas sp. | reverse complement strand
CCGCAGCCGATGGTCAAGGAAGGCCAGGGGATGACCCTGCGCCGCCGTGGCCAGCCAAAACGAGACCTTCGCCAGTTCGACGGCGAGAGGATTCTTGTCCACGCCGTAGAGGCAGTGAGCCGCCACCAGCAGCCGGCAGGCGCCGAGCAGATCCTCGTCGCTGCGGTCCCAGGCGCGGGCGACCTCGGGCGGGATGCCGGCCTCTTCGAGCAGCAGGAGAGCCGGGGTATCCGGGTGCTGCTGCTGGTACGCCTCGACCTGCGCGCGGTACGCGTCACGCAGATGCTCGGCCAGGCGCCGGCACGCGCCGACCAGGAAGTGCCCGCTGCCCATGGCCGGGTCTACGACTCGCAGGCGCAAAATCTCCTCAGGCGTCTTGCCCTCGGCCAGGGGATCGAGGGCGCGGCGGACGAGGAACTCGACGACGGCGCGGTTGGTGTAGTACGAGCCGGTCTGCTTGCGACCCATGGCCGGCCGCAGGAAGACGGTGCCTCCCGGGATGGCGGCCAGGATGCGGACCGGCTTCCTCGACTGCGGGGCCGGCGCCTCATCTTCGTCGCCCTCGCCGGCGGGCTCCTCGTCTTCGTCCGCTTCTGCTTCTTCGTTGTCCTCTTCTTCATCCTCGCCGGCCTCTTCGACGGCTGCGGTCGCCTCGTCCACTTCACCGCGGCGGCGGGCCAGGTCGGCCCGCTGCGTGGTCGTCAGGATGACATCGCGTCCGTCCACGACGGCGCGCCACTGGTCTTCGGTTGAGAGAGAGGGGGTGAGCGCGAGCAGGGTCTCGTAGATCGAGCCCAGTTGCTCGACGTCGAGTTCGCGGTAGGACACGCGCAGTTCGCCCCCGCGTCGGCCCGGCACGCGCGTGAGGCGTTCCAGAACCTCGGCGAGCGTGGCATCGCCCCACGCGAGCGCATCAAGGTCGGTGCGTTCGCCCTCGTGGCGCAGCGCCGCGAAGAGATCGCCGGCGTACGACGGGATGGTCCCCTCGGGGCCCAGGGCCGCCGGCGCGCGCCGGCCCAGCAGCCGGAAGAGCGCGCGCAGCGAGGCTTCCAGATAGCCGGCGCTCTCGCCCGTGCGCCTGGGATCAGTGCGGGGGGCGGCGGCGAACGCCGCCAGGCGTGCCAGCGAGTAGCCCTCGCGGTAGGTGAGGAGATCCACCGGCAGGAGGTTGCGCGCCTCGGCGTACAGTACGAACAGCAGGCGGTAGAGGAAGCGCAGGCTCTGGGCATAGAGATCGCGCAGGACGTCGGGTGTGATCTCTGGGAGGCGGCCGGCGTTGTCCAGGTGGCCGATGACCCCGCGCAGCAGCGCTTCGACCGCGGCCTGTACCTGACGGCCCAGGCCTGTCCCCACCCGCGCCTGGTGCTCGCGGCTCAGCGCCACGACCTGATCGGCGACCGGGGGCGCCTCCCAGGCCTCCTGCCGCAGCAGGCCCCAGATGAGCCGCCAGATGTCGGTGGCCGCGGCCGATCCGTCGGCGAGGTCGGCCAGACTCAGGGCCAGGTGCGACGCGATGAAGCCCTCGGCCCGGCGGACCAGGCGCAGTTCGTGCGCGTTGGCCAGGATGCCCCACGAGAGCCCCTGCTCCTCGAGCACCCGCACCAGGCTCAGGTGCGGCGCGTGTCGCCGGTGGAGTCCCGAGGGCGCGAGGTCGAGATGCGCGTCGGGGGCCACGACGCGCACGCGGGCCACGGTAGTACCGCCGGTGCTGAGCAGCGACGCGCCGGCTTCCTCCGTCCCCTCGGAGGTCTCGATCGTCTCCTCGGCGCCCAGCCGCCAGCCCAGGATCTCGGCGAGGGGATTTAGCAGCAGCGTGCGTGTGGATGTGGCCTGCCGGCGCTCGCGCAGTTCTCGCCGGCCGTGGCGGATGTCGCTCTGCGCGCGCCGCAGTGTCTGCGTCGCGCCCGGCAGGCCCAGGCGCTCGCGCAGGCGTGGCTCGTCCCACAGGAGACGGGTGACGAAGTACTCGCTGAACGCCTCACCGGCGGCGACGATGGGGTTCATCCGATGCTCGTGCCCTCCGACGCGGGGACGCGGAGCAGCACGCCCAGGGGCTCCACCCCCGGCTCCTCCAGACGCAGGTAGGCCTCGAGCAGGGTCAGCCGCCTCTGGTAGCGCTGGCGGTGCACGCGCACGCGGCGGAGGACCGACGGCGGGATGCCGGATGGCCCCGCGATCAACTGCACCTGCTCGTACTCGGCGCGGTACGGACCGAGGATGTCGTCGAGGGAAGCCCTGTCCCACTGATCGAGGGCCTCGCGCAGCCGGCGCCCTTCTTCGGCGCGATCCGCCGCGAGGAGGCGCGTCCATTCCGCGGCCCGGCGCCGGGCCTCCTGTTCAGCGCGCGTCCGGGCCCCATGCCACCAATCCTCGAAGAGTGCGGATAGGCGGTCGGTCGGGACGTTGCCCCCGCCGTCGGCCCGCAGCAGGGCCAGGTCGGCCTCGCGGTCATGCGAGGGACGCAGGTCGCGGCCGACCTGCACGGCCTCCAGCCGCTGGGTCTCGTGCCCTGTGCCATCCCGGATCGTCACCAGGAACGCGGCCACCAGGTCGGGCGCGCCGATATCGGCGGCCACGGTGTAGGCCAGCCGGTGATCGTCCTTCGGATCGAAGCGGCTCGCGCGCACCCACCGCAGCGCCGCCCGCACCAGCGGGTGCTCCTCGTGTAGCACCTCGCCCGCCTCCGGGGACCCGTTGATCGCCTGCGGCGGTCCTTCGCCGTCCGCGCCCGCGACCATGCGGTATTGAGCCTGCAGCGAGCCATCCCGCCACTCCCGCGGCGTTGCGACGAGCAGTGTACCGTTGCGCCGCTCGACGCTGCCGCCAGCCGCACGCACGGCTCGCTCAATGAAGGCCCGCAGCGACACCGACGCGTGCTCGAACCTCCTGACAGCCTCCTCGGCGCGCGCGATCTCGGTCCGGTGCTGTTCGTCTTCCAGGGGGATCTTCAGGGCCTCCGGAGTCGAGGCGCGGTTGAGCAGATCGTCCTGCTGGCGCTCGATCGCGTCCATCGCCGCCCGCTCGTCGGAGGGGGCATCCCACAGCCACTGCTCGATGCGCTCGGCCTGGATGTTCCCCAGCACATCGCCGACGGCACCAAGGCGCCTGATCTGGTTCTCGATCTTGAGCGTGAGGCGGGCCAGTATCTCGCCGTCGTAGGTTCCCTGTGCGTAGAGAAAGGCGATCTGCGGCGGGTTCGCCTGGCCGTAGCGGTCTATGCGGCCGTTGCGCTGCTCCACGCGGTTGGGATTCCACGGCAGGTCGAAGTGCGCGAGGTGGTGGCAGCGCTCCTGGAGGTTCAGGCCCTCGCCGGCTGCATCGGTTGCGACGAGCACCCGGACGGGCGGCGACGCGAACCGGGCCAGCGCCTCACGCCGCTGGGCGCGCGAGAAACCCCCGGTCAGCAGCCCGACGCCGCCCCCATACCCGATCGCTTCCAGGTGGTCGGCGATCGCCTGGGCCGTGTCGGCGTACTCGGTGAACACGATGGCCTTCGCGCTGGGAAGGCGGGCGTGCAGGTCGCCCAGCCAGGCCACCAGGCACTCCAGTTTGCTCTCAGGCTGATCCGCGCAGGCGTCCAGGCGCGCCTCGATCTCGTCCAGCGCGGCCTCCTCATCCACCAGGCGGCGCGCGCGCTGTGCGAGCCGCCGCAGCGCGCTGAGGTAGCCCCGGACCAGGTCTCGCTCCAGTTGCCGCAGCGCCTCGTCGGAGATCGTCTCGCCCCGCCGTAGGGCACGGATGTGCTCGCGCCGGATCTCGACCTCGGGAAGATCCTCGCGGATGGTGTTGCGCCGTTCGGTGATCGTCTGCCGCAACGCCGCGCGCGACGATGACGCCCGCTTGCGCAGAACCGTGGCGAGCAGGTAGATCGGCTCTGCCGCGGCCCCACCTACCCCCTGCGCGACCTCCTGCAGGCGGCGGTACTCGGCCTCGACGGCCTGGTGCAGCGCCACCTCGGGGCCCTGCAGCGTCACCGGCAGAGGCGTCACGGTTCGCTCGGGGAACTTGGGCCGGCCGTCGGCGGTGATGATGTGTCGCTTGAGGCGGCGGACCAGGTGGCGCCGGTACCTCTCGAACCGCAGCGGCCGGCCCGGCGGGGCCAGCGCCGGTTCGAGGAACTCCAGCAGCGAGGTGAAGGTTTCGTCGTACCCATCGTGCGGCGTGGCCGTCAGCAGCAGCAGGCAGTCGTCGGTCGCCTCGGCTAGCCCGAAGTTCCCGACGATGCAACGCCGGAAAGGGGCACAGATACTGGGCTG
>DYHL01000082.1:6969-10479 GCA_020724185.1 Candidatus Nitrosymbiomonas sp. | reverse complement strand
TCGCACTCCGGCCCTGCCATCATGGTGAACCCGCTGTGCGCGGCGGTGGCGACGACGCGGCGCAGCACGTGCCGGGGATCGCCCGCGAACGGCTCCCGGTCAGCGGTGTAGATGTCGCAGATCAGGCGCGCCGTGGCTCCTCCCCGATTCTTCCACGGGAAGAGCGCGAAGGTCTCGCGATCCGGGATGAGATACATATCCGACTCCTCTATGCGCACGAAGCCCTCGATAGAGGAACCGTCGAACAGGATCTCGTTGTCGAGCGCCCTCTCGAGCTGCTCCACCGGGATCTCCACGTTCTTGAGGGTACCCAGGATGTCCGTGAACTGCAGGCGGACGAACCTCACACCCCACTCGCGGGCCTGCTCAAGTACCTGCTCTTTCGTCATCGCCTCTCCTCCGAAGTGCCGTGGTCTGAACCTCGAACCCCATCTCGGCTGCCCGTGCCACCAGGTACTCGATGTTCTCGGTCTTCGTGCGGTCCCCCAAACTGACGCGCTGGGTACACCCATCGAGCGCGATGATCACGGTCTCCGCAAGGCAGGCAGGTACGAGTCCAGGACCGTAGCCCAGGTTGATATTCCAACTGGGATTCCCCGGAAAGCGCACGACTCCTCCTGGGATCACGTCGGCTTCCGGCATTGCCTTCACGGAGTCGTCTACATCGTAGGGCCTTCCAAGGTCTATGATGAGGCAACCCTCCCTCACGTGCTCGGGGAAGATAACCGGCCGCGGGGAGGAGGTGGCGGTAAAGATGGCGTCGGTCTCGCGCAGCACACCGTAGCCGGTCGTCACCTCGATGCGCGCGCCGGGGTGGCGGCGCGCCAGCAGCTCCCGCGACCGCTCCAGCCGTGACGCATCGGTCCCCAGCATAATCAGGCGTCCCACGTGCTCCACCACCTGGCGGCAGATGCCGAAGCCCACCACTCCGTTTGCTCCTACCACCGCAATCGTGGCGTCCCCTGGATCAATACCGCGGGAGCGCAGCCGGTCGAGGATCACGGGCACGGCCATCCTCACGGTGCCGGCCGTGTAGGCGCCGCCGTTGGTGACCGCGATCCCGGATCTTGCCGCCACCTCGGCGCCCTTGTTCCCGACAACGGACCAGTAAGCGCCCAGCCCCAGCACCGTGGCGCCCAGGTTCTCGGCAAGGTGGGCGGCCTGCACCGCCCGGCGCACCGCCAGACGGGGATGCGCCCGAATCTGGTCGGGCAGCAACGGCACCCCGATCAGGTAGACACGCGCCCGCCTGCCGTCGGCGGTGATCACCGGATGAAGATCGTCCACCTTCATGGGCCGCACGAAGCGCACGACCCGGCGCACGACGGCGTCGGAGATCATCCCGTGGCGGCGCAGGGGCATCAACCAGCGGAACCTGCCGGCTTCCCAGTTATCGTCAATGGTCATCGGGTGGACCAGGAACGCGCACACGGCGTCATCGCCCGGAAGCAGCGGCAGCGGGAGGCGTTCGTCCATCCTGGGTTCGGTGCCGTCGGCTATCCGCGCCAGGTGCTCCTTGTGGTTCCACAGGATCACGATCGCGAACGTCAGGCCCAGCACCAGGTACGGCGCGCGGCTGCCCAGCACCCACAGGGCCGCCGGCAGGCTTGCCGTGGCGAGCACCGTCGCCAGCGAGAGATAGCCCCAGCGCCGGCCCGCGACCCTCGGCAACCCCAGCGCCACAAACGCCACGGCCGCGGGAACCGCCAGTGCTATCCAGGGTACCGCGCCCAGGATCGCCAGGCCGAGAAACGCGCCCGTGGCCACCACGACACCCTTTACCCGCACCGTTGCCGGCGGCGCAAGAAACCAGAAGGGCGAGTAAGCGTGGCCAGCCGCGACCGCGGCCGCGGAGGCGGCCAGGGTCCAGTCGCCCCCGCCCAGAAGCCGGGCGGAGGCAACCGCGAGTCCCCCTTTGATCAGGTCAAGCGCTGCGGCCAGTGCGAGTGTGTAAGTTCCAGCCGCGGCTGCCACCGTCCCCAGGCCGAGGTTGTGCGCGGAGTAGCGGCGCAGATCCACGCCGCGCAGGAGCCGGCCCACCGCGTATCCGGTGGGGAGGCCTCCCAGAAAGAAGGCAAGGACGGTGGCGACGATGCTCAACACAGAAGCTACTTGGTCCCGAACAGGCGATCGCCCGCATCTCCCAACCCGGGCACGATGTAGCCCTTGTCGTTGAGGTGGCTGTCCACCTCGGCGGTGTAGATCTCAACGTCCGGGTGGGCCTCCTGGACCTTCTTGATCCCTTCGGGCGCGGAGATGATCGCCATCACCTTGATGTTGTGGCATCCATGGGCCTTGAGGGTGTTGATCGCCTCCACGGTTGATCCGCCGGTGGCCAGCATGGGATCGAGGATCATCGCCTCCCGCTCGGCGATGTCGGCCGGCAGTTTGACGAAGTAGCTGACCGGTTGCAGGGTGTCGTGGTCGCGGTACATGCCGATGTGTCCGACCCGCGCGGTAGGAATGAGCCGGGTGATCGCGGTCTCCATCACCAGCCCGGCGCGCAGGATCGGGATAACCGCCAGCTCCTGCCCGGCGATGGACCAGCCGGTGGTCTTGGCAAGCGGCGTTTCGACCTCGATCTCGCGCACCGGGTGCGAGCGGGTCGCCTCGTAGGCCATCAGCGCTGCCAGTTCTTCGGTGATCTCTCGGAACTCCTTGTGGCCGGTGCGCTTGTCTCGCAGGATCGTGAGCTTGTGCCGGATAAGCGGATGGTCAAACACGTGCACGGTGGGCATCGCCGAGCCTCCTGGATGGTCTGGAAGTTGCTACCGGCTTCGCTGCCATCTGGAAGCATCCCTCCCGTTGGAGGCATGCCGCGGGCGGTCGCCGAAGACAACCTGGGACGCAACCGAAACGACCCCCTGGAGGCCCGTGGATGATCCTCGAGAGTCATGACCCGGAACTTCACGCGATGATGGCTCGTGAACGCGCGCGGCAGCGGGACGGCATCGAGCTGATACCGTCCGAGAACTACACGTCGGCCGCCGTGCTGGAAGCGATGGGTTCGGTTCTTACCAACAAGTACTCTGAGGGGTATCCCGGCCGCCGGTACTACGGCGGCAACGAGCACATAGACGAGATCGAGCGGCTGGCACAGCGGCGCGCCCGGGACCTGTTCGGCGTGCCACACGTGAACGTCCAGCCCTACTCCGGCAGCCCTGCCAACCTGGCGGTGTACCTGGCGACGTGCGAGCCGGGCGACGTCATCATGGGCCAGAACCTGACCGACGGCGGTCACTTGACCCACGGGTGGAAGGTCAGTGCCACCGGCATCTTCTACCGGAGCGTCCCATACCACGTGCGCCCCGATGGCCTAATTGACCTCGACGAGGTGCGGCGCCTGGCCCGCGAGGCCCGGCCTCGCCTGATCTGGTGCGGCGCCACCGCCTACGTGCGGGAGATGCCGTTTGCGCAGTTCGCCGAGATCGCCGACGAGGTGGGGGCGTACCTGGCCGCGGACATCGCCCACATCGCCGGGCTAGTGGCCGGCGGCGCGCACCCCAGCCC
>DYHL01000082.1:0-6959 GCA_020724185.1 Candidatus Nitrosymbiomonas sp. | reverse complement strand
CAAGACACTGCGTGGGCCCCGCGGCGCGCTGATAATGGTCACCGACCGCGGTGTGGCCAAGGACCGGCAACTGCCCGAGAAGATAGACCGGGCGATCTTCCCCGGCCTCCAGGGCGGACCGCACGACCACACCACCGCCGCAATCGCGGTTGCGCTGGCCGAGGCCTCCCGGCCGGAGTTCCACGCCTATGCCGCGCAGATCGTGGCGAACGCGCGGGCGCTGGCCGCGGCTCTGACCCGCCTGGGGTTCACGCTCGTAACGGGCGGCACGGATAACCACATGCTGCTGGTGGACCTCACCCCCGACGGAGCCGGCCGCGGCGTCTTCATGCAGGAGGCACTGGACGCGGTGGGCGTCACGGCCAACAAGAACACGATTCCCGGCGAGCCCTCATCGGCGTTCTATCCCTCGGGTGTACGCCTGGGCACGCCGGCCGCCACGACGCGCGGCATGCGCGAGCCAGAGATGGCCCAGATCGCGGGTTGGATGGCGCAGGTGCGGGAGGAGATTCGCGAGTTCCTGCTGCCGGAGGATCGGGTGGCCAGGAACCAGGCGTTGAAGGAGTTCCGCGCCGCGATCGGCGCAAACCCGCGCCTGGCGGCCATCAGGGAAGAAGTGCGGGCGCTGTGCCAGCGGTTCCCGGTGCCGGGCATCGCGTAGACCTGATCGCCGGGCGGTCCTTACCTCTTGTGCTCCCTCTCGTACTTGGAGATCTTCTCGATCCGCGGGATGTGGCGCCCGCCTTCGAACGGGGTCGTCAACCAGGCCCGGACGATCTCCTTGGCCACCTCCAGGCCCACGATGCGCGCGCCCAGGGCGATCATGTTGGAGTCGTTGTGGGACCTGGCCAGCCGGGCGGTCGTGACGTCGTGAACCACGGCGCAGCGAATGCCCAAGACCTTGTTGGCCGCCATGGCCTCGCCGTTGCCGGTCCCCCCAAAGATGATGCCCCGGTCTGAATCACCGCGTGCCACCGCTACGGCCACCGCGATGCAGTAGTCGGGGTAGTCCACAGGCTCGACCGTGCCGGTGCCGAAGTCGCGCACCTCGTGCCCGAGCTCGAGCAGCAGCCGCGCCACCTCGGCCTTCAGGATCACGCCCGCGTGGTCTCCACCGATCGCTATCCGCACCCAGATCACCTCCTACCATACATGCCTGCGCAACGATCACTCGTTGAGCCAGCGGGCGGCGACCACGCGATCCCATCCCAGGCCGTCGCGCCGTACCTGCACCGCCTCGTACCCGGCCCTCTGCTGGATGAGTTCGACCACCCGCGGCGCCTGGCCTGCCGCGACCTCGAGCACCAGCCAGCCGCCCGGCCGCAGCGCTCCCGGCGCCGCATCCACCAACCGGGCGTGGATGCTCTCGCAGCACCCTGGCGCCACGACCGCCAGAGCCGGCTCGAACTCCCGGATCTCGCGCGGCAGTCCGGCGGCTGCCTCCGGGGCGACGTATGGCGGGTTGCAGACAAGCGCGTCGAGCCGCCATCCTGCGCCGATCACCGGATCCAGCAGGTCGCCAGCAAGAAAGGTGACACGCTCCGCCACGGCGTGCCGGGAGGCGTTGGCACGGGCTACCTCCAGGGCCGCGACCGAGAGATCGGTGGCCACCACCGCGGCGTCGGGCCGTAGGACGGCGACGCTTACCGCTATCGCGCCGCTGCCTGTGCCGACGTCGGCAACCGCGGGAGAGGTGGTGCCGCGCACCAGTTCCAGCACGACCTCCACCAGCACCTCGGTCTCGGGCCGCGGGATCAGCACCCGCTCGTCCACCAGGAAGTCGAGTCCCATGAACTCACGGTGGCCGACGATGTAGGCCAGCGGCCGCCCGCGGGCACGCTCGCCGACGTAGCCCAGGTACCGGGTCCTGGCCTCGTCCGGGACCGGCTGGTTCCAGGCCACGTGAAATTGGGTGCGGGTCAGGTCGAGCGCGTGGCGGAGCAGGACCTCGGCCGTAATGGCGGCCTCTTCAACCCCCAGCGCCGTCAGGCGTTCCCTGCCGGCCTGCCAGGCCTCGGCGACCGTCCTCAATCCACGGCCGTCAGGCGCTCCGTCTCCTCGGCCGAGGTCAGCGCGTCAACGAGCTCGTCGAGGTCGCCGTCGAGGATCACGTCGAGCCGGTGAAGACTGAGCCCGATGCGGTGATCGGTAATGCGGTTCTGAGGAAAGTTGTAGGTCCGAATCTTCTCGCTGCGCTCCGCGGTTCCCACCTGCTGCCGGCGCTCCTGAGCGATGGCCTCGGCCTGCTCCCGCTCGGCACGCTCCAGCAGGTGAGCGCGTAGGATGCGCATCGCCTTCTCCCGGTTCTGGAACTGGGATCGCTCGACCTCGCAGGCCACCACTATCCCCGTGGGGATGTGCCGGATGCGCACCGCGGTCTCGACCTTGTTGACGTTCTGGCCGCCGGCCCCGCCCGCCCGGTAAGTTCCCACGTCAATCTCGTCGGGACGGATCACGACCTCCACCTCCTCGGCTTCGGGCAGCACCGCCACCGTGACGGTGGACGTGTGGATGCGCCCCGAGGCCTCGGTCACCGGCACGCGCTGCACGCGGTGCACGCCGCTCTCGTACTTCAGCCGGCTGTACGCCCCGCGGCCGGTAATGGCGAAGATCACCTCTTTGAACCCGCCGATGCCCGTGGCGTTCGTCGAGAGAATCTCCGACTTCCAACGGAGCAGCTCGGCGTAGCGCGAGTACATCCGGAAGAGCTCCCCGGCGAACAGGGCGGCCTCTTCGCCGCCCGTTCCCGCGCGGATCTCCACGATGACGTTGCGGTCATCGCGCGGATCGCGGGGCAGCAGCAGTACACGCAACTCCTCCTCAAGATCGTCAAGCAGCTCGCGCAGTTGGGCCGCCTCGCTCTTCGCCAGATCGCGGATCTCGGGGTCGGTCTCCTCACGCACCATCGCCTCGGTGTCCTCGGCCTCGCGGTAGGCCTCGCGATAGGCGCGGAAGCGCGACACGGTCAGCTCGATGTCCGACCACTCGCGGGCGGTCTGCAGGTGGCGGGCCCGGTCGGCCAGAATCGCCGGGTCGGCCAGAGCCCCGGCCAGCACCTCGTACCGGGCCTCCAACGCCTCCAGGCGGGCCTGCATGCGGGAATCCATGGGTGTCATGTCGCTCCGATTATAGCATCGGTCCGGCGGGACGGCCGAAACCCGTCAGATCGCCGGTTCACCCGGGCGGCCCGGGACCTGGTGACATCTGCGGCAGCGCGCCTCGTAGGCCTCGCGCGCGCCCACCAGGATTACCGGATCGTTGTAGTGCGCGGCACGGCCCTCAACCAGCCGCTGGGTGCGGCTCGCCGGTGCCCCGCACGTCATGCAGATCGCCTGCAGCTTGGTGACCTCCTCGGCCACGGCCAGCAGGGTGGGGATCGGTCCGAAAGGCACTCCTCGGAAGTCGGTATCGAGCCCGGTCAGGAGGACGCGGATTCCCCTGCCGGCGAGCGTCTCGGCCACCTCCCCGATCCCGTGGTCGAGGAACTGCACCTCGTCCACGGCCACGACCTCGGTGCCCGGCTCCACCAGCTCCAGGATCTCCGCGCTCCGGGTCACGGGTATCGCCTCGATGCGCACGCCGTTGTGCGAGGTGATCGCGCCCGACGCGTAGCGGTCGTCCAGCGCGTGCTTGAAAACCGCCACTCGCTGGCGGGCAATCTGGGCGCGGCGCACGCGGCGGATCAACTCCTCGGTCTTGCCGCTGAACATGCTCCCGCAGATGATCTCGATGCTTCCGGTCGCGCGATTCATCGCCGCCTCCTGGTTTGTGCGCGCCTGCCTGCCCGCCCACGCCAGGCGGAGCGGATGGCTGGCCCCGCGAGCAACAGCACGGTCAAAACTATCGGGCCCAGGCCCAGCGCCCACAACGCCGCCGTAACTGCCAGCCGGGTCCGGGAGACCCGCCGTTGAACCTGCTCGCCGGCCTTCCGGCCGGCTGCCACGGCCCGAGAAGCGTCCGCGACGGCGAACCGGCGCAGGGCCCCGGTTGCGCGCAGGGCCTCTACGTAGGCCGTTGCGCCGCCAGGTCTGGACACCAGCCGGCCCGGGGACTGAGCCAGGGTGTAGGCGCAGGCATATTCTACCCCACTCCTGTAGGCCTGGAAGTCCGCGTCCGAGAGGCGCGGGGACGCCGCCCGCGCGAGCCGCGCACGCCAGTGGCCTTCTGCCTCACCGACGGAAACGCCAAACTGCCGTTGGAAGATCTCGGGAAAATCGTACCATCGCACGCCTGCGGCGCGCGCAAACGCTACGACCTGGCGCAGGCCGTGCTCCTCGGCCAGGTAGGCGAGAAACGACACGCTCTGGGCGTAAGCGCCCGGCAGGGCCCGGCTGAAATCGAGCTGGTGCACGATCTCCGCAACCGGCGGCAGCCCGCCCCTCTCAACAAACAGCTTGGCGTGAGCGTGGCTGTCAGCGCCGACCAGCCGGTCTGCGATGAGGTCCCCCAGCCCCCAGGATAGGAGCGGCACGGCCCGCCCCACCTCCCGGCGGGCGACAATCCGGGCTATCTGGTAGGGGGAGACTTCAACGCGGCCGTCCTCGACAATGGTCCCCCACCCGTGGACCGCCCCGTCCCGGAGGATCGCAAACTGCCACCAGTCCTTCCGGAATCGCTCGGGCGACGGGTAGAGCGGGTAGGTAAGCACGCCGGCGGGTACAAGCCCGCTGTCGCGCTCGATCTGGTCCAGGAGGTTGTCCAGGCGGCCCGCCACCGCACCTGCCATGGCTTCTTCTCTTGTGCCGGGCAGGGCGTAGACCGCGGACCGCGCGCCCGCGGTCGCCACCCACGGCGGCACCTGGGGCACTCCGCGGCCAACAGGTGAAACGACACTGGCCGGCGGGCTCCACGCCAGGACGGATCCCGCGAAGAGAGCCACCAGCGCCAGGATCAGCGGGCGCGTGGGTCTACTAGACCTTCAGACCGTACTTGCGGACGAACTTCTGAACCCTGCCCTCGGCGTCTACGAACCTGCGCTGGCCGGTGTAGAAAGGATGGCACTTGGAGCAGATCTCGACGCGGATCGCCTTCTTGGTGGATCCCGTTACGAATGCCTCGCCGCAGGCGCAGGTAACGCGCGCTTCATGGTAGTCTGGGTGGATACCCTGCTTCATATCCTTCTCCTCATTTGCCATTCACCCGGGGGTGGGAACACGCGCGATTATACCAGACCAGGCCGCCAGCGTCGAGGCCGGTTCAGGGGTGCGAGGACGAATCAGCGAAGGTAGCTTAGTGGATTGACGGCGCGACCGTTGATACGAACCTCGAAGTGAAGGTGCGACCCGGTGCAGCGGCCGGTGCAACCGACACGGGCGATCAACTGGCCCTTCTTGACGCGCTGCCCGGACTGAACAAGAAGGCTCGATGCGTGGCCGTACACGGTCACGACGCCGCCGCCGTGGCCGACGAACACCGCCCGACCGTAGCCGCCCTTCCACCCGGAGAACTCTACGATGCCATCGCGCGCCGCATAGATCGGTGTACCGCGCGGCGCGGCCAGGTCAATGCCCTCGTGATGGCGGCGGTACCGCCAGCCAAACCGCGAGGTCAGGGTGCCGCGTGCCGGCCAGATGAGGGCTCCGCCCGAGCGCAGCACCGAGGCGTCTGCCATCACCGGCCCCGACGCATCCGGCCGGGTCCGCAACCGCAACCCGACCTGCCGGTGGCGCGGCAGCGCCCCTGCCGAGACAACGATCCGCTGGCCCGGCTGGATCCAGTCCGAATGGCCCAGATCGTTCAGCGTCATCAGGTCCTCGACCTGCGTCCCATAGCGGCCGGCGATCTCCCACAAAGTCTCGCCGCTGCGCACCACGTGCATCGCGGACTTCTCGGGACGCGCCGGGGTGCGAGCCGCGGGCCGGGAGGCAGGGACCGGCGCGGCCCCAGATGGGATCTCCAGGGACTTCCCAAGCGGCAGGATCGCGGTCAGGGCCAGCCGGTTGGCCTCGGCCAACGCCTCAACCGCCACGCCGTGCCGCTGCGCTATTGTCCAAAGGGTATCCCCGGATTGCACGGTGTAGGTGAGGGGGGTTGGATCGGGCCTGGATGCCTTCACCGCCGCTTGCGCCGCGGCGATCTGCCGGGCGGCACGCGCCGATGGCCGCAGGGCCACGATCTGCCGGAGTCCTTCCTCCGCGGAAGCCGGAACCACCACGGGCTGGAGGATAGGGCGATGGGTGTCCGTAGCCCCGATCGCGGGAGCAACCGCCACGAAAATCCCGAGGAGCACGATCGCTGTGGCGGGTGTGCGCAACCTTCCCTCCTCGGCCTGACCGGGCGCACGCGGCGGCCTGCGCCGGTGTGCACTACGGTGGTGAGTTTCGATCCGTGCGGGTCTGGACAGAACTGTCAGTTCGACGCCGGGTGCCCGGTTCCTGCTACGGGCCGTTGTCCTCTGAGCTCTTGACGATGGATCTTAGAAAGCCCGCGTTGTTCGCGGTCTTGCGCAGCCGGTCGAGGATGAGCTCGGTCACCGCCACCGTGTCGAGCTGCTCCAGGCTCTTGCGCAACACCCAGACCTTGCGCAGCTCCTCGTCGGTCAGAAGCAGCTCCTCGCGCCGCGTGCCCGACATCTTGATGTCTATCGCCGGGAAGGTGCGCCGCTCCTGGAGCTTCCGGTTGAGGTGCAGCTCCATGTTGCCTGTGCCCTTGAACTCCTCGTAGATCACGTCGTCCATCCGGCTGCCAGTGTCCACCAGAGCGGTTGCGATGATCGTTAGGCTGCCGCCCTCCTCGATCTTGCGCGCAGCGCCGAAGAACCGCTTGGGCCGGTGCAGGGCCGCGGGGTCGAGCCCGCCCGAAAGCGTGCGCCCCGACGGCGGGATGACCAGGTTGTTCGCGCGGGAGAACCGGGTCAGACTGTCGAGCAGGATCACGACGTCCCGGCCTCCTTCCACGATTCGCTTGGCGCGCTCCAGGACCAGATCGGCCACCTGGATGTGCTCCTCGGGCGCCCGGTC
>DYHL01000081.1 GCA_020724185.1 Candidatus Nitrosymbiomonas sp. | reverse complement strand
GTTCTCCACCAGTTCCTTGACCACCGAGGCAGGACGCTCGACTACCTCGCCGGCGGCTATGCGCTCGGCGACCGACCGTTCCAGTATGTGGATCCGCGTCACTGCAGCCGCCGGTCCCGGCGATCCGGGGCGCTGGCCCTCCGTCCGCGCGCGCGTTCGCGCAGATCCGCGAGGACACGCAGGGCTTCCAGCGGGGTCATCGTCTCGATGGCCATGCCCAGCAGCTCCTCTTCAAGGGGAGACGCGAGCTCCAGGGCCAGCGGCAACTGCCTGGGCCGCCGCGCCCGGGAGGGCACGGGTTCGGCATCGGCCTCGCCGGGCCGAGCAGCGGCAGCCTCGAGCTGTTGGAGGATGCGGCCGGCCTGCGCGATTACCTCCCCTGGAATGCCCGCCAGCCGCGCCACGTGGATGCCGTACGACCGATCGGCCCGTCCGTCGGCCACCGTGTGAAGGAACACGATCTGCTCTCCCTGCTCCTGCACCTGCATGGCAACGTTGTGGACGCAGGGCAGCATCTCCGCCAGTTCTGTGAGTTCGTGGAAGTGAGTGGCAAAGAGCGTTCGTGCGCCGATGCGGTCGTGCAGGTACTCGACCACCGCCCAGGCCAGGCTCATCCCGTCGTAGGTGCTCGTCCCGCGTCCGACCTCGTCCAGGAGGACCAGGCTGCGCTTGGTGGCGCCGTGCAGTATGCGGGATACTTCCTGCATCTCCACCAGGAAGGTGCTCCGGCCCGCGGCGATCTCGTCCGTGGCCCCCACCCGCGTGAAGATCCGATCGGTTGTGCCCACGCGCGCCCAGGCAGCGGGCACGAAAGAGCCCATCTGCGCCATGATGGTTATCAGCGCTGCCTGGCGTAGCAGCGTGCTCTTGCCCGCCATGTTGGGACCCGTGACGATCAGCAGCGCGCGGTCACGCACGTCCAACCGCAGATCGTTGGGCACGAACCGCTCGCCTTCGAGCAGGCGCTCCACCACCGGATGCCTGCCTTCGCGGATCTCGAGCACCGGCTCGGCGGCCATCTCCGGCCTGACGTAACCTCCCCTCTCCGCGGCTTCGGCCAGGGCCAGCAGCACGTCGGTCTCAGCCAGCGCGCGCGCCACCTCCAGCAGGGAAGACGCGCGTGCGGCCACCGCGTCGCGCAGCGCCGAGAACAGTTCGAACTCCAGCGCGGCGATGCGTTCCTCGGCGCCCAGGATGGCGGCTTCGCGCTCCTTCATCTCGGGCGTGATGTAGCGCTCGGCGCCGGTCAGGGTCTGCTTGCGGATGTAGTCCGCGGGCACCAGGTGCTGGTTGGCGTTGGATACCTCGATGTAGTACCCGAAGACCTTGTTGAAGCCCACCCGCAGAGAGCGAATGCCGGTACGCTCACGCTCGGAAGCCTCCAGGCCGGCTATCCAGGCCTTGCCGCCGGAAGCGGCCTCGCGAAGATGGTCAAGCGCGGGGTCGTACCCTGGCCGGATCATCCCTCCATCGCGGAGGCTTGCCGGAGGATCATCCACCAGTGCGCGGGCGATGTGGGCAGCGACGTCTCCGTGCGGATCCATCGCGCCTGCGAGGCCGGCGAAGCGCGCGTCAGGCAACTGCCCGACCTCCTCGCGCAGCGCGGGCAGTCGCTCAAGCGCCTCGCGCAGGGCGCACAGGTCGCGGGCAGTGGCCGACCCGTGGCCGATCCGGCCCACGAGACGCGCCAGGTCAGGCAGCGCGCGCAGCGTTCCGCGCACGGCTTCCCTCCGGCCGCGGTCCTCCAGCGCGGCGCCCACCGCGCTGTGCCTGGCCTCGATGGCTTCCACCTCCACGAGCGGTCGCAGCAGCCACTCCCTGAGCAGCCGCGCGCCCATCGCGGTCGCGGTTTCGTCCAGCACTCCAATGAGGGTGTGTCGAGCACCGCCGTTGCCGCGGTTGCGCAGCAGTTCGAGGTTTCGGCGCGTGATCTCGTCGAGCTCGAGGACCGACTCGGTGCCGTACACGCGGAGACCGCGCAGGTGCGCCAATGGGCTCTGCTGCGTCTGCTGGAGGTACTGCACCAGGGCGCCCGCGGCGGCCGTGGCGAGCGCCAACCCCTCGCATCCAAAACCGTCCAATGACGCCACGCCAAAGTGGTCGAGCAGCGCGCGCCGGGCCACACCCGGCTCGAAGCGCCAGGCGTCCAGTTGCGTCCACCGGCCCCCTGCGGCCTGGTCCTCTCCAGCGGGAACCTCACCCGCGGGGACCGCGATCTCGCGCGGGTCCAGGCGCGCGAGCTCATCCGCCAGCCGGCGGTCGGCGTCGGAGCCCTCTATCTGGGTTGCCAGGAAGTCCCCGGTCGAGAGGTCCACCGCAGCCAGGCCCCAGGCGCCGCCCTCGCCGGCCAGGGATGCCAGGTAGCGGTGCTCGCGCGCCGGAAGCAGCGCGGCGTCCATGACCGTGCCAGGCGTGACCACGCGGGTCACCTCTCGGCGCACCAGCCCGCGCGCCTTGCGCGGATCCTCTACCTGGTCACAGATCGCCACGCGGTATCCGCGGTCCACCAGCCGCGCGAGGTGGACTGCCAGCGCATGGTGGGGCACGCCGCACATGGGCACGCGCCTTCCCTTCCCCGCCTCGCGGGAGGTTAGCACTATCTCGAGTTCCCGCGCCGCTATCCGCGCGTCGTCGAAGAACAGCTCATAGAAGTCGCCCAGCCGGAACATCAGCAGCGCGCCCGGGTGTCGGGCTTTTAGCTCCTGGTACTGGCGCATCATCGGTGTCAGCGAGGAGTCGCGGGTCACCCCACAATGCTACCATAGCGCACGCCGTCCTGAGCGCGCCCCTCCTGTTGATTCGCCCGGACCCGCCGCCTATCATGGGGCCAACACACCGCGTTGCGGTTTGAGAAGGAGATTGATCGTGGCCAACCCTGCTGCCGCAAACTTCAAGCACCGCAGTCGTGAAATCACCGAAGGCATCCAGCGTGCCCCGCACAGGGCGATGCTGCGGGCCACCGGGCTGAGGGATGACGACCTGCGCCGCCCCATCGTCGGGGTTGCCAGCACGTGGAACGAGGTCACCCCGTGCAACCTGAATCTCGACGTCCAGGCGCAGTGGGTGAAGGCCGGGGTGCGCGCCACGGAAGGCACACCCCAGGAGTTCTGCACGATCGCGGTCAGCGACGCCATCGCCATGGGGCACGAGGGGATGAAGGCCTCCCTGGTCAGCCGCGAGGTGATCGCTGACTCGATCGAGCTGATGGCGCGCGCCCAGTGCTTCGACGCGATTGTGGCCATCGCCGGGTGCGACAAGAGCCTGCCTGGATCGGTTATGGCGCTGGCCCGGCTCAACCTGCCAGGAGTCTTTCTCTACGGCGGCACCATCATGCCGGGCGAGTACGAGGGCAGGGACGTCACCATACAGGACGTGTACGAGGCGGTGGGAATGCACGCGCAGGGCCACATGACCGCCGAGGCCGTGGACTCCCTGGAGCGCCGCGCCTGCCCTGGGGCCGGGAGCTGCGGCGGGTTCTACACCGCCAACACCATGGCCGCGGCGATCGAGGCCATTGGTTTGTCGGCGCCCGGCGTGGCCTCGATCCCTGCCGAGGACCCGCGGCGCGAGCAGGCATGCCGCACCAGCGGAGAGGCCGTGATGAGGATGTTGCGAGAGGGCCTTCGGCCGCGCGACATCCTGACGCGGGAGGCGTTCGAGAACGCGATCCGCGTGGTGGTCGCCCTGGGCGGCAGCACCAACGCTGTACTGCACCTTCTGGCAATAGCCCATGAGGCCGGCGTCCCCCTATCCCTGGAGGACTTCGACAACATCAGCCGCGCCACGCCGCACATCGGCGATCTCCGCCCGGCCGGGCGCTACGTCATGGCAGATCTGGATCGGGTCGGCGGCGTTCCGGTCGTGATGCGCGCGCTGCTCGACGCAGGCCTGCTGCACGGAGGAACGCTCACGGTTACCGGGCGCACCGTGCGGGAGAATCTGTCGGGCGTCCGTGCAGACGGCTCGCCGGTCATGGTGCCGGTGAGCCAGCCGCTGGAGCCCGAGGGAGGTCTGGCCGTGCTCTGGGGCAGCCTGGCGCCGGAAGGCGCCGTGATCAAGACCGCGGGCGTGACCAAGAAGACGCACCGGGGACCGGCCCGCGTCTTCGACCGCGAGGAGGACGCGTTCGCCGCGGTGGTCAACGGGCAGATCGGCTCCGGTGACGTGGTTGTGATCCGCCACGAGGGCCCAAAGGGCGGTCCTGGGATGCGCGAGATGCTGGCGGTCACCTCGGCGCTCGTGGGACGCGGGTTGGGCCAGGAGGTGGCGCTGATCACCGACGGCCGCTTCTCCGGGGCCACGCGCGGCGTGATGATCGGGCACGTCGCACCGGAAGCAGCCGCCGGAGGGCCGATTGCCCTGGTGCACGAGGGCGATACAATCCTGGTTGACATCCCCAACCGCCGCCTGAGCCTCGAGGCGCCTGCCGAGGAAATCGAACGGCGGCGGCAGGCATGGGTGGCGCCGGCTCCGCGGTACACGCGCGGCGCCCTGGCCAAGTACGCGCGTCTGGTGTCGTCCGCATCACGCGGCGCCATCTGCGACCAGTCCGAATAGGCAGCGGGAACACGCTCCCTCCGCGCTGCGTATTAGCAGAGGGAAAGGAAAGAAACCGAAGCATCTCGGTATCGGGAGGTTGGAAATGCGCACCGCACGCATGGGGGCAATGATCCTTGCAGTGGTACTTCTCGTTGGAGCAACGGCCGCCAGTGTCCAGGGGCAGGACATCTTCGGGATCATCAAGACGCTGGGGATCGGCTACGCCGTACGGACCTTCGCGCCGCAGATCAACTCGTTCATCAACGACCTGCTGCAGAACCGCGGCGTCGCGGTGCGCGAGCAGACCAAGGTGGTGCCCATCCTGAGCATCTCTATCGGGGTATCCTCGCCAGGGGGCGCGTACGTCGGGGCCGCACAGATATCGGGACCGAAGGCCGCGGTGGATCGCGTGGAGGCCGTGGCCGTGATCGAAGCGGACTTCCAGGCGGCGTTCCGGATAAAGGCGCTGGTGCCCGTGGACAACCTCAAGCCGTGGGAATCGTTGCGCCGCGTGCCCGGCGTGGGCGTCTCGGCGATCGTGGATATCAGAATCTAGACGGCTGGATCCGATTCTGCCAGGTGCCCTTCCTGGGCTCTGCGCACCGCACGACCGCGCGCTGCGGCTCCCAGTCCTCGGGCGCCCCGAACAGACGCTTGGGAAGCATCAGCAGGGTGCGCACCGGGATGCTGGATGTTTCGAGGCCGTAACGGTTGTCCAGGACCACCGAGCACGCGCTCCAGGTCTGATTCGTAGAGTTCCACACCTGGATCTCGCTGCCATCGAGCCCCATGGCGACCCGTATGCCCCTGGCGTGATCCACCGCCCTGACGAAGACGCCGCCGGTTGCCGCCGACACCGCCGCGACCAGGAGAAGGGCCATGTTCTGCATCGTGCGCGAGGAGGAGAGCATGTGCCTGCCTCATTGGTTCTGGCGGAGGGCCCTGGGAATCGAACCCAGCCTGGACCGTCCGGCCCAGCGGCCGGTTTTGAAGACCGGGACCCGCGCCAGCGGACGCTGCCCTCCGCGCGATTATCGGGCCGCACGTGCATTGTACGCGTACCTGACACGCTAGGCAAGGCAGGCAGGTGCACGGGATCCCGGGTCCGGAATCCCACGACCACTGGAGGGATGGCGTGGCTTTTGTCGTAGTATCCCGGTGGTGAGTGCCGTGCAGATGCGACGGGTGTGGATACTGGCGGCCGTGCTGGTTCTGGCAGCGCCCGGCGCTTCCCTCTTTGGCGGTCCTGCTGACTGCGTCATCGCAGACGGCGCCGGCATAGGTGGCGTGCGGCTCGGAATGGCTGCGCAGGCCGCCCTGGCGGTTGCGGGTGCACCCCTGCGCGAGCAGGCCTTGGGAACGCGGGTTACCTACCTCCTGCGCGAGCCCTGGGCGCAGATGATCACCGACTACGGGTTCGTGGAGCGCATTGCCACCAGGACTGCCGCGTGCCGTACCGCGCGCGGGGTCGGACCGGGTTCCCCCGGCACCGCGGTGCGAACCGCCTACGCGGACGCGGCTGCGAGCGTGACCACAAGGGTCCCGGAAGGAGACCTCCTCTCCTACCCCTTTGCCGGCGTGGCGTTTCTGCTGCGCGGCGAGAGGGTCGAGGCGGTGGAGGTCTTCAGGGCAGAGGCAGGCCTGCGCGCCACCCCGGTGGCTCCCAAGCCTGCGGCACCAGGGGCGCCCAGTCCCACACCCACCACGGCTCCCGGGGCCTGGAGCGTGCGGGCATCGTCCGCCCGCGTGGAGGGTTCTACGCTCATCGTCACCGGCACGGTGGAGAACCGGGGCCGGGCGATGGTGGTCTACGCGGAGGTACGGGCGTTCACAGAGGCCGGTAGTCGCGTGGCAGAGGGATCGGCCCCGCTGTATCCCAACCCGGTCCCCAGCGGCGGGGCCTCCGGTTTCGAGGTACGCCTGCAGGTGAGCGAAGTGGTCCGCCGCTACACGGTTGCCATCCGGCCGGTTGGACAGATAACCGGGGCCCTGGCTGAGCACGCCGGCGAGATCAAGGGCGTGGCGCAGTTTGCTCAGATAATCGGGAAGCAGCTCGAGGCCTCGGTGCAGTGGGTGGGCGTTCCGCAGGGCTTCGTGGTGGTGGTCGTCAACCGCAGCTCGGCTACGGTGGCCGGCGCCACGGTCGCGGTTCAGATCGAGGGTGCCTGCCGTCTGGTGCTGCCGGTTCCCCGGTTCGTACAGGACTCCCGCACTGGAACGGCCACGGTCGGCGCGATTCCTCCTGGGGGATCAGCCCGGGCCGCGGTCGGGCTATCCCCGGGCATCTGCCAGGAGTTCACCTCCTGGTCGGCCACCACGCGTATCTCAGACGTCCGCGTGACCGACTAGCCAGGAGGCCAAAGCGGCTGCTCGGCCAGGGGTCCCAGGACCCGCTGGTCGCCCACGCGCCGCGTCACCCGCACGGAATCCATGTACTCCAGCAGCGCCAGGGCATGCTTTCGGTTGGTCTGCAGCCGGTCCCGCAGCGACCCCACGGTCACGGCGGCACCTTGCCGGGCCATCTCGACGATCGCCTGGCGCACGCGCTCCGCGGCGGATGCGGCAAGCCGGATATCCGGGGCGATTTGGACGACCAGGCCCTCGTCGGCAAGCGCCTGGAAAGCCCGATCTACCGCCTCAGGCGGGCCCAGGCGCCCAATCTCCTCGCCCAGGGGTGGTGAGGTACCCCGGCGCTCCAGCAGGCCCAGGAGGGCCTCTCGGGTGCGCCCTTCGTCCTCTCGGACCTGGGGCACGTGAGCGGCCAGCGCCAGCAGGCCGCGGGCCTCTATCAGATCTCCACTGGCCAGCAGCTCCGAGATCACGGCATCGAACAGGCGGTCCCGAGCACCTGCCTGAACCTTGCTCTTGAGTTCTTCGCGGGGCATGCCGCGGCGCCACTGCACGGCACGGTGGTACGTTCCGAGCGTCTCCTCGATGTTCCGGCGAGCCTCGCCTACCACTGACGCCGCGTAGAGCCGGTCGCCCACGTTCTGGACCACGCCGTCTGCCACCGCCTTGGTGAGTGCCTCTCGGGCGGCGCCTTCCGGCGCGCCGGCCGCTGCCGCAACCTCGGCGGGCAGCATCCCGCCGCGGCCGCGCGCTGCCACCGCGGCGACAACCAATGCCGCGACCCCACCCTGCTCGACGGCATCCAGCTCAGCAGCGTCCCTTGCCCGCCGGCGGCGCTGGGGCGGCGCCGGGTTCAGGACTATGCCGCCGCCCACGGTGCTTGTAGGCGAGTAGCGCCGCACCACGAACCGGTCGCCGTGCACCGCTACTACTGGCCCCTCCAGGCGGAGTTGGGCCAGCCCCTCCTCACCGGGTCCCAGGGCTGCGCGGCCTATCAGCGCCACGCGGGCGATCGTTTCGCCAGCGCCGATGTGGACGTGCAGCCGTGCGGCATGCCGGAGCGCGGGCGCGCGCGGCAGCATCCTCAACCGGACGTCCAGCCGGTCGGTTACCCGGAACGCGCCGGGCGTGGCCAGAACGTCCCCGCGGCTGATCTCGTTCTTCTCGATTCCGGCCAAGTTGACGGCGGCCCTGCTGCCTGCCGCGGCCTCCTGCACCGCCTCGCCGTGGACCTGGACCCCCCGCACCCTGACCTCACGGCCCGAGGGAAGCAGCACCAGCGTGTCCCCAGCCCGGATGCAGCCCCCCCAGACCGTTCCCGTCACCACGGTCCCGAAGCCCTGCATGGTGAACGAGCGGTCCACCGGCAGCCGTGCCGGTCCGTCAGCCGGTCTTTCCGGTACCCCCTCCACCAGCCGTGCGAGCACGGCCACGAGGTCTGCCAGCCCCTCGCCGGTCTTCGCTGAAACGTGAACTACCGGCGCGCCTTCCAGGACTGTGCCGGCGATCAGTCCTGCCAGCTCCTCCTCGACCGCGGCTACCCACTCAGGATCAGGAGCCAGGTCCATCTTGTTGAGGACCACCACGCCGCCGTGGGGGCAGAGGAACCTCAGAATATCCACGTGCTCCCGGGTCTGGGGCATCGCCCCTTCGTCGGCGGCCACCACGAGCATGACCAGGTCAATGCCCCCGGCCCCAGCCAGCATGTTGTGGACCAGCGCCTCGTGCCCTGGGACGTCCACGATGCCCACGCGCCGGCCCCCGGGCAGGTCCAGGTGCGCGAAGCCCAGGTCGAGGGTCATTCCGCGCCGCTGCTCCTCGGCCAGCCGGTCGGGGTCCGTGCCGGTCAGCGCCCGCACCAGCGCGCTCTTGCCGTGGTCTATGTGCCCTGCGGTGCCGATTGTAACCGGACGCATCAGCCGGAGGCAGCAGCGGCCTGGACCAGGGCCGGCAGCCGCCGGTCCTCCCCGGGCAGCAGTGCCAGCACGTCCAGGAGCACGGCGCCCTCGCGGACGACCCCGACCACCGAGGTGGAACCCGTCCGGAGGCGCGTCGCCCACTCCTCGGGCCGCGCGGAGACGGGACGGATCTCAACGGCCCAGGAGGGAACCAACGTGCCCGGAAGCGTTCCCCCTCCTGCCTCCCCGCTGGTGGCCACAACGTCCACCGACGCCATCCCTCCGACTGCCCGCTTGACTGCCCGCGCCAGTCGCAGCGCCAGCCTGCGCCGTGCCTGCGGAGTGCGGGAGAGCAGCGCAAGAATGGGAATCTCCTGCCACGCCCGATCTGGCTCGAGGTACACCCGCAAGGTTGCTGCCAGCGCGGCCAGGTCCAGTTTGTCCAGACGCGCTGCCCTGGCCAGCGGGTGGCGGCGGCAGCGATCCACCGCGGCTTGCCGTCCCACGAGGACCCCGGCCTGCGGCCCGCCCAGGAGCTTGTCGCCGCTGGAAATCACCAGATCCGCCCCTGCGGCAACCGAGGCCTGCACCGTGGGCTCCGCCGGGAGTCCGACGCGCGTCGTGTCAACCAGGCAGCCACTGCCGAGATCATGAACGACCGGCACGCCGCGGCTCTGTCCCAGCCCTACCAGCTCGGACAGCGTCGCATCGTGCACGAAGCCGCTCTGAGAGAAGTTGCTGCGGTGGACTTTCAACAACATGGCCGCGTCAGGGCCCAATGCGCTGGCATAGTCGGAGAGGTAGGTGCGGTTGGTCGTGCCGACCTCCACCAGGCGGGCGCCGCTGGAGTGCATCACGTCGGGCAGTCGGAATCCGCCGCCGATCTCCACCAGCTCACCGCGCCCGACCAGCACCTCTCGCCCCGCAGCGAGAGCCGCGAGCGCAAGGACCACCGCGGAGGCGGCGTTGTTCACCGCGAAGCCCGCCTCTGCTCCGGTCACGGCGGTCAACAGGGGTTCCACGTGTACGGCCCGGCTGCTGCGTTCGCCGCTTGCCAGGTCTATCTCCAGGGAGCTGTAGCCGGATGAAACCGCATCCACCGCTGCCTGCGCCGCTTTCGAGAGCGGGGCGCGTCCGAGGTTGGTGTGAAGGATGATGCCGCTGGCGTTGATGACACGCCGCAGGCCGTCCCCGAACTGCCGCCGCAGCAGCCCGGCGGCGCGATCCACGATGGCCTCAGGCTCCACGCCGTTCTGGCCCTCCTTGAGCGCGCGCCGCGCCTCAGCTACTGCCTGCTGGGCGGCCAGCGTGGCCGCCCTCCGGGGAAACTCCTCCAGCAGCCCGCGCCGGCGCAGCCCTACTACCACCCTGTCCACTGAGGGCAGCAGGCGCAGCGTGGGGCTTCCCTCAGCCATGACGGATCAGCGCAGCAGCGTGCCCAGCGCCGCGGCCGCGGCGACCACGACGGCCGTCACCACGACGAGGCGCAGCAGATCCGCGCGCAGCCGTGGCATCAGGACCTCGCCGGTATCCGGGACGGCAGCGCCCACTCCGGCTGCCGTCCGAAGGCGGGTGCTGCAACGCACGCACAGGGTCCGCCCTGGGGAATTCTCCGTACCGCACTTGGGGCACCGCATCGGCATGCTCCTCTCGTTTCAATCAGATCGGTCTCGCAGGATCAGCCCGCGAGCAGTTCCAGCGCGGGCGGTCCGGCCTGAGGTTGCCGGCGCGCGGCGGCCTCCCGAATCGGCGCGACG
>DYHL01000080.1 GCA_020724185.1 Candidatus Nitrosymbiomonas sp. | reverse complement strand
GACTACTCTCCAGTCAAAGGCAGCGCCATGGTGGGGCTACCTGAGCAGTTACGCGTGAAGAGGAAAACGGCGATGATCGGCACGGTCATCATCACGGCGCCCGCCGCGACCGCGCGGGTGTTGTGCGCGAACAGGCCCGAGAGGTAGAGCAGCCCGACCGCCAGCGGGTACTTGTCAGGGGTCTTCAGCACAATCAGCGGCCACAGGAACGAGTTCCATACCGCCACGAACTCGAACAGCGCCAGCACCCCCAGCGCCGGCGAGATCACCGGCAGCATGACCCGCCACCATATCGTCCACTCAGAGGCGCCGTCCATGCGCGCGGCATCTTCCATCTCCTTGGGCACGGTCAGGAACGCCTGCCGCAGGAGAAAGATCCCGAACACGCTGACCGCTCCGGGCAGCAGCACGCCGGGATAGGTGTCAATCAGGCGCAGCCGCAGCAGCGTGACGAAGTTGACGATCAGGCCCACGTGTCCGGGCAGCATCAGCGTGCTCAGTAGCAGCGCGAACACCACCCGCCGGCCCGGGAACTCCATGCGGGCCAGGGGATACGCCGCCAGCGAGCACAGCACCAGGTTGAGCGCCACCGCGGCGCCGGCCAGCACGATCGTGTTGAGGAAGAACCGCGGGAGCGGCATCGTCTGCCAGACGGCGACAAAGTTGTCCAGCGACGCCGGCCAGGGCAGCATCTGCGGCGGGAAGCCGAATACGCTGCCGGTGGTGCGCAACGCGATTGAGAGCAGCCAGAGCAAGGGGAAGGTAGTAAACAGGGCCAGGACCCCGAGTCCAGCATACCGCGCCGCGTTAGTAATAGCTCCACCCTCCCTGCCGGAACACGAGGAAGTTGGCTGCCGACAGCCCCATCACCAGGACGGCCAGCACCACGGCCAGGGCCGCGGCGTATCCGAGGTCGAGCTGTTGAAAGCCCTTGTCGAATATGTAGAAGAACATCGTGTAGGTTCTGAACATCGGACCTCCGCCGGTCATCACGTAGACCTCCTCGAAGACCTTCAGCGCCGCGATCGCCGAGATCGTGGACGCCAGCAGGATCGAGGGCCGCAGCAGCGGGAGCGTCACCCAGCGGAACACCTGCCACCGAGAGGCACCGTCGGTGATCGCGGCCTCCTCGTACTCCGGCGATATCGCCTGCAGGCCGGCCAGGTAGATCACCATGTAGTACCCAAGGCCCTTCCAGAGCGTCACGAACATGACCGCGTAGAGCGCCAGGTCAGGGTGCCCCAGCCAGGAGATCGGACGGTCGAGTAGCCCGACCGTCCGGAGCGCGTAGTTCACCACCCCGTCCTGCTCGAGCAGCCACCGCCACATCAAGCCAACCACAACCATCGAGGTGACCACCGGCAGGTAGTAGGCGGCACGGAACCACCGGATGCCCCGCAGCGGCACGTTGACCGCGACCGCCAGCCCGATCGAGAGCGCCTGCAGCACCGGCACCACCAGGAGGAACTTGGTCGAGTTGGCCAGCGCAATCCAGAGGAAACGATCCTCCCACAGCTCCCGGAAGTGCTCCAGCCCCACGAAGCGTGGCGGGGAGATGACATCGTAGTCGAACAGGCTGAGCGCGGTCCCAAACGCCACCGGGTAGAAGGTAAAGACGCCCAACAGCAGCAGCGCCGGCCCGAGAAACAGGTAGGCGGTGATCGTCGCCCGCCACTGGCGGCGGCTGAGCCCGAAGCGGCTATCCGCCATGTGGGCCGGCCAGCGCCTCGCAGAGCCGCCGGAGGGACTCGACGTACCGGTAGTTGATGCCCGTGTGGTCGTCGTCGAACTCCTGGTACTCGTGCCGGATGCCCAATCCCTCGAGCCGCCGGTGGAACAAGCGCGCGCCGAGGTGCAGGTTGTACTGGTCACGGGAGCCGCACTCGAAGTAGAGCAACCGGAGCGCCCGCAGGGTTTCGGCGTGTCGTGCTGCCATGTGGAGCGGATCCCAGGCGAGCCACCGGGGCCAAACCGCCTCATCCATCTCGCCGGTGTGCGGGTCGAACGGCAGGTCGAAGAACCATGGCGGCCGCGCCGGGTTGGGTGAGTAGGCCATCGCCATCGCCGCGATGTTCACCGCTGTGACCGCATCGTTGGTCTTCTTAGGCATCTCGAGAAACGCTTGTAGAAAGGGCTCGACCCCGCCGTGCCTCGCCACTATGTTGCAGAACTTCCAGAAGTCGCTCTGGTAGCAGACCTCGAAGTACATGTCCCCGCTGTGGGACGCCGCCGCGCCGAAGACATCGGGATGGCGCATCGCCAGCACGAGCGCGCCGTAGCCGCCGCTGGACTTGCCAACGATGCCGCGGTGGGCCGGCGACGCCAGGGTCCGGAAGCGTCGGTCGGTGTGCGCGACCAGTTCCGAGACAACGAAGTCCTCGTAGCGACCGGTGGCCTCGGAGTTGAGGTACTGGCTGCCGCCAAATCGAGTGAACCCGTCCGCCATGACCAGGATCGCCGGCGGCGCGCCCGCTGCGATCACCCGATCCATGCACTCGGGCAACGACGGCACCCATGGACCGGCGTTGGTCGCCGAGAGGCCGATCCCGGTGAAGCCGTGCAGCCAGTAGATCACCGGGTACGGCGCGGTCGCTCCGTCGTAACCCGGCGGCAGGTAGACCGGGATCTCCCGGACGTGGGGATCGCCCAGGGGATTGCCGAGCAGCGCCTGGCTCTCTACCTGCTCGATTGTGACGCGGCCGTTTAGGACCATGGTGGATCCTCCCTACCTGCCCGCCGGCCCGCGGGCGCGGTCGAGCGCGGTGATGGCAAAGATGGCAGGCGCAGTCCCGGCACCGGCGGCCTCCAGGTCCACGGCAACGATGGGGCGCTGCGGGTCGGGATTGGTCCAGCAGAGCAGCGAGATCCGCACTTCCACCCCTGACTGCGTGCGGCCGGCCCAGCCGATCTCGTGCTCAAGCGAGATGGGGTTATACAGCCAGGTCCCAATGTTCACCCGGTACCGGATCGGGATCTCCGCGGCGCCGCCATCGCCGAACCGCACGCGGTAATGGGCCACCGTCTCGCCAAAACGCGAGGCCGGGTAGGGAAGGGCGTGCAGAAAGCAAAGCGCGCCCGTGGCAAACCCAGCGCCGACCGTCACGCGTTCGGGCATCGCACGGAAGGGCTCACGGGCTCCGCGCAGCAGCACGATGCTGCGGCCGTCGCGTTCCTCAGGATTCAGCACGTTGAACAGCACGCCGGCGAAGCGCGCCTGCCCCTTCGGGAGATTCCGGAGATCGTAGTCCGGTCCCTTCCCCAACCATCCGGCGCCGTCATCGTCCACGTGACTGCGATTGGCGACGGCCCTGATGTCGAGCGGCCGGCCGGGAACGGTCCGCGGCGCCTGGCGGACCGCGCGCCAGTCCTCTCGGAATCGAGCAGCGGCCTCCACCTGCGACATCGGGGGGCCCGGTCGATCGGCCGTCCAGAAATGGTCCGCCGCCGGCAGGTAGCTGTATATCTGCTGATAGGACGACGCAAGCGCGCCCCGGTTGCCGAAGTATCCTGTCCAGGTGGTCCTGACCATGCCGGATGCCCCGGCGCGCCTGGCGTCGCGCGCCAGCGCGGCGATGTTATCGTGGCGGTCCCAGGTCGCGGCCAGCACCGGGAATCCCCAGGCCCGCAAGCGGTCCAGACTCGGGTAGCGCGCCGCGGCGTGGTACTGCCAGTCCACCATGACGATGTCGCGTGGCAGGCGCCCCATCTCTGGGGCGAACTCGTTAGTGAGCGGGACATCGCCCCACATCATCGTCCCGACGCCCCGGGCCCTCAGGTGATCGTACAGACGCAGGGTGTCGCGCACGAACAGCTCGCCGAACCCCAGGCGCCGGCCCTCCTCTGACCAAGGGAACGGCACAACGTTGCGCACCTCGTCGTGCCCGATGTGGAGGAAGCGCGGCCGGAACAACGCGATCGCCTCGTCCAGCACCGGCAGCACCACCTCGTAGACCCGCGGGTTGAGCGGGTCGTAGGCGAACCGCGCCGGCGCCAGCTCCGCCGGCATCTCCAGCAGGTCGAGGTTCTGGTCGTTGTGGAACAGCCACCCAACGTGCCCGAGCGTCTGGATGAGCGGGACCGGCTCGATCAGGTGCTCGCGCGCCGCCGCGATCACCGCCGCTGCCTGGGCCTTGGTGGCCCCGCCTGGGTGCCAGATGTTGCGCGCGCTCTCCCACCGAACGTACTCGGACTCCGCGATCAGCACGTTGAACTTGTAACGGCTGAAGATGCGGTCTATCAACGCGGTGTGGAAGATGTCGGAGTGACTGTCGAGCACCACGTGCACCGCGCGGATGGGATGGTCGGGCCAGTCGCGGATCTCGGCGCCGCGGATGATCAGGCGGCCGGGATCGCGGGCGTCCCGCTCAATCAACTGGCGCAGGGTCTGCACCGCGTAGAATGTGCCGCGCCGGTCGGCGCCGCTGGCGACGATCACGCCAGGCCCCACGCGCAGCAGGTAACCCTCGGGCCCTGGGTCTCGCGGGTCCACGCTGATCCGGCGCTCTCCGAGCGCCGCGGCTGCCAGGGGATTGAGCGCGGGCTCGCCGAGCAGGATGGCGCTACCGGAGCGTGCTGGATCGCCGGCCGCGGACGCCCGTACCACCACGAGCGGCGGCGCGCCCCATGCCGCGAGTTCCTCGTTCAGTTCCCGCGCTGTGTACAGATCCTCTGGACCCGCGGCATCCCCGACGACGATCCGTGTCGCCGGTGTAATCTCAAAGGGCTCCTCCAGCCACCGCAGCGACTTTGGGAGCGGGATGATGCGGGCGTCGCGGGGCGGCGTGACATAGGCGTCGGGCCATACGCCTCCAGGCCAGGGCTGCGCGGGCGCGGGTGGGGCAGAGAGGGCAATCCCGAGCGCGGCGGCAATCAGCCCTACGAGAAGGCGCCTCCGGCGGGTCGCACCTTCAGAGCCGCGCATTCCACTGCCTGACCGCCCAGTCGAGCGCGTCTTTCGGCGTGCGCTTGCCGTAGAACGCGCTCTCCACGGCCTCGCGGAAGACGCGGAAGAGGTCACCGGCGTTGGGGACGATCACGCTGAGATCGCGCGCGTAGGGCAGGTCGGCCGCCGCCACCTTGCGGGCAACATCCTCGGGCCCAGCGCCGCCCCGGCGGAAGAACGGATCCGCCGCTGCCTGCCGGGTCGAGGGGAAGACGACGACCTGCTTGCTGAACTCGAGCTGGTTCTCATCGTTGGTGACGAACAGCGCGAAGTCCACGGCTGAGGTGGCGTTGCGGCTCGACCTCGGCACCGCCACGGTCATGGTGGCCAGGTGCAGGGTATTGCCCTTCCCCCTGGGGTAGGCCGCCACGAACGTCTGCGCGTAGACCTCGGGGTTGTCCTTCTTCACCCTGAGCAGGAACTGCGGGCCGGTGATCAGCATGCCCAGTTGCCCGCCGCTGTAGCGCTCGGTGGCGCCCAGGTACCCTCTTCGCAGCGTGTCCTCGGGGAAGTAGTCATCCTTCAATAGGTCCACGTAGCGGCCCAGGTAGCGCACGTGCTCGGATGAGTTGAACACGGCACGCTTCCCGTCAGGGCTCAGGATCGGCAGGCCGTTCTCCTGGAACCGGTGCAGAAGGCGCACGCCGTCCACGTTGGGCATGAAACCGTAGACCCTGGCGCGGTCCTTGATGGTGCGCGCGTGCTGGATCATCTCCTCTTCGGTCTGCGGCGGCTCGGTGGGGTTGAGGCCGGCGCGCCGGTAAATCGCGGTGTTGTACGCGATCACGTTGGGCACGACGTACCACGGCAGCGCATAGGTCCGGCCGCGCACCGCTCCGGCGCGCCAGAGACCCTCGAAGTAGCGGGCGCGGGCCTGGGCGGGAACGGCCTCGTCCATGTCCACCAGGGCGTTGCGCTCGGCCAGCCGGGCGGTCGTCTCGGTGTTGAGGTTGACGACGTCGGGCGGCACGCCTCCGGCCAGCGCGGCCAGCAGCTTCTGCTCGACCGCCGCGAACTGCACGTCCACCCAGCGGACCTTCACGCCGGGGGTCGCCCGCTCGTAAGCGGCGATAAGCCCGTTGACATAGTCGTTGAAGAACGGCTGGAGCGAGATCGTCCAGAACTCGAGCGTGACCGAGGGCGCGCCGCCTCCGGCCGAGGGGGACAGCGCGAGGGCCAGCGCACAGATCAACCCGAGCGCCAACACGAGAGAAGACGGTATGAAGACCAAGCGTCGCCCCATCATCGCCACGCTGCTTCGGGCGCCCGCGAAGGGAATCCTGCCGGAGGCGCGTTCCCGGTGCACACAATCAGAACGGGATCGCGTCGAGAACATGGAAGGTGTGTAGCCGCCCGTCCGGGCTGGGTTTCCACTCCACCTCGATCGGGTGGGCGAAGTCAGGCGCCAGGCGGCCGTGCGCCACCCAGTAGCGGCCCGCGGCGTCCCCGGCCAGTGCGGGACCGGCCTTCACCACGAGCCGCACCGGCCCCTCGACGAACCACACCTCGTCGAGAACCGCCAGTTCGCCCAGCGCCCGCAAGACGGCGGCCTTGAGCGCATCGGGGGGCTCTGGCTGGACGTTCACAAGAGCCATGTTCCGTCGCAGTGGCCCCACGATCTTGACGTTGGCCAGATCCGCGGCGAATCCCGCCTGGGCCAGCACCTCCAGCAGAACCTCGTTCGCATCGGCGACGGCGCGGCCGTGGTAGTCGGGGTTGATCAGCGGCTTCAACAGGTGCTTGAGCTTGCATCCCTCGCGCCCCCAGTGCTCGCCGATGCGCGGGATCTCCAGACCCAGCTCGCAGGCCAGTTCCCGGATCTGGGGCTTGTCCAGGTCCAGGAGGGGCGAGTAGTATCCGTCGTGGAGCCGCAGGCCCATCTGTCCCCAGGTATCGCTGCGGTTCGAACCGGTGAGCACCATCCGGCCCGAGGCCGCGGCCTTGACCATGCCCAGCTTGATCTCGCGGGCGCAGCGGTTGCAGGCCGGGCCGCCCCGCTGGACCGCGTGCTGCCTTGCCTGGCCCAGTAGACATCGCTGCTGCAGGCCGAGCCGGTCTGCCATCTCCAGCACGATGGCGTTGCCGCGGCGGTAGGCGTACTGACCCATGTTCACGGTAACGAGCAGAACGCGCTCCGCGCCCAGCGCATCGCGGGCGAGCGCGGCGACAACGGACGAGTCCAGCCCGCCGCTGAAGGCCACGGCAACCGGCTCGCCCGCGGCCACCTCGCGGATCTCGCTTGTAAGGTTCCCGGCCAGGCCGGGCCCCGCCATCGGGACGCGCATGACAGTCCCATTATAGACGGGCCTGGATGGCACGGGGCGCCCAGGAAGGAACTCCTGGCGGGCGCCCTGAACTCATACGCAATCGAACCGCAGCGACCAGGGAGGTGCTAGATGAGTACACAGCCTGCCCCGGCGGACCAGTCGAACCGGCTGCTCGCCGCGCTTGCCTACCCGATCTGGATTATCGCCCTCGTCATAGTTCTTACCGACATGAAGAAGGACGCGTTCATGCGGCGCCACGGATGGACCGCGCTGTTCTGGGGAATCGCGTGGTTCGTGCTCTACGTGGCGCTGATGATCCTGGGGAACATCCCGTTCCTGGGCTGGATCTTGTTCCTGGTCGCCGGCCCGATCCTGTGGATCGTCTGGCTGATCCTTTCCATCTACTATGCGGTCCAGACGTACAACGGCAAGGAGTTCTCAATTCCGATCGTCAGCGAATACGCGAAGAAGTACGCGGCATAGAGTGGGCTTGCGCGGGAGCCGCGCCGCGCCCGTCGTTGTCCTGATAGCGTCCTACCTTGAGCCGCACTTCGTCGAGCGCATCCGCGGCGCCGGCGAAGTGCGGGTCATTTATGAACCAGCCCTGCTCCCGGAGCCGCGGTATCCTTGTGATCACTTCGGGCATCCGCTGAAGCGCGCTGAGGAGGACGAGCGGCTGTGGCGCAGCTACCTGGCCGAAGCCGAGGTCCTCTTCGACTTTGACTACCCCAATGCCGCCGTCCTAAAGGACCTCATACCCAGGGTGCGGTGGATTCAAGCCACCAGCACCGGGATCGGACAGCTCCTGTTGCGGACCGGCCTTCGCGACAGCCCCATCACCTTCACGACCGCAAGAGGGATCCACGCGAAGCCGCTGGCCGATTTCGTGCTCATGGCGATCCTGTGGTTCGCCAAGGATGGATTCCGAATGGTGCGCGATCAGGTGGCGCACCGTTGGTTGCGGTACTGCGGCCGCGATCTCCGGGGCGCCACGGTTGGCATCATCGGTCTTGGAACCATCGGCCGTGAAGTCGCTAGGATGTGCCGCGGGGTTGGCATGCGGGTCATCGCCACCCGGCGAACCGTCGAGCCAGGCGACCGGGACGCGGATGTTGATGGTCTGGTGCCGATGACTGAACTGCCCTCGCTGCTGGGGGCGGCGGACTACATCGTCCTGGCCACCCCTCATACCCGGCAGACCGAGGGGTTGATCGGAGGGAAGGAACTCGCTGCCGTGAAGCCGGGAGCAGTGCTCGTCAACGTGGCGCGGGGGGCCGTCGTGGACGAGCCAGCCATGATCAAGGCGCTGGGTGACGGTCGCCTCGGAGGCGCCGCGCTGGACGTGCTGGCCGCGGAGCCCCCGGCCGCGGACAACCCGCTGTGGGAGGCGCCCAACGTCCTGATCAGCCCGCACTCGGCAAGCACGGTGGAAACCGAGAACGCGTTGCTCACGGACCTGTTCTGCGAGAACCTCATGCGCTATCTGCGCGGCGAACAGCTGCTGAACGTCTTCGACCGAGAGCGGCTGTACTAACCCTGCGGCCTCCCGACCTCCTCGGCGCGGCCGCTTCGCAGCGAGCGCAACAGCGCCTCGATCACCCGTAGGTTGGCAACGGCGTCCTCCGGCGGCAACAGCATCGGAGCACCGGCGCGCACAACCTCGGCGAACTGCTCCACCATCACCTGGTACTGGTCTACGCCCGGAATTGTCAGCACGGTGTGATTCTGGCCCTGAACCATGTGTATCTCAGCGTTGGCTTCGCCCGGGAGAAAGGCCGAGGGCACCACGAGACGGCCGCCGTCCCCCACGACCTCCACCTCTTCCCGGCGGGAAAGCGCCAGGCCGCAGTCAATCATCGCGAGCCGGTCGCCCTCGAACCGCAGCACGGCCCCCAGCACCACGTCTACGCCGCTGGCGCCTATCTGCCCGAAGGCGAAGGCCGTTGTGGGTTCGCCAAGCAGCATCCGGCTCACGTTAACGCCGTAGCATCCCACATCGTATAGACTGCCGCCGCCCAATTCTGGCTTGAGGCGAATGTTCTCCGGACTGCTCACGCGAAACGTGAACGATGCGCGGACGAGCCGGACGTCACCCAGGGGGCCCTGCGCGGCCAGTTCCGCCACCCGTAGCGTGCGGGGGTGGTAGCGGTACATGAAGGCTTCCATCAGCACGACCCCGTGTCTCCGGCAGGCAGCGATCATCTCCCCGGCATCGGCCGCCGTCAGCGCCAGCGGCTTCTCGCAGAGCACGTGCTTGCCTGCCTCCGCGCACCGGAGCGTCCATTCTCTGTGCATCGCGTTGGGAAGGGGAATGTAGACTGCTTCTACGTCAGGATCGGCGAGCAGCGCCTCATAGGACCCGTAGGCCCTGGGGATGCCAAGCCGTTGGGCCGCCTCGGTGGCGTTGCCTGGGGTACGGCTGGCAATTGCGAGCAGGCGCCCGTTCGCGGCCTGCTGTATCGCCGGGATCACCGCCTTCAGTGCGATCCTGGCGACACCTAACACGCCCCATTGCAGCTGTTTCACGCGCGTCCTCCTATCGGGTGATCTCCAGGCGCCGCTTATCCACCCGAAAACACAGGCGCGATCACGACGCGGTCGCCGTCCTCAAGTTCCTCTCCCGGGACGACGGCGTTGCCGTTGCGTGCCACGATCATCGGCCGGGACTTCTCGATCTTCAGCGTCTCCAGGAGCTCGTCGGTCGTAGCCCCCGGAGCAAGATCGAAAGTCCGCTCGCTGAATCCGGCCGAATGAACGAATGCGCCGATCATCTTGACCGTGACCTTCACAGCAAAGTCCTCCTCAGGCCGCCTGCTCCGGGCTAGTCTTCCAACCTGCCGAAGGCCTCTGCCTGGCGGGCCTCGTCTTCGAGGTCCAGCGCGGCGGCCGTCTTCCGGGTGGGGATGCCTCTCTTGTCCCAGCCGCGCAGGTCATAGTAATGGTCGAGAAGGCCGTCGTACTTCTCGAGATCGAGGACCTTGCCCGTGATCGGGCCGTCGGTGTCGGCGTTGGCAGGATCGAACCAGGCCATGGGCGGGTAATCCATCTTCCGGTTCCAATCCGGCATTTCCCTAAGCCAGAAGAGCTTCATTAGGGCGTAGATCCTGTCGCCGACCTTCCAGAAGTCCTCCAGGGTCCATTGGAGGCCGGTGATGGTGTTGAAGTAGACCGGGTAGTGTTCGAGTTCCCAGCCAATCTCGATCCAAGGGAACCGGCAGGCGATGATGTACTCAAACAGCCCGCCCCGTATTCGCTGCAGTTCGATTACCTTCTCGGCTTTCTCCCGCCCGTAGGAATCGCGGACCGTCTGGTTGAGCTCGAAGGTGATGACCCAGGC
>DYHL01000079.1:6916-10693 GCA_020724185.1 Candidatus Nitrosymbiomonas sp. | reverse complement strand
CTCGGCGGTGACCATGTCGCCCACTCGGAGATCCGTGACATCGGAGCCGATCTCGATGACCTCGCCGGAGAACTCGTGGCCGAGGAACGCTGGGAACTTGGTCAGCCCGGGGTACAGCATGTAGCCGTCCTTGTCGGTCTCGTAGAAGTGCACGTCCGAGCCGCAGATTCCACACGCGCGAACCCGCAGCCGCACGTCCTTCGGGCCGAGCGAAGGGTCGGGCAGGTCCGCTATGCGCAGCTGAGGGCGGTGCCAAACGCTACTGCCGGTAACCGCCTTCCCGGTGGTGCGCTCGAACTCGCTCACCTTGTAGCCATCGCGCGGCTTCCACTCGGCTTCGAGCAACAGGCCTTTCATCTCTCCATCCCCTCCTTAGTTGGATCGCTTGCTCTCGGTGCGCTTGAGAGTTGCTCCACACGATTCCCGAACCACGAGCCGTGGCTCCAGCACCAGCCGGCGCGACCGGGAGGTCCCGCCGTTGAGCAGTTCCAGCAGCCGCTCCATTGCCAGGCGGCCCATCTGGTACTTGGGCTGCGCGACGGTCGTAAGCGGGGGCTCTACGAGCGAGGCAAAGGTGATGTCGTCGAACCCCACTACCGCGACGTCGCCGGGGAGCCGGCGCCCACGGCGGTGGAGATCTTCCATTGCCCCGATTGCCATCAGGTCGTTGGCGGCCACGATGGCCGTGAACTTCACCCGCCGGCGCAGCAGCGCTTCAACCGCGGCCGCGCCTCCTTCGGGACGGAAACCACCATCGAAGACTAGAGCCGGGTCGAACCGTATGCCGGCGGCTCCGAGGGCATCGCGGTAGTCTGCCAGGCGTTCCCCGGCCACCGGCAGGATCGCCGGCCCCCCGATGAAGGCGATGCGCCGGTGACCGAGACGCAGCAGGTGCTCGACGGCCTCGCGCTCCCCCCGGCGGTTGTCCACAAGCACGGCGTCCATGTCCACCCCGCCCGGCGCCCGGGCGATCAGCACCGCGGGCATCCGCTGGCGGCGCAGCATCCTTAGATGCTCGGTGTTGGCCCCCACCGTGGCAAAGATGAAGCCGTCCACCATGCGCTTGCGCAGCAACGCGAGGTAGCTCCGCTCTTTGGATAGATCCTCGTAGGTGTTGCACAGCAGGACCGCCAGGCCGGCCTGGTTTGCGACGTCCTCGATTCCACGAACGATCGCCGGGAAGAAGGGGTTACTGATGTCGGGCACGATCAGGCCGACCGTGTGCGTGACGCGGTTCTTCAGGCCCTGCGCCACAAGGTTGGGTTGATAACGCAGTCGCGCGACGGCGGCCAGAACCCGGCTGCGCGTGGCCGCGCTGACGCGGTGCTCGCTCCTGCTCACGACCCGCGAAACCGTGGCGACCGATACTCCGGCGGCCTCAGCCACATCGCGGATCGTCGCGGTCACCGGCAGGCCTCCTGTGGCAGAATCGTCAATGGCAAACGATTACCATCGGATGGGGTTCGACGCGGCAGGGGCAAGTCCTCCTCGTGAAACACGACGCAGATACGGGTCTGGTTGGCTCAGCCGTTCGTGTGGGGGATCTCCGGGGCTTCGGCCCGATCCAGAACGACCCGGGCTCCATCGCGCACTCCCCGAAACCGGGTGGCGTCGCCTTCGATGCGGCCGAACACGTTCACCGGACTTGCCGCGCGGGGCTCGGTCCCCTGACTGGCCGGGGTTGGTCCGAAGAAGAGGCAGAACGCCTGGCCCGGGGGCCAGTACCCGAGATCGCCCACCTCTACGACCTCTCGGGCGTCCTCTTCGGGCAGGCCCAGCCCAACGCGGAAGTAGATCTCGTCCCCCCAGCGGTTCGCGCGGCCCTCGATCGGCAGCGCCTCCCAGATCGCGTCGGCGGTACGCGTGGTTCCAAGCTCGGCCGTGGCCTCAACGCTGCCGGCACGGACGCGGATGATCCGAGTCACAGCCATGGTGAAAGGGTTCCGTATCCCGCCGCGGAACCCTTCCCCGTCCACCCCGCATACCATAGAATCGAGGGGACGCCGTACCACGGGAGGTCGCAGCGTGGAAGAACTCTTGGCACGACCGGCCGACTACTACATGCTGGATGGGCTGCTCTCCGATGACGAGCGCCTGACGCGCGACACGGTCCGTCGCTTCGTGGATCGCGAGGTCCTACCGCACATTGGAGGTTGGTGGCTGCGCGGCGAGTTCCCCCGGCACCTGGTCAGGCAGTTGGGTGATCTGGGCGTGTTGGGCGCCAACCTGCCCAGCGAGTACGGCGCAGCCGGGATCAACAACGTCGCCTACGGGCTGATCCTCCAGGAACTGGAGCGCGGCGACTCGGGATTGCGTTCGTTTGCCTCGGTGCAGGGTTCGCTCGTCATGTATCCGATCTACGCCTACGGCAGCGAGACGCAACGGCGGTACTGGCTCCCGCGGCTGGCAAGCGGAGAAGCCATCGGCTGCTTCGGCCTGACCGAACCATCGGCGGGATCCGATCCCGCTGCGATGCAAACACGCGCCAGGCGACGCGGGAATGGTTGGGAACTGACGGGCTCCAAGATGTGGATCACCAGCGGGTCGCTCGCGGACGTGGCGGTGGTTTGGGCCAAGGACGATAGTGGCGAGATCCTGGGGTTCCTGGTTGAACGCGGCACGCCCGGCTTCACGGCGCACGAGCTGAAGACAAAGGCCAGCATGCGCGCGTCTGACACATCTGAGCTGGTGTTCGATGGCGTGCGCCTGGAAGACGACGCCCGCCTGCCCGATGCAAAGGGACTGAAGGCGCCGCTCTCCTGCTTGACACAGGCACGCTACGGAATCGCGTGGGGCGCCGTGGGCGCTGCAACGGCCTGCTTCGAGGAAGCCCTGGGCTATGCACGCGATCGCGTGGCGTTCGGGAGGCCCATCGCCGCGACGCAGATCATCCAGGCGCGGCTGGTGGACATGCTCACCGAGTTGACCAAGGCACAGTTCCTTGTCTACCGCCTGGGACAGCTCAAGGACCAGGGACTGATGCGGCACACGCAGGTCTCGCTGGCCAAGCGCAACAACGTACGCGTGGCGTTGGAGATCGCGCGTGCCGCCCGCTCGATCCTGGGCGCGTACGGCATCACGATCGAATACCACGCGATGCGCCACTCCGCCAACCTGGAATCCGTGGACACCTACGAGGGCACCTACGACATCCACACGCTGATCCTGGGCCGGGATCTGACGGGCCTCAACGCGTTCGGCTAGATACTCCCCGGCCGGACACAAACAAAGAGACGGCGGTTGCATCCGCCGTCTCTTTGGGGCAAGCGCAGGGCGGCTACTTGCCCTTCTTCTTAGCGGCCTTCTTAGCCTTTTTCGCCACCGTCCTCGCCTCCTTCTCTTGGAAGATGGACGGCACGATCTTGCCGTCGTATGCTCGTTCGATACCACATATAGGTTTTCCTTCTTCGTCGGACACAATTTGTTGATTTTCTTGGCAGTTGGCTCAGGTGAGCAGGAACGGCAGGACGCCGGCCGAATCCCCGAGGCGATGTTCCCGCCGGACGCACGCCGCACGCTCGTGACCGCGTTCACCCTCCTGGCCGCGCTGCTGGTCGCCTCAGGCGCCGCCGCGTCAGCCCAGTTGCGGCCTGAGGATGTCCGCGGCCACTGGGCAGAGGAGCGCATCGCGAATCTTCTTTCACGCGGCGTGGTCGAGTTGGGCAGCGACCGTCTGTTCCGCCCCGATGCGCACATCGTCCGCGCACAGTTCGTCGCCTGGCTCGTGGCCGTGATCGTGATCGTGGCCGTCGCCGCTTGGCGCTTCGGTCGGTTTTG
>DYHL01000079.1:0-6906 GCA_020724185.1 Candidatus Nitrosymbiomonas sp. | reverse complement strand
GGCTAGTGACAGCGCGCGGATTGCCGCAGGTGCGGTCCGACCCGCCGTCGTTTGCAGATCTACCCCTCGCGCGCGAACTGGCGTCTGCCGTTGAGTCCGCGGTGGCCTACGGCATCCTCACCGCGGGCGGCCTGTTCCGCCCGAACTCGCCGCTGGTGCGCGGCGATGCGTTCATCTGGCTTGTGCGCGCGTTGGGGCACACGTTCGAATCCGCGTACATGGTCAACGCCGCACTGCCGTTTGCCGACCTCAACGGGCTGACGCCGACAGTGCGCGGCGCGATCGCCGTCGCCGCGCTGAGCACGCCGCCCGTGCTGCGCGAACCGCCATCGGAGCGCGTGCGTCCCGGCGATCCGCTCACGCGCGCCGAAGCGGCCAGTCTGGTGTGGGCATACTTGCAGGGCGTGGAGCAGGGCATGTCGCTGACCTTCTCGGTCGCGCTGGAAGCTGGCGTGACGCTCATCCTGGAAAAGCGGGGCGCGCTTCGGACACCGCCGGTCTGGCGGGTGCAGATCGGCGCGTTCCAGGACGAAGAGCGGGCGCGCCGACTGGCCGATGCGATGCGGGCGCGGGGCCATCCGGCCTTCGTGGATGCGGTTGATGAGTTCTTCAAAGTTCGCGTGGGTAACTACGCCACGCGCGATGAGGCGGTCGGCCTGCAGCAGCGTCTCGCCGCCGAGGGACTGCCTACCTGGATCATCCTGACCGTGCCCGATTACGAGGCGCTGGCCGGACCGTTCTGGAGCGGGGTGGTGCTGATCGAACCGGCTGGCGGCGCGCGGTTGCGACCGGCGCTTGCCTCGGGGCCGGTCATAGGCCGTGGCCGGACAAGTGAGGCCGCGCGCCGCGCTGGCGCGATTGCCGCCATCAACGGCGGGTTCTTCATGGCGTCGGGAGACCCGCTGGGGTGCCTGGTCGTTGAGGGCGAGGTGATCAGCGAGCCGCTGACGGGCAGGAGCTGCGTTGGAATAACCAACGACGGCCAGTTGCTCTTCGACCTGCTCCGGCTCGACGCCGTCGCTTCCACCAATGGCGACACCGTTACGATAGACGGCGTCAACCGCGATCGCGGCGCAGGCGAGATCATCCTGTACCGCCCGGCGCACGGCGCCACCACGCGCACCAGCGCCCTCGGCGCCGAGGTGGTTGTGACCGGGGACGTGGTACAGCAGGTGACGGATGGGCGCGGCAACACCCCGATTCCGCCAGGCGGCTACGTGCTCTCGGGACACGCCCGCGGCCGGGCTTCATTGCTGGCCGCGTTCAAGCCGGGTGATCGGGTCTCGCTCCGTGCGCGGTTGGTGCCGATCTCCGGCGACCCGCGGTGGGAGGGCGTCCGGCACGTGGCAGGCGGCGGACCGCGGCTTCTGGCTGGCGGCCAGTTCGTGGGCGGCGAGGGGTTTCGCCCGTCGTTTGTCAACCGGCGCCACCCCCGCACCGCCATCGGCCGTCTCGAAGACGGCCGGATCGTCCTTGTGGTGCTCGGAGGGCGCCAGCCGTATCACAGCCTCGGCATGACCCTGGCCGAGCTGGCAGGCACGCTCCGGCGGCTTGGCGTAACCGACGCCCTGAACCTGGACGGCGGCGGCTCTACCACATTGGTGGTGCGGGGAGTGGTGATCAACCTGCCGTCGGACGAGACCGGGGAGCGCCCGGTCGGCGACGTCTTGTTGGTGCTGCCTCCGCCCCAGGGAGGTAAATAGATGTACGACCTGGCCTTCCGCAACGCCCGCGTGGTGGACGGCACGGGTAACCCATGGTTCTGGGGCGACGTGGGCGTGGAGGACGGCCGCATCGCGAGGATCGGCGACCTGTCCGGCGCCGCGGCCCGTCGCACCGTTGACGCCGGCGGCATGGTGCTGGCGCCCGGGTTCATTGACCTGCACACCCACGCCGACTTCACGCTGCCCGTGTTCCCTCGCGCCGAGGCGATGGTGCGCCAGGGTGTTACCACGCAGCTCGTCGGCAACTGCGGTTTCTCGCCGTTTCCGGTCTTCCGGGAGCGCCTGGAACTGCTGCGCGCCTATGCCGCGTTCGTGGACGTCGGCCTGTCGTGGGAGTGGGAAGACGCGGCCGGCTATGCGGATCACCTGGAACGTCTGCCGCTAGCCTGCAACGTCGCTCTCCAAGTGGGACACGGCACGGTGCGCGTCGCGGTGATGGGCTTTGAGGATCGCGCTCCATCGCCGTCGGAGCTGGACGCGATGCGCTCCCACGTGGCCCGGGCGTTGGAGCAGGGATCCTTCGGTCTTTCCTCGGGCCTGATCTACGTCCCCGGCAGCTACGCCAACACCGAGGAGCTGGTAGCCCTGGCAGAGGTGGCGAGGCGGTACGGAGCGTTCTACTCCTCCCACATCCGCGGTGAGGGCGACTCGCTGATGAACGCGGTCGGGGAAGCGCTGGAAATCGGGCGCCGGGCCGGGGTGCCTGTGCAGCTCAGCCACCACAAGGCAATGGGGCGCCAGAACTGGGGCCGGGTAGGCGCCTCCCTGGAAATGATTGAGAGAGCGCGCGGGTCAGGCCAGGACGTGCTGGCGGACCAGTACCCGTACACCGCGGGCAGCACCACCCTGGCGGCGATCATGCCGAAGTGGGCGATGCAGGGCGGGGTCGAGACGATGCTGTCCCGCCTCGCGGATCCCAACCAGCGCGCCCGCATCCGCGCCGAGATCGCGTCTCCCGGACCCGAGGCGCTACTGTCAGGAGCCCGCGAGTTTGACCCCGAGGCGATCATGATCAGTCGTGTCCCCGACGGCCCCAGCAAGGGATACGAGGGTAGAATGCTCACCGAGATCGCGGCGGATAGGGGCGAGGACCCGGTGGATACGGCCCTGCACCTGCTGGAGAGCGAGCGCGGCGGCGTCCAGATGATAATCTTCGCCATGTCCGAGGAGGACGTGCGACGGGTGATGCGCCACCCCGCGGTGGCCATTGCTAGCGACGGGTGGACGCTTTCTCCCTCGGCCGGGGGCAAACCACATCCGCGCAGCTACGGCACGTTCGCGCGGGTGCTGGGCAGGTACGTGCGCGAGGACGGGGTACTCGGCCTGGAAGAGGCCGTGCGCAAGATGACCTCACTCCCGGCCCAACGACTGCGTTGCTACGATCTGGGGCTGATCCGGCCGGGCTGCGTCGCCGACCTGGTGGTCTTCGATCCAGAGCGGATCTCCGATCTGGCCACGTTCCAGGACCCGCACCGTTACTGCGCAGGCGTCGCTTGCGTGATCGTAGACGGACAGGTGGTCATCGAGAACGAGGTGGACACCGGAGCGAGGGCAGGACGGATCCTCAGGCGCGGGGCTACTTAGCGGGAAGATCGGCGCTGGTATCCACGTCGGCGGCGTAGGATTCGGGGAGCGGTATCGTCACGACTTCCTGGAGATGGGACTGGATCACGCTGCGGGCGCCGTGGTCGCCCCGGAGGGCCAGCAGTTCCGGGAAGAAGGCCCGGTGGAAGTAGGCCGGCGGTCCCACGGTGCCGTGGCAGGCCGAAGCGACAATCCTCCGCCCCTCGACCGCGGCGGCCTCGATCAGGCGGTCAATCGCCTCTTCGGGGACGAACGGCTGGTCCGCGAGCAGGATCACCGCGCCGGTAGCTTCCGGGGAGACGGCCTCTATTCCGACGCGGATAGAGGACCCCATTCCCTCCGTGGGATCCGGGTTCTCCACGATCCGCACCGCCAGGCCGTCGAGCAGCGAACGGTAGAGATCCGCGTGCGTTCCGAGCACGATGATCGCCTCGCCGCAGCGCGATGCGAGCGCGGCCGCCACGACGCGGCGGATCATCGGCGTCCCCCGAACAGGAATCGCCAGCTTGGGACGGCCCATCCGGGTGCTGGCTCCGGCCGCCAGGATCACGGCGGAAACGAAGGGATCCGCGTCCTGCGCGGGTAGGTGTATGGGGCCGGTGCGAGCGCGGAGGAATCCTCCTGCCCGCCCGCGCGCCACCGCGAGTATCTCCCCCAGGGCGGCCAGCGCGATCTCGTCAGGGGTATCGCCGCCAATATCCAGCCCGACCGGGCCGTAGATCTGCGCGCGGCGGTCATCGCTGATCGCCACGCCTTCGGCCTGTAGCTCTCTCAGTATCTTCTCGGTGCGCGCCCTAGGCCCCAGCATCCCCAGGTATTGGACCGGGGTCGGCAGGAACGCCCGCAGCAGGTCGCGGTCGTGGACGTAGTTGTGGGTCATTATCAGCACGAACGAGAGGGAGTCGGTTGGGACCGCATGGCCGGCCTCGGGAAACTCCGTGCGGACAAACCCGGCTGCGCCCGGGAACCGCTCGGGCGTCAGGAACGCCTCGCGTCCGTCAACGACCAGCACCCTCCAGCCAAGCTGCGATGCGAGGCGCACCACGGGAATCGCATCGTGTCCTGCCCCGCAGACGATCAGGCGCAGCGGAGGATGCAACGCCTCGACGAACAGCCGGAGATGCGGCCCTCCCTCAGGACGCAGGTCGTGGACCCGCGAGCGTAGCGCGCCCGAAGCGCTCAGCACCATCCGTGCGGCCTCGGCGTCCACGGCCGCATCGCCCAGACTGCCCTGGCAGCGGCCGCCGGGCCACACCGCCATGCGCCCTCCTGCGGGGACCGTGTCCCCTCCCTCCACCACGGTAACAAGGCCGAGCGTAGCGCCGCCGATCACTGCCTCTGCCGCCTGCCACAACAGATCGTCGCCCCCAACCGGCTCGACGAACACCTCGATGGCGCCGTTGCAGCCCAGGCCCAAACCCCACACCGCGTCGTCGTCGGCGGTCAGGTCGTAGAGCACCACCCGCGGGAGGTTCCCCTCCATCACTTCCCCGGCCACCGCCGCCACGTCGCCCTCGAGACAGCCCCCGCTGATGTTGCCGGTCAGCCGACCCGAGCGGGTAACGAGCATGCGCGCACCCTCGCGCCGGTAGGTGGAGCCCCGGACCCCTATTATGGTGGCCACGGCCATCGGCTCTCCTGCGGCTGAGGTCGCGCGGGCAGAGGAGAGCAGATCGGCGAGTTCCTTCATGAGCGGCGCGCCAGATGGCGCTCGAGCCGGCGCAGACTGTCCAGGTTGTGCGCAGGGGCGAAAACGTCCACGTGGGGCAGCGCGACCCGCATCCCCTGGCAGATCGGCTCGTACCCCGGGCTAGCCAGCAGAGGATTCAGCCAGAGCACGCGCGCGGCGCGCCGGTGCAGTTCGGCCATGGCGGCACCCAGCACATCCGGCTCGCCCGTGTCCCATCCGTCGCTGATGATTATGACCACCGTCCTGCCGTCGAGCGCCCATCCTCCGTGATCGGCCAGAAACCGGCGCAGGCTGCGGCCAATCTTGGTCCCGCCGGACCAGTCTGGCACCTTCCCGGCGATCTCGTCCAGGGCGGCGCGCAGATCGGCGCGTGCGAGCGATCCCGTGATCCGGCTGAGACCCGTACTGAACACAAAGGTCTCGACCCTGGCCACCGCGTGCTGCAGCGCATAGATGAACTGGATCAGGAACCGGCTGTAGAGGTCCATCGAGCCGCTGACGTCGCACAGCAGCACCACGCGCGTCTTCTGAAGCTTCCGTTCCCGCCGGAGGATGTCGAGCATCTCGCCTCCGCGGCGCAGGCTGTGCCGGATCGTCCGCCGCAGGTCCACCAGGTGGCCTCTGCGGGCCTGTCGGGTCCGGCGTGACAGGCGCGTTGCCACCCTCCTGGCGATGGCGGTCACGATCGTGGCGATCTCATCGAGTTCGTCGGCGGACAGCGTGCTGAAGTCCTTGTGGGTGAGCGCCTCAACAGGGCTGTAGGCCGGCACGCGATCGCCATCGGCGCCGGCGTCGCCATTCTCCTGCCATTCGATCATCACGCGGTCGAGCGCCTGGCGGCCATCAAGCGGCTGCGTGCCGCCATCCCCTGACGGAGGAGCGCCCGCCGCCTGCTGCATCTCGCCCCAGAACTCCCAGAAGGCGGCGTCGAAGATGCGCTGCGCCTCGGGCCCGGACGCCAGAACCGCCCGGAGCGTGAGATAGGTTTCAATGCGATCGGTCAGGTCCACGGCGGACAGAGCGCGCAACGCGTCGGCGGCCTCGGGCGGTCCAACGCTCAACCCGCGTCGCCTCAGCAGGCGAGCAAACGCCACCACGTTGGATGCGAGATCGCCGTGCCGCGGGCGGCCTACCTGCGAATCGCGAGCCGCTCCGCGGCGCGCACCACGGCTTCCTGGGACCATGGCCGTCCTTCCTGCTCCAGAGCCGCGACGCCGTCGAGAAGCTGATCCAGCCACTGCGCCCTCACTGCCGCGGCGTCGTCGTGATGCTTGAAGAGCACGCCCAGCGTCTCCTCGACCGCGGCGCGGTCGAGATGATCCCGGTGGAGGGCCATGAGCGCGGCGCTCCAGTCCAGGGTCTCGGCAACCCCAGGGGCCTTCTCAAGGCGGACGCGCCGGATCAACTGCATGAAAGCGCTGATCTGCTCTGCCAGGCGTCCGTTGACACCGGGCACCTTGCGCCTTACTATCTCCAGCTCCTTCTCAAACGTGGGGTAGTCAATCCAGAGGTAGAGACACCGCCGCCGCAGCGCGTCGCCAAGCTCCCGGGTCCGGTTGCTGGTAAGCACCACGTTGGGAATCGCCGTGGCCGCTATCGTGCCAATCTCGGGGATGGAAACCTGGAAGTCGGAGAGGACCTCCAGCAGAAACGCCTCGAACTCCTCGTCGGCCCGGTCTATCTCGTCCACCAACAGCACCGGCGGTTGCGGCCTGGTGATGGCGTCCAGCAGCGGTCGCTTGAGGAGAAACCCCTCGCTGAAAATCTCGGCCTCGCGCTCGGCGAGGGACCGCTCGCCTCCCTCGGAAAGCCGGATGTGGAGGAGCTGCTTCTGATAGTTCCACTCGTACAGCGCGGTGGTGGCGTCGAGGCCCTCGTAGCACTGCAACCGGATCAGGTCCGCGTCGA
>DYHL01000078.1:3613-10721 GCA_020724185.1 Candidatus Nitrosymbiomonas sp. | reverse complement strand
CGCAGGAGGGAGGTCCTTACCTCTTGACACGAGGAGGCCTCATAAGTGTTGGGCGAGTAGATGCCGAGCAGGTTGATCGGGTTGTGGTTGGGGTCGCCGACAACCGGCGGCGTCTCGTAGCGAATGTGGTTGGTGATGTCAATTCGCCCGGACGCCACGACCGTAGTCTGCTCCTTCTCTTCCAGCGTGCCCTGTATCGAGAGGATCGCTCCCTCGACGTAGACGATGCCCGCGTTCGCGTTGCCCGGTCCCTGCCATCCCTTGGGAACGCCGGCGAACGCCCGCGTCTGGGATGCGACCGGCCAGGAGGTGTTGGTAACCGTTGTTCTCTGCGAAACCCGGTCAACGATCACGGATACGGTCTGGCCACCCTGGACCAGGGTGTAGACCGCGCAGCCGCCAGGTGATCCCGCGGGCTGGCTGCATGCGCCCGGCGAAGCCGTGCCGTCGGTCATGCTCAGCGCCATGCTGTTGAGATTGCCCTGCACGAATATCCCGCCCGCAAGGGGCTCATCCGCGTCCGATGTGCCGTTGCCGTTGAGGTCCTGAACAGGCACATAGATACCCGTGGGAACGGGGTCTGAGTTGTTTGACAGTTCTGGGACCTTCTGCCGGATCTGCAGGTTGGAGACCGTGGTCGTATCCGCCGGGTCGCGGCCTATGGTAACGCCCTTCTGGCTGTACGGGTTGGCGGGAATCGGGATCGCGGCCACCCCCCGGGTGAAGTTGGCCGGGGGGTTGTCGCTGTCGTTACTCTGGTTGGTGTCGCAGTCGGGGAGTACCGGAGCGTCGCGGCGCTGGCCGCTGACCACGTTCTCATTGGCCGCTCGCCTGACCGGGCTCCCCCGGTTGAAGAACCAGGCCGTGTTCCAGGCGCTCGTGAGCGGCGTGCTCCTGGCATTCGCCTCAATGCAGGGAATCCCGCTGTCCGGGGTGCCGAACTTCGGGAAGTAGGCAAACCGAAACTCGGTGTTGGTGTGCACAGGGCCGTCGTAGTTCGACATGTCGGCGAACCAGAGGGACTCGCCTCCGGGTCCGGTGTGCACGTGAGAGAACAGCGCGTACTGGGCGAAGTTCTGCCGCTGCAGATGGATACTGAAGTCGCCGCGCAGCGCGATCCGGCGCCGGGCCTGCGGGCTGACCCGTCCGTCGCTGACGACCTCGTACGTGTAGAAGAACTCGTACTCATCCGGGCCGATGCGCTGGACGTACCGATTCTGCTGGCTGGTATCGTAGGGATGCGGCGCTAGCCGCCGCCGGACGGTGACCGTGGCCCCGTAGTTCCCTTCCCCGAGCGGGTTGGACGGCGGCTGGCCAACGGCTGCCTGCAGCTTCCTGTGGGGCTCGGGCAGGCTCCAGTTGACGTGGAACGTCAACGACTCCGTGGCCGAGGTCGCGTTGAAGTTGAACCGGAGCCCGTCCAGTATCAGGAAGTCAACAATGCGGAACGCGTTCTGAAGGGCGACTTCTCCGGAGGCGCCGCCGTACCAGTTCAACAGGGTCGTGCCGTCCAGGGATGGGTCAACCGTGGACTGGCCGATCGGATCGGCGCCCATCAGCGCCATGAGCGCGGCGCGGCCGGCAAAGCCGCCGCCCTCGGCGATGTACATGCTCTGGGCGCCGATGACCCGCATCGCGCTCAGCCCCATCTCCTTGCCGCTCAGGTAGAGGATAAGCGCGCCCAGGAGCGAGAGGATAAGGATCACTGTGAGAACCGCCAAGAGCGCGAGACCGCGTTGGCATCTAAGCAGGTGCAGCATGTCTCTTCATCCCTCTCCGGCCGCTATCGGGCGCGCAGCGCCGCATCCCCTGCGAACGTGCGGCTGACCTGATCCCGAACCGCCGTCACCGTCATCCTCACCCTGGCGATGTCCCCGAGGCTGGCCGGTGCCGATCCTAGAGCGACCCCATCGGCACCAAAGTACTCGAACGCCAGCCCGGCAGGCCCGCCGGCCGTCCCGATGAAGTAGGCAATGGGCCTCCCCGACGTTGAATCCGGGCAGCCGCTTCCCGCGGGATCTTCCCTGCGCGTCAGCGTCAGGGCGTCGGCGTTGTGCGCAAAGGTCACCCGGTAGGGGCTCGTCAGGGAGAAGGGCGTGTCCTGCGGGATGGACAGCGTAACCACCGTCGCGGAGGCACAACTGACCCCCTGCGCCCAGCGGATCTCGTCCACCACGTTGTCGAGGGCTGCACGCACGTGGGCCTGGGTCTGCAGGAAGTCGTTGGTTGTGCGGGCCGACCTGCCGCCCACCCCCACGAGAGCATAGATGCTCCCCACGGTGAGCGTCAGCAGGCTCAGGGCCACAACCAGCTCGACCAGCGTTACCCCCTGGGCCCCGCGCAGGGACGCCGGCAGTGACCGGGCGCGGCCTCTACTGATCATCCAGCACCGTCGTAAGTGAGACGAAGGGCGTGCCGTTAGGGTCGGCAGGCCTGTACACCTGGACCGTGGCAGTGGTCAATCGTAGATGCTCGTTGTGGGTGACGTCCACGGCCACCTGGAAGGTGTGGGGGGTCGGATTGATCACGCCAGTGTATGGGTCCGGAAGCGGGAGTGAGGACCGGGCGAGGTCCGTGTAGCCTACCATCTCGTAGGGGTTGACGCTGGCGCGCACCTGCTCCATCACCTGGGTGGCAAGGGTGGTGGCGGCGGCGCGATCGTTGGCCCGGCCGGCATGCGCCATCCCAATGATGAAAGTATGAAGAAGGAACACGGAAAAAGCAGCGAACAGCGACAGAGCCACGAGCAGCTCGAGATAGGTGAACCCTGTCTCGCCTCTGGCGTCCCAAACATGCGGCCGCATGGTCAACTACCCCCACGCTGGGTCTAGGGCTTCATGGATCTGTCAGTAGACGTTGTTCCCAAGTCCCCGCAGAGGTAGACCTGGGACCTCGCGCCGGCGCGCGGGGGGTCTGGGTTGGACTAGACCAGCGCGGCCGCGAGCTGGCTGTTGCGCCGCATCTCCAGGCGTACGCGCCCCAGGTTGGCCTGCCGCGTTCCGACCACCACCATGACGGCGTCGGCGCCTGCGGGCCCGACAGCCACCGGGCCGTCGTCATACTCCAGCAGCATGGTGCGCAGCGATCCGCGGCCCATCTCCTTGCCCATCGAGTCGGCCGCCGCGATGTTGCTGGCCACGATCGCGCCCAGGGCCTCAAGGTCCACCCGCTCTTCGGTGGTCATCCCCTCCACGACAAACCCGTCCCGGCCGACGATCATGGCGGCCACCACGCCCTCAACCCTGGTCATGTCCGCAAGCACGTCCTTCAACTGCGACATCATCGGCTACCTCCCGTGGGCTAAAGCGTCCCGTGTAGACGCGCGTCTATCGCGCCGCGCAACTTGCCCAGCGCGGCGGCAAGCACGCGCGACACGTGCTTCTGCGAGATCCCAATCTGCTTGGCGGCTTCCATCTGCGTGAGGTCCGTGTAGAACAGGTAATACACGACCTTGCGCTGCAGGGCGGTCAGTGACTCCAACGCCTCCATCAGCGTCACACGGTCCTCTATCGGAAGCTGGAAGCTGATGTGGGTCCGGTGACGGATCCGGTCGCGGTCCACGCGAAGATCGGCGCCCCCTTCGTCGGCCTCGATGGAGACGGTGCGGAGGACCTCCCTCGTGCGCAGGACCTCCAGCAGCCCGTCTTCCTCGATGTTGAGCTCGCGCGCCAGGGCCTCGAGACTAGGGAAGCGGCCGGTTTCGCTAACGTGGGCGCTGATGGTTTCCTCAATGCGTATGTTGAGTTTCTGGAGCCAGCGCGGCTTGCGGATCGTGTCCCGCTGGTCGCGCAGGTAGTGGCGGATCTCGCCGCGGATGAGGTGGCTGGCATAGGTGGCAAACTTGGCGCCGCGCCCGGGATCAAACCCGCCAATGGCGTTGAGCAGTCCGATGTAGCCTACCTGGATCAGGTCCTCGGACGGTACCCCAGAGTATGCGAACTCCGCGGCGATGCGCCGAACCAGAGGGGTGCAGGCGGCGACTATGCGCTCGCGCGCGTCTGGGCTGCACGCCTCCGCGTGCTCCATGATCAGGAGATCCGCGTCGTCGTACCCGGAGGTTTCCCCGGAGCGAAGTTCCGGGTTCTCAACCAGACTGTGCGGAGTCCGCGTTGCCATCTCCCGCGCCTCCTGAAAACGGCGAGCCCTCCTGGGCTGCCCCAGGAGGAGCGCGAATCCACCTCCGGCAGCCCGGCCGACCACATCACTGGTCCCGAGGCTTTGCGCCCCCACCTTGCGATGGGTTTGCTCTTTTCGGGGTTCATATTCGGTTGTAGCGCCCGGCTGTCCTGCCCGGTAATCCAGTATCATAGCCCGTCAAGATCGCTTGCGCAAGGCCTGACTGGACCGGCCCACGCAACGGAAGGCAAGCCGCTGCGCCATCAACACCCCGACCACGGCCCGGGTCTGCCCCAGAGTCAACCCGGTCATGCTGGCAATCGTGGCGATCGTGCGCGAGCCATCTACCAGCCCGGGCACCGCATGGCCTGCTGGACCCGCTAACTCTAGGATTCCCTCCGCCACGTCCTCCGGCAGGGAGCTGCGGCTGTTGGTGGGAACGAAGTAGATCTCCTCGCCGGCGTCGGGCAGCTCTGCCGCAATCGCGCCAGGAGGTTCCACGCGGATAGGTTCCACACCGGGCACGCGCACGTTCCCCGAGAAGACGACGATCCATCCTGATGCTTCGCCGGGAGGCGCACCGTCTTCTCCACAGCGGGTAACCTCCCCGCCCGCTATCACGTAGACCGACGGCTTCTCTCCCAGAACCAGGACCGCCGCGTCTGAGCCCTGCGAGCGCAGTCGCTGAAGCAGGAGGTTGAGACGGACGAACTCGGTGTGCAGCCCCCCTGCCGAGAACTGCAGGCCGGCGATCTGATCGGCCAGCCACTCAGGGAGCGCCAGGTGTACCGCCTCCGCTCCAGGGGGCGCACCTGCGGGCAGCACGGTCGAGGGCTGCCCCTGCTCCCAACCGCCGGGCCCGAAGACCGCGGCGGTCTGGCACGCAGGGGCTTCCACAACGGTGGCAAACCCGCGCGTCCACGCGTAGTGGAAGATTCCGGTCCCGTTTGACGCGGCCACCGCTGCCTAGGCCTCCTCGAGCGCGGCCCGCTGCCAGAAACCGCCGACTGCCAGGAAGACGAAGCCGGCGACCCACAGCGCGTCTGCCCTGTGCACGGCAAGGTGCAGCAGGCTCGCCGCGGTCAGGCAGACCGCCGCCATCGCCACGGCAAGCCACGGGTATGCCGAGGTGCCTCCGCGGAAGCCAGCGGCGGGCACGAGGCCCGCGGGCACCAGCAGCGCCGCGGCCGCCGGATAGAACGCGGCCAGCGCCTTCTCCAGAGCAGAGGCCTGGCTCTGCGCGACTGATACCAGGACCGTCGTGAGGACAAACGCCCATGCCAGGGCGCCGTAAACCGTCAGGTTCCTGCGGACCGACCGCTCAACCACGGACCAGACGAGCCGGACCTCCATCCACAGCGCCACGCCAAGCAGCACGAAGAAGGCGACAAAGAACCCGTCCGCGAGGGACGGGAAGGGCAGCGCCCTCCCCCCAATCCACTCGTAGCCCGTGAAGATCGCGCGGCCGCCGGCCCAGGCCAGGGTAGCCCACGAGCCCGTCATCCAGACCGCGCGCTCGCGATCGCCGCGTGCGTAGGCCCGCGCCGCGGCCAGGCACCCAAGCCCGGCCACCAGCGGCGCCAGGATCTGCAGGATGGACCCGGTTGCGTGGCGCGCAGCCTGCACCTGTGGCCCACCACCGTCCAGGCCGTAGGTGATGCCCGCAACCACGGCAAGCGAGCCGATGACCGCCTTCGGCAGCCAGGGTCGCGGCGTCACCACGACCCCTCCCCTTCGGTGCCCGCCTCGGTTCCGTCCACGACCGCGCGCTCGGAAGCGGCAATGGTCCGATCTGTGAACGCCCGGCCGGCGATCGTCACGATCGGTGCGCAGGCCGCCTCCACGATTGTGCGCCAGGTGGACTCAGGCAGTTGCGGCGCGCGGACGCGCTCGCCATCCATGCTACCCCCGTGACGTTCCAGAGCCCGGTTCAATGCAGCCACGAACTGGGCCGCCAGGCGAGGGCCGCGGCTGCGCGCGACGCGCGCCGCAACCTGCTCGAGAATGGCAGGCCACGGGTGGGCAGGAGGCTCGGTGGAGATCGCTGGTTGTTGTTCCGGATCGTCAGGTGTGTCCGGTAACCCCGGCGGTACGCCCGGCGGCTCGCACGCCACAACGCTGACCTGGCCGCCGCGGGCTGCCAGCGCGCTGAGCCGGTCGCGCCCCGGACCGTTCAGCAGCACTTCCGGGATGTCGCCCGCCTCGAACACCCACACCTCGCGGGGCGTACCCTCCTGGAGCCAGAGGACGCCGTCGGTTTCCTGGTCTCCCACGAGCACACCACCGTCGAAGCCGCGCGCGGCCAGGTACGCCACTAGTAGGTCCAGATCTACCTCGTCGCCGCGGATCCCGGCGAACAGGGCCGCCCCGGCCTGAATGGCCTCGTAGCTCTGGATGCGGAGCGTCTCCACGCAGTTCTCCCCCTAGCCGCCCCCCTACGACACAAACGCCTCCCGGCCAGGGCCGGAAGGCTGGGAAACCCTCCCCTTCGGCAACCCGGCCGGCCTGGAGGCCCGTGGCAGCAGGCTTCCAGGTCCCGTTGGCTTTGCGTCCCCGCCTTACGGCGGGTTTGCCCGTTCGGAGGTGCTTGCTACTGGCTATCTTCCCACTCGAGACTCTGTCTAGTCCCCCTCTAATTTACCTAGAGACGCCTGGAGAGCTCCAGGCTTTCGCCGGGAATCAACATGAGCCGGCGGTAGAGGCCTGATACGTTCGCCACGTACCACTGCGTCTCCGCATACGGGGGAATTCCATCGTACCTCTCGACGGCGCCTTTGCCCGCGTTGTAAGCAGCCAGGGCCAGGTGCGCGTTGTCCCAACCAAACCGATCCAGGTTGCCGCGCAGGTACCGGATGGCGCCGTAGAGATTCTGCACTGGGTCCCTGGCCTCTACTCCAAGCGCGCGGGCGGTGGCCGGCATGAGCTGTCCCAATCCAATCGCGCCCGCCCGGGAGCGCGCCGCCGGCTGGAATCCCGACTCAACCACCACGAG
>DYHL01000078.1:0-3603 GCA_020724185.1 Candidatus Nitrosymbiomonas sp. | reverse complement strand
CAGGCGGGGATCAACGTTGAAGTGCCTGCTGTAGCCGAACAGCGCCTGGCCTATTGCGGCCGACTGCTCGAGTGTAAGGCCCGGGTTGTAGAAGCGGGCGATGGCGTTGTAGCTGGCCGCGTCCAGCACCCAGGAGGGCGCACCGGGAGAATGCGCCGCGGGGTCCCGCGCCTGTCCGGCCGCAGCATGCCCGGCGACAGCATTTCCCGCCGGATGTGGCAGCGGTCCCAGCGCGCGCAGCGCCTGGTGGGCCAGATCGCGAACCTGGGCAGAAGACCGGGCAAGCGTGGCGTGGCGGAAGGCGGTAGCGGCTTCTGAGGAGCGCCCCACCCGGACCAGCGCATGGCCCCACCAGAGCAACACGATGCCTTCCCGCGGCGAAAGGCGGGCTGCCCGGGCGAACGATTGCTCGGACCGCTCGCGGTCACCCGAGTGGAACTGGACCACGCCCAGCCAGAGCCAGCCGTGGGCTGAGCCAGGATGCCGGCCTACCGCGCGTGTGAAGGCGGCCTCGGCTTCGGCCATCTGCCCCCGCGCAAACAGCGCAGCTCCCTCCCGCAGCGGATCGGGCCTGGACGCACCGCCGGCCACCCCCGCGGGAAGCAGGGCAGCGACGGCCAGCAACGCGGCCAGAAGGCAGAGTGCCCTGCTCATCCCAGTTCTTCCGTAATCTCGGCCTTGCACCGGCGAACCGCCAGCCGGGCGCGCGCGACGTTACCGCCCGCATCGAGCACCGCCGCCAGGTAGTGCGCCGGCCCAACCGCCACTACAAGGAGAGCCAGACTCTCGGTGGTCACCGTTAGGTAGTCCATCTCGCCGCCGTCCATCTTGCGAGCGCAGTAGGCGCCCACCTTGAACAGCGCGACCAGGTCGTCGGCCACCGAACTCGGATCTTGGGCACCGCCCTTCACCACGGTCTCGACCGCGCGGCCGTCAGCGCCAAGCAACGCCACGGCCCGCGTGTCGTCGCCTGCCAGCCCCTGCAGGATGCCTCTCAGCCGTGTGCTCATGGTCCGCCCCCGCAACCCAGGCCATTCACCGCGGCATCAATCCTTCCCTGCGTGACAGGAATCGCGCTGCCCACCATCGTAACAGACGGGGAAGAGACCCTGATGAACCCTGTTGCCGTTGACCTGATTCGCACGCGGCGCCGGATGCTGGCAGCGCACTGGGCCCGTGACCTCGCTGCCACTCCTACGCGCGGGCAGATCTGGCAGGACGGCGAGCGGATAGAACGGCAGATACAGGCCGGCATGGACGCACTTGCTGAGGCGGCGGCCGCTGGGCAGGTAGAGCCCTTCGTCGAGTTCGCCGGCAGGTTCAGTGGGGAGGCATTTGCACTGGAGACGCCGCTGGAGGAGGTGATCCGCGCCCTTCTGGAGGTCAAACCGGTCGTGCTTGGCTTCCTCTCCAGCAACCTGCCGGCCAGCGACCAGGATCCTGAGACGATCCACTTCCTCAACCGCCTGATATCGGCCGGCATCATCGAGGCGATCCAGCGGTACGAGCGCCAGAGGTCGCGCAGAGGGCTTGCCTTGCAGGGCCATCTCGACGAGTTGCGCGAGCGCGCGCGGCGCCAGATCACCGTTGACTCACCCACGGGCCTCTTCAACGAGACCCACTTCGCAACAGCGGTGCAGCACGAGATGATACGGAGCCGTCGGTTCAAGCGCACCTTCGCGGTGGCCCTGGTGATGGTTGACCAGGAGGAAGAAATAGTCAACGCACTGGGGGGCGAGGCAGCCAAGTCCATGACGGTGCATCTGGCCAACATCCTGACGCGCGAGACGCGCCTGGTTGACCTCCGGGCCGCCCTGGGCTCCGGGAGGTTCGGGTTGATTCTTCCCGAAACCTCTCTGGAGGGCGCGTTCGCCCTGGCGGAGCGCATTCGTGAGTCGGTCGAGCGCACCTTGTTTGTGCCTCCCGGCCATCCATACCCGCTGACGCAGACCGTCAGCATCGGCCTGGCGTGTTACCCTCAGGACGCCGAGACCGATCAGGAGTTGTTGGAGCGGGCCGAAGAGGCCCTGGCGCGCGCGCGGACCGGCCAGAACACAACGGTCGCAGCCTCCTCCGCCCGCAACTTCTGACCTGCCGGCACTACGACCGCTCCCGCCACAGGCGGAGCTGAATCTCAAATGGCGGCTTCTCCTTGAGGATGCGGAGAAACACCTCCACCAGCTTGGGATCGAGCGTGGTCCCGGCCATCCTCTGCAGCTCGGCTATCGCCTCTTCCACGGAGCGCCCAGGACGGTATGGACGGTGCGAGGTCACGGCATCGAAGGTGTCCGCCACGCGGATGATGCGCGCACCCAACGGGATCTCATCGCCGGCGAGCCCTTCGGGGTAGCCGCTCCCGTCGTAGGCCTCCTGGTGGTAGTGCACGTCATCGGCAAGGGACCGAAACGGCGGCATCTCTCTCAGAATGCTGGCGCCGCGCTCCGGGTGCAGGTTCATCACCGCCCGCTCCTCATCGGTCAGCGGGCCGCGCTTGCGCAGGATGGACTCTGGGGTGGCGATCTTCCCGATGTCGTGCAGCAGGCTTGCCCAGTGGACGCGGTCAATCTCGTCCGCGGGAAGCCCGAGGTCGGTTGCAATGGCAACGGCAGAGGTCGCGACACGCTGCGAGTGGCCGCGCGTGTAGGGATCCTTGGCTTCGAGGGCCGCGGCAAGGGCCTTCACTGTACTCAGCAGGAAGTCGCGGGACTGCGCCACGGCCAGGGCGTCACGCAGCAGGGGCGCAGCCGCCTCGGCCAGTGCCCGCGCCGCCTCCGTCTGGTCGCCGGCGAACGGCCGGAGATCGCCGCGCGCGAGCAGGAGGGCGCCGAACGGCGCGCCCTGCACGGCGAGCGGCATCAGAACAGCAGCCCGCGCAGCGTCTTCGCCGAAGACGGCGACCCAGCTTGCGTCCCTGCTCGCGTCCGCCACCGTCTGGGTCAAACCGGACCGGAGCACGGCGCTGAGTACACCTGTTGCCGGGAGATACTCACCCGCAATCCGGGCCTCGCCGTCGGCGCCAATGCCGGTCGCCACGACCGGACGGCCATCGCCATCGAGCATCGCCACAAGGCCCCACCTAGCATCGGCCAGGCGCAGCGAGCGATCAAGGAGCTGCCGAGCACGACCAGCCAGGTCCAGAGGCGCCATTGACGTGGTCGCCGCGCGCAACTCGGCCGCCACATTCGCCTGTCGGGTCAGCGCCTCGACGCCGTGCATGACCGACGCGGCGCCTTCACTCCGGCGTTCTTCGATGATCCCGATCAGAACCCCGGCCAGGACCAGGAGCATCGCGCGCGGGAGCGAACCGGCGGCCGTCACGGTCTGCGGGCCCGAGGCGATGGCAAAGACGGTCGCGGCCACCCAGCCGCTGATCACACCGGCGAGGATGCCGCGGCCAGCCGTCGCCCAGAGCAAGATCGGCACGTACAGGAAGTAGAAGAAGCTGGTCCTGCCCCCGGTCTCGAACACGATGAAGGAAACAATGAGCAGCTCCAGCGCGATCCCGGAGTGGCGTGCGAGGGGAAACCCGTTGACCCGAACGGGCGCCAGGACGCTGAGCAGGCCCGCGGCTAACAGCAGCGCAAGCAGCACTGCCACGATGAG
>DYHL01000077.1:8820-10785 GCA_020724185.1 Candidatus Nitrosymbiomonas sp. | reverse complement strand
CGAGATCGCGCTTGTGGCCGACGGCCGGCGCCGGGCTGCCGGCCGCCCCAATCGGAAGAACGTGAAGCACCTAGCCGTGCACGGTCCAGCGGGTGAGATCGCCGAGCGGCTGCGTGAGGGCCGGGCCGTAACCGACGAGGATCTTCGGGCGGTGCTGGCCAGACCCACGGAGGATTGATGACAAAGAAGGATGCCATCGAGGTCGAAGGGACGGTCGCGGAAGTGCTGCCGAACGCGATGTTCCGCGTGACGCTGGCCAGCGGGCACAAGGTGCTGGCTCACATCTCGGGCAAGATGCGCATCCACTTCATCCGGATCCTTCCCGGTGATCGCGTGAAGGTGGAGCTGTCGCCGTACGACCCTACGCGCGGCAGGATCACCTACCGGTACCGGTAGGGGTCTGGCAGAGGGAGCGGGCAAGCATGAAGGTTCGGGCGTCGGTTCGCACGATGTGCGAGAAGTGCAAGATCATCAAGCGTGGGCGGCGGGTGCTGGTTATCTGCGAGAACCCGAAGCACAAGCAGAAGCAGGGATAGGAGGCCGAGGATGGCACGGATCGCCGGAGTGGATCTGCCGCGAGACAAGCGCATTGAGGCGGCGCTCCCGTACATATTCGGCATCGGGCCGAGTAGGGCCCGGGCGATCTGCCGGGCGACCGGAGTGAGTCCGGACACGCGGGTGCGGGCGCTGGCCGAGGACGAGGTAACACGGTTGCGCGACTTCATCGAGCGCACCTACAAGGTGGAGGGCGACCTGCGCCGCGACGTCGCCATGGACATCCGCCGGCTCGTGGAGATCGGTTCCTACAGGGGGCTCCGGCACAAGAAGAGCCTGCCGACCCGCGGTCAACGCACGCGCACGAACGCGCGAACCCGCAAGGGGCCCAAGAGGACCGTGGGTGTTCGCCGCAAGGCCGCAGCCACATCTGCGCCGGCCACCAAGTAGGCGCGAGGGAGATCGAGATGGCAAACAAGCCGAGGGGCCGGAAGCGCGAGCGCAAGCACGTGCCGGTGGGAATCGCCCACATCCGGTCGAGCTTCAACAACACGATCGTGACGATCACCGACCCGCGCGGCAACGTCGTGGCCTGGTCAAGCTCGGGAACCTCCGGTTTTAAGGGTTCCCGAAAGGGCACTCCCTTCGCCGCCAGCGTGGCCGCGGAGACGGCGGCGCGCAAGGCGATGGAACACGGTCTGAGGGTTGTGGAGGTCTTCGTGCGAGGCCCGGGCGCGGGGCGCGAGGCGGCCATACGGTCGCTGCAGTCCGCGGGGCTTGAGGTTAACCTGATCAAGGACGTGACGCCGGTGCCGCACAACGGGTGCCGCCCGCCCAAGCGGCGGCGCGTGTAGGGGGAGCGGATGGGACGCTACACGGAATCGGTCTGCCGGCTCTGCCGGCGCGAGGGCATGAAGCTCTATCTCAAGGGGGACAAGTGCTACACCGAGAAGTGCCCGGTGCACAAGAGGCCGGCGCCTCCCGGGATGCACGGCGTCTCCAGGCGCAAGCTCAGCGAGTTCGGGGTGCGGTTGCGCGAGAAGCAGAAGCTTCGCCGCATCTACGGGGTCTATGAGGCGCAGTTCAAGGCGTACTTCCAGCGCGCCTCCAAGTCCAAGGGCGTCACCGGCACCCGGTTGCTGCAGATGCTCGAGGCCCGGCTGGACAACGTCGTCTACCGGCTCGGCTTGGCCGCGTCCCGCAAGGAGGCCCGCCAGCTCGTGGCCCACGGGCACCTGGCGGTGAACGGCGGGCGCGTGAAGGCGCCTTCGTACCAGGTCCGGCCAGGGCAGAGGGTGACGGCGGCCGATCCTGCCGACCTTCCCCCGAGGGTCAAGGAGCTGGAGGCCCTTCCCGGGCGCAAGCCCCCGTCTTGGCTGGAGTTCGACCCCTCCCGCCTGGAGGCCCGCGTGCTGGCGCTTCCTGCGCGCGAGGAGATAGACGTGCCGGTTCAGGAGCAGTTGATCGTTG
>DYHL01000077.1:0-8810 GCA_020724185.1 Candidatus Nitrosymbiomonas sp. | reverse complement strand
GAGTACTACTCCCGGTGATGATCCTCCGGGAGCGACCGAAGGGGTGTAGGAGGTAGGTTGACCATGGCTGTGGGCATCGTGTGGGAGGCTCCAACCCCCAAGGTGGAGCAGGCTGAACTCTCTGATACGTACGGCAAGTTCATCCTGGAGCCGCTCGATCACGGGTTTGGCGTGACGCTCGGCAACGCGCTGCGCCGGGTGTTGCTGTCGGCGATCAACGGCGCGGCGGTGACCTCGGCCAAGATTGACAGCGTGCTTCACGAGTTCTCGACGATCAGCGGGGTAGTCGAGGACGTCACCCAGATCGTGCTGAACTTGAAAGAACTCACGCTCCGGCTCTATACGGACAAGCCCAAGCTGCTGCGGCTTGACGTGAAGGGCAAGAGAGAGGTCACGGCGGCGGACATCCAGGAAGATCCGGAAGTGGAGATCATCAACCCAAGCTTGCACCTGGCTACCCTGGACCGAAAGGACGCGCACCTGGCGATGGAGATCGTCGTCGAGCGAGGGAAGGGCTACGTTCCGGCCGACCGCCATCGCCGTAGCGAGCACGTGATCGGCGTGATCCCGGTTGACTCAATCTTCTCACCGCTCCAGAAGGTGAACTTCACCGTGGAGGACACGCGGGTAGGTCATTCGATTGACCTGGACCGGCTGGTGTTCGAGATCTGGACCGACGGATCCATCCGCCCCGAAGAAGCCCTGCAGGAGGCCTCGCGCATCCTGATTGATCACTTCCGCCTGTTCGCCGGAATTGCTGACGAGACGGGTCCCGGGGTCAGCTTCGGCGGGCCCGAGGATCCCGGGGTGGCCCGTGCCGCGACCATGCCGATCGAGGAGCTTGACCTGTCGGTACGGCCATACAACTGCCTGAAGCGCGCTGGAATACACACCGTGGGCGACCTGATCCGGAAGACCGAGGATGAGGTCGTCGCGGTCAAGAACTTCGGCCGGAAGTCGCTGGACGAGGTGAAGGAGAAGCTGGCCCTTCACGGGTTCAGTCTGCGTCAGCCGGAGCCGTCGTAGGCGTAGGGAGCGATACCATGGGCATGGGAGCGAAAGGCCGTAAGCTAGGCCGCGACACGGGAGAGCGCCGGGCGCTGTTCCGGGATCTGGTCGGCGCGCTGATCGTGCACGGTCGGATCGAGACGACCGGCGCCAAGGCCAAGGAAACCAAGAAGATCGCCGACACGCTGATCGCCACGGCGATGGGCAACGACATGCACGCGCGGAGACAGGTTCGGCGCTTCCTCACGGATCGAGCCGTGCTGACGAGGCTCTTCGGGGACGTGGTGCCCAAGCTGCAGGCCGGTCGCGGCGGGTACACCCGCGTCATCAAGACGCGGGTTCGCCGGGGTGACGGTGCGGAGATGGCGCTGGTCGAACTGGTCAAGTAAGGGGGGTTCGCCGCGTGAGCGAGCCCCTAATTGAAGTCACCGATCTCCGATACGTCTATCATTCGGACACCCCGCAGGCCGTCGTCGCGCTCGACGGCCTGTCGTTCTCGGTTGAGCCCGGAGAGTACCTCGGAATCGTCGGGGGCAACGGCTCCGGTAAGTCCACCCTGGCCAAGCACCTCAACGCGCTTCTCCTGCCCGCCTCTGGAACAGTGCGCGTGGGAGGCCTTGACACCCGCGACCGCGCGGCAATCTGGGAGATCCGCCGCCGGGTGGGCATGATCTTCCAGAACCCCGACAACCAGCTCGTGGCCACGGTCGTTGAGGAAGACGTGGCCTTCGGCCCTGAGAACCTCGGACTGCCGCCGGCGATGATCCGGGAGCGCGTGGGGGAAGCGCTGGCAGCGGTGGGCATGACCGAGTTCCGCCGCCGAGCCCCGCACCTCCTCTCCGGCGGGCAGAAGCAGCGCGTGGCGATTGCGGGCATCCTGGCCATGCGGCCGGCATGCCTGGTGCTGGACGAGGCGACGACGATGCTCGACCCCGCGGGTCGCGCCGAGGTACTGGAGACCCTGGCCGTCCTCAACCGGCGCGACGGGGTCACCATCATGCTGATCTCCCACGCGATGGAAGACCTGGCCGACGCCGGGCGCATCATCGCGATGGACCGCGGCCGCATCGTGCTCGACGGCCCCGCGGCCAGGGTCATGGCGCGGGCCGACGAGATTCCTGGCGGGCGACTGGGCGCCCCGCAGATGGCGAAACTCGCGCGCTGGCTCCGGGAGGACGGCCTCCGACTCCCAGAGGGGGCGCACACGGTGGAAGCCCTCGCGGACGCGGTGGCCGCTGCCGCGGGCCTTGGGACCCAGGGCGATGTCTGACCCGCTGATTGCCTGCCGAGGGCTCTGCCACACCTACCTGCGGGGGACGCCGATGGAGGCGATGGCCCTGGACGGGGTGACGCTTGAGATCCGCCCTGGCGAGGTGGTGGCGATCATCGGTCCGACCGGGTCGGGCAAGTCCACGCTCATCCAGCACTTCAACGGACTGCTGCGTCCGACAGCCGGTGAGGTACGGATCGCCGGGGAGGATCTCTGGGCGCCGCGCGCCGACCGCCGCCGGGCCCGGCAGCAGATCGGGCTGGTCTTTCAGTTCCCCGAGTACCAGCTCTTCGAGGAGACCGTACGGAAAGACGTCGCCTTCGGACCCAAGAACCTGGGACTGCCTGCTGAGACGATCGCCGCCAGGGTGGACGAGGCCCTGCGCCAGGTCGGGCTCGATCCAGGGCGGTTTGGCGACCGCTCCCCGTTCACCCTCTCGGGGGGTGAGATGCGGCGCGTCGCGCTGGCAGGCGTCCTGGCGATGAGGCCCAGTTGTCTGGTCTTGGACGAGCCCACTGCCGGGCTGGATCCGCGGGGCAAGGAAGAGTTGCTCGAGCGCATAGCCGCGCTCCACCGGAAGGGCATGACACTGGTGCTCGTCACGCACAGCATGGACGAGGCCGCCCTCCTGGCCGGGCGCATTGTCGTGATGCAGGCCGGCCGGGTGATGCTGGACGGCTCCCCGCACGAGGTCTTCGCCCGTGAAGACGACCTCCGGCGCATCGGGCTTGCGCTGCCGCAGGCCGCGCGCCTGGTGCGGCTGCTCCGCGGTCGCGGGATGCCGGTTGGCGACGCGCTGACGATCGTAGAGGCCCGGCAGGCCATCCTGGCTGCCGTGCGGGGGATGGGCCGTGGAGCTCACTAGGTACATTACGGTCGGGCAGTACCTCCCGCGATCATCGCCGCTGCACAACCTGGATCCACGCACGAAGATCCTGGCAACGACGGCGCTGATGGTCACCCTGTTCCTCATTCCCTCCTTCGCAGGCCTTGGGCTGCTGGCCGCGGGCCTGTTGGCGCTGCTGGCGCTGGGCCAGATCCCGCTCGGGTACGCGCTGAGAGGCCTGCGGCCGATCGCCGTCCTGCTGCTGCTGACGGTCTTCCTCAACACCTTCTTTGGCGGCGGGGACGCGGGGCGCACCCTGTTCCAGGCCGGCCCGCTGGTTGCGACCGAGGAGGGATTCAGGCGCGCCCTGTTCGTGGGGCTCCGATTCATCCTGCTGGTGACCGCGGCCACGCTGCTGACCTTCGTCACCTCGCCGGTGGAGTTGACCGACGGTCTGGAGTGGTTGCTGCACCCGTTTCGTCGCGTAGGGGTGCCCGCGCACGAGCTGGCCATGATGATGTCCATTGCGCTCCGTTTCATCCCGACCCTTCTGGAGGAGACCGAGAAGATCATGAAGGCCCAGATGGCGCGGGGGGCAGAGTTTGGCCAGGGCTCGATACTCCGCCGGGCCCGCGCCTTCGTGCCGGTGTTGGTGCCGCTGCTGATCAGCGCCTTCCGCCGCTCCGAGGAGCTGGCGCTGGCGATGGAGGCGCGCTGCTATAGGGGCGGAGAGGGGCGCACGCGGATGAAGGAACTGCGATGGCGAACCGCGGACCTGGTGGCCGGCGCGTGCGTGATCGCCGTCTCCACCGTCCTGGTGAGGCTGCGGTAGTTCGCCGTGCGAACCCTCGCGCTGCTGATCGAGTACGACGGCACGCGATACGCGGGCTGGCAGCGCCAGGGCTCCACCCCCACTATCCAGGGCGCGATCGAGGTCGCGGCGAGCGCGATCCTGGATGAGCCCTGCCGCGTGTTCGGTTCCGGTCGCACCGACGCTGGCGTCCACGCGCTCGGCCAGGTGGCACACCTCTCCACCCGCAGCGCTCTGCCGGTGGGCCGCGTCCGGACGGGCCTGAACGCGCTGCTGCCCGACGACATCGTGATCCGCGACGTACTGGAGGTGGCGCCGACCTTTCACGCGCGCTATGACGCGCGCCTGCGCATCTACCGCTACGCGCTCTTGGCCCGTGCCAGGCCTTCGGCTCTGCTGCGGCGGTACACGCACCACGTCGTTGCACCCCTGGACCTCGAGGCGATGCGGACCGGCGCCGCCGCGCTGGCCGGCCCGCACGACTTCACCGCGTTCCGCGTCGTGGGAACGGCCACGGCGTCCGCGGTCTGTACCGTGCACGCCGTCCAGGTGGAGCGCCGCGGGGACCTGGTAACGGTGACGGTTGCCGCCGACCGGTTCCTGCGTCAGATGGTGCGATTGATCGTGGGGTCGTTGGTGACCGTGGGGCGCGGCGCGCGGCCGCCCGAGGCGATCTCCGAGATCCTGCGGTCCGGGGACAACCAGCGTGCCGGCCCCGCGCTACCCGCTTGCGGCCTCTACCTAGCGCGCGTGCTCTACGGGCCGGAGCACGGCCCTGTGCTGAGTGGCTCAGGGCCTGTGCTATAATCGTCGCGCGGGCCCGTAGCTCAAGTGGTAGAGCAGCGCCCTCATAAGGCGCCGGTTCCTGGATCGAAGCCAGGCGGGCCCACCACAGCACGCCTGGCGCAGGGGTGATGTCCGTGGAAGAACGCGAGCGTACCGGCGTCTTTCAATTCGGCGACCTCACGGCGCAGGGCGTGCAGGAGATACTGAGGTTTGTCTACCGCGCGCTCGAGGAGCGGGGGTACGACCCCGTGGATCAGATCGTAGGGTACCTCCTGTCGGGAGATCCGACCTACATAACCAGCCACGGTGACGCGCGGAAGGCCATTCGCCAGGTGGACCGGATCCTGCTGCTCGAGGAGCTGGTTCAGGCCTACGTGGACGCCAGGCTGCGCACCACAGCGTCCTAGCATCGCACGCGCACATCTCGCAGGAGGATCATGTCAGTGGAGTTGATCATCAACGGCGGCCGCCGGTTGCGCGGCGCCGTGCGGGTGGCCGGGGGAAAGAACAGCTCGCTGGCCATCATCGCCGCCTCCGCTCTCGCCCCCGACGTTTCGACCCTCGAAAACGTGCCGCACTGCCGGGACGTCGAAACCCTGCTCGGCATACTGGAGGCGCTGGGCGCAAGCACATCGCTGGAAGCCGGGCGCCTCACGATTGACGCGCGCGGGCTGAACGGCCACGTGGCGCCCTACGACCTGTGCCGGAGCATGCGCGCCTCGTTCTACACCGCAGGGGTCCTGCTCGGGCGGATGGGCCGGGCCCAGGTCCCGCTGCCGGGCGGGTGCTCAATCGGCGCCAGGCCCGTGGACTTCCACCTACGGGGCTTTGCCGCGCTGGGCGCCCGCGTCGTGACAGAGCACGGGTACATGAAGGCCTCGGCGCGGCGGCTGAAGGGCAACACCTTCTACGTGCCCCGCAGCAGCGTGGGCACGACGATCAACCTCATGATGGCCGCCAGCACGGCGCGGGGCGCCACTGTTCTCCAGAACGCCGCGCGGGAGCCGGAGGTGGTGGACACCGCGGTCTTTCTGAACCTCATGGGCGCCAGGATCAAGGGGGCCGGCACGGATGCCATCACCATCGAGGGGATCAAAGAGCTGCACGGCAACTCCTATACCATAATTCCCGACCGGCTTGAGGCCGGTACCTACCTGATGGCCGGTGCTGCCAGCGGCGGCGACGTGCTCGTAGAGGGAATGATCCCCGAGCACCTCATCGCCCTGCTGGCCAAGATGGAGGAGGCGGGGATCGAGGTCATCCGCAACACCGACGGCGTGCGAGCCCGCTCCGTCGCCGACCTGCGCGCGGTGGACGTGGATACCGCCCCCTACCCTGGGTTTGCCACCGACCTCCACCCACAGATGGCCGCGCTCCTCACCCTGGCCCGCGGCGCGTCTACCATACGCGAGACCGTGTTTGAGGCGCGGTTTGCCTACACCGACGAACTGCGCCGGATGGGCGCGAACATCAAGGCAGAAGGCGACAGCGTCCACATAACCGGGGTTGAGCGGCTCACCGGCGCGCCCGTCGAGGCACCGGACATCCGGGGCGGCGCGGCAGTGCTGATCGCAGCGCTTGCCGCCGAGGGCACCACCGAGATCAGCCGGGTCGAGAACCTGGACCGCGGCTACGAGGGGCTCGAGCGCAAGCTCAGGTTGCTGGGCGCGCAGATTTCACGCGGCGGTTCGCTCGAGTCGCGGGAGGTCGGGTAGGTCTCGGCCCGGCGCCTACGTTACGCGCCCCTTCGTGGCACGGGCCAGATTGAGCCGGTTGACCTGCGAGATGGCTGGGATCTGGCTTATGAGCACCACGATGACGATCGCAACCGCGGCTATCACGTAGGTCCGTGGATAGACCACCGTCTTGAACGCAAAGAGTTCCATCTGCTCCTCTGACGACCCCGCCTTGATGAAGGCGTCCACCAAGACCCTGCCTGCGGGCAGCCCCATACACACCCCGATCGCGGCCGTCAGCATGTTCTCGAGCGTGATCATCCCCAGGATCTTCCAGCGGCCGATGCCCAGCGTGCGCATCGTGGCCACCTCACTGCTCCGTTCGAGCACGTTGATCGTTATCATGTTGAAGACTATCGAGAAGGCCAGGGCCATTCCGAACAGGAGCATGATCGCGAAGATGTTGCGCATCAAGGCAAGCATGTCGTCCAGCATCCTCCGGAGGTCGGCGAGGACGTTCACGCCGCCGGCCCCTGGCAGGTTCAGCAGGCGTTCCTTCACCTCCGCCAGGTAGCGTGGGTCGACCTTGACACGTACGCCCGTGATGGCACCGGGCGGGAGGGGAAGGTCTTCCCGGAACAGTTGCCTTGTCCGGTCCAGAGGCAGGTAGGCCACCGTCCCGATCGACTCCCACACGAACCCGGCGACCCTTGCCGCTCGCTGCACCGGTTCCTGCTCTGCGCGAGTGCGCGGCAAAGAGACGAGGACCGTATCGCCCTGCTCGACCCCCAGCTTCGAGCGCAGCACCTGGCCGAACAGGAAGCCGGCATCGACCGGGCGCATCCTTTCCCCGCTGTCAGATTGGAGGTGGTGGAGCCGGCTTCCGTTCTCGAGTCCCACGAGCAGCGCCGAGTAGGTGCGCGCTCCCTTCCTGAACTCTACGGGCATCTCGAGCGCGCCCTCGGCCCAGATGACCCCTGGCCAGCCACGCACGCTGTTGACCACGCCCCGGTCCTGGTAGAGTGCGAACTCCACCCGGATGTCATCGTACAGAGTTCCGTGGATGAAGGAGTTAATCGCCGCTTCCGAGGAGTCCAGCAGCCCCTGGGAGACCATGATCAACGAGATCGCCGCCGCAACGCCGAAGACCGTGGAGACGGTCCGCCTGGGGTGGCGGAAGACGTTGCGCAGCGGGATGCGCCAGGCCAGTGCCATCGTCCTGAGCCCGGGTATCACCCTGTCGAGCGGGACGACGCGCCCGCTGACAGGCACCTCGGCTCGGAGGGCCTCGGCCGGGCCGATCCGTGCGGCCGCACGGGCAGGCAGGATGCCGGCCGCCAGGCAGACTCCGGTTCCGATGAGGAACCCGACCAATATCGCTCCCCAGCGGGGTACGACCAGGATGTAGGGGAGGGACAAGAACGAAGTGTAGCCGCGGGTGGCCCACCCTGAGAGCCAGAACCCCAATGCGCTGCCCAGCAGGCTCGCCAGCGCGCCGATGAGCAGCGAGGCGGACAGGTAGTGCAGGACGACCCTCCGCCGCGAGAACCCTATCGCCATCAGCATACCTATCACGGGTCGCTGCATGTGGACCATGCGCATCAGCAGCGTGTAGACCGTGAGCCCGGCGACGCTCAGGAAGAGGAACGGGAACAGGACGGAGTAGGCCTGGAACCCTTGCAGGTCCTGTTCGAGGAGCTGGTGGCTGGGCTGGTCCTCTCGGGCCACCGGCTCCTCAGCCCCGTAGATGTCAAGCAGTCTCTTTGCCTCCCGCATGATCGCGGGCCTGCGCCCAGGGTCGGCGATGGTGGCCACGATGTGACTGACCAGCCCCGGCTTGCCCACGAGCGGTCCGAGGACATCGCTGGATACGAACATCACCCCGAAGGACTCGGGGAAGGGCATGATGTCCTGCTTGCTGCGGACAACGTAGAGGTATTCGGGGCTCATGGCTATCCCGGCGATCTGGAACCTCACCCGGGCGCCGGCGCGCTCAATCTCAATGGTGTCTCCGGGTCGGAGCTTATGGTGTTTGGCGAAGCTGCTCTCGAGGACTATCTCGCGCGCGGTCCGACCGGAGAGATACCGGCCCTTGACGATGAACAGGTCGTTTACAATGGGCCGGCGGTCGGCCGGGATGGAGATGAGCCTTCCTATGAGCTTCTTCGTGGACCTGCCGGGAATCTGGATCACGACGTCTTCGACGAGCCGTGCCTCGACCGCCCCCACGCCCGGTATCCGCCGCACCCGTTCCGTAACTCACTCCGGCGCGGCGTGGAACGATATGCCGAAGTCCTCGAACTGCAGGCGATCGTAGGAGTACCGGTAGGACGCATCCAGGTTCCCGTAGGACATGTAGGCGGCGCCATAGAAGGTCACGCCCAACACTTATGAGGCCTCCTCGTGTCAAGAGGTAAGGACCTCCCTCCTGCG
>DYHL01000076.1 GCA_020724185.1 Candidatus Nitrosymbiomonas sp. | reverse complement strand
GTAGGTATGCGGTGTCAGCGGACGCGCGCTGGTGCCCTCCGCGGTGAGCACGCCGGTAGTGACACCTTCCAGCACCACCGGCACCGCGGCCATGCTAACCGTATCAGGGCTGCCGGAGACGTGGTCCGGGTCGTCGCGCACGCTTGCGACGAACTCAGGACGCCCGCTGCGCGCCACGCGTCCACTGATCCCTGAGAACACCGGGATCTCCGCGGGTGCGTCAGGGGAACCGACCTGCGCGACCAGGCGCAGCATCGTGCCTTCCAGGCGATGAATCGTGACGCGTGCAATGCCCACCGCCTCGGCGAGTTCGGACGCCGCGATGCGGCACACCTCCATGGGGTCCAGCGAGGCGTTCACCGACCCTACGATGCGGTTCAGCAGCGCGAGCTCGTCGAGGCGCCGCTCCCCATGGACCTGCGTGGCCATCCGTGCCATCGCGGCCGCCACCTGGTCGGCGAACGCCGCGGCCATCTCGATGTCGGGAGAGATGCCTCCGCCTTCGTCATCGTAGATTAGTGCCATCAGTCCCAGGAACGTCGCGTTGGACCTGAGCGGAAAGAGCCCGGCGGACCGTTCTGGTCCCCCGCCTGGATCTGCCGGCAGGCCGGCCATCACGTGCGGCCTGGGTGACTGGGTGATGTACCGGCTGCGGCCGTTCTGGATGCGCGCGAGCACGGCGCGCTGGGATTCGTCCGACAACCCGGCGCCAAGCGCCTCCCTGACTGGACCATGGCCGTCCCAGGCCAGCAGCATGCAGCGGCTCGCGCCGAACAGGTCGCGTGCTCCCTCCACGACCAGCGCGAAGATGGCTGGCAGATCCGCAGCCCCACCCATCCGTCCGAACCTCTCGATGGCCGCCTGGAGGCGGTCGTTCCGCACCTTCAACGCGGCGCACGCGCGGGCGTTCTCAACCGCCGCTGCTCCCTGGACCGCGGTCGCCTCAACAATTGCGATCTCGGCTGCGGAAAATGGGCGCGGTTCGCTGCGCACCACGGTCAGGGCACCTACTGGCCTGCCCTGGTGAATCATGGGCGCGGTCAGCGCGTAGCGGCCCTCGGGCAGGGCCAGGAGCACCGGGCAGCCACAGGCCGGCATCTGATCGTCGTCGCCAATGGCACAGACAAGGGACCGGCGCTCACGGAGAGCGCGCACCGCCTCACGCAGCGCCCCTGGCTCGGCATCCAGGCCCACGCGCAGTCGCCTCAGCTCTTCTTCACCCGTGCCGTACGCAGCCTGCCCGTGCAGTTCGCGGCGCCGGCCGTCGTACAGCGCCAGCAGCGCATACCGTGCGCCCAGCGCCTCCGCCGACCGCCTGACCAGGAACCGGCACGCCTCGTCAACGTCGAGCGTAGCGCTCGGAGCAAACCCGAGGTGCTGGAGCGCGGTCAGCCGTTCTGCCTGGTGCCGGCCCTCCTCGGACTGGTGCGCGTTGCGCATGGCAACCGCGGCATATCCTGCCAGCGTCGTGGCCAGATACTCGTGCCGGGCTGTGAAGTGGTGGCGCTCGCCATCGGCAAAGGCCAGGGCACCCCAGATCTCCCCGGCGACGGTCATCGGAACGGCCAGCGCAGAAAGCACCGCACCCGTGCCATCGAGCGACTCGAGGCGCGGGTTGCGCCTGCGATCGCGCTCATAGTTGCCGGATCGCACCGGCCGGCCGGAGCGCATGACCTCCGCGGCCAGCCCTGCCATCTCAATCTGGCCGCCCGCCTGGCCTTGTTCAGGGCCGCTGGTGTGGGCCAGGCTGGCACCGGGTTCACCGGGACGGCGCAGCCAGATCATTGCCGTATCCGAGACGACCAGCCGGTCCATGGCCGCGGCCGCAACCCGCGTTATCTCCTCCGGGATCTCGGAGCGGCCAACCTCCAGGGCCGCATCGTGCAGCGCCTCCAGTTCTGCCGATGCCTGCCTCCCTCCGGTGGAAACCATCAGCACAACCGCGACCATCGCTACCGGAACCGCGACCAACAGCGCGAGCAGCGGCAGGCTGCCGTTGATGACCAACCCAGTGATCGAACCGAACCCAAACAGCAGGAACGTGTTGAGTATCTCGACCCCGACGTTAGCTCCCAACACACCTGCGAACGCCCGCCGCCGCCGCAGGGCGATGTATCAGCTCACCAGCACGGAGGAGACGAGAGCGAACGCCGCTGCCGCGGCCAGGAGGGCCAGCGCGTGATCCACGCTCTCGTGCACCAGGGGAAGAGGACGGGCCCATCCGGCGAAATCGGGTTGAACCAGTGCCGCGGCACTCCCGGCCGCAAGCGTGGCCAGGATTGCCTGCCCGGAGTTGAACAGCGTGATGCGCAGCGGGCGCTGGCGCAGGAGGCCGTCCCCGAGCACCGCGCCAACCGCCATGGCAACCGCGGCCGAGGGGGCACCGAAGAGCCCGATGCCGACAGCGGCCACCGCGGGCCGTAGGGTCCGGTAGCCGCCCGCGGGCATCGGTACGCGCAGCGCGCTGGCGACCGTGCCTGCCAGGCACAGGAGCGCGAGCTCCCGCACCGGCGGCAGGGCCGAGGTGAACAGCGCCGCGGCCATCGCGGCGGCGGCCGTGGCCACGACCACCCACGGGTATGCGGCCCAAGACCACGGTCCCATCCTCAATATCCAGCGCGTCACGCTCTGTCCCCTCGCGGCCTACACCGTCACGGCGCCGGCTGGCCGGCCTCGGCGATGCCAGGGCCTCGCCGGATGAAGGTCCGGACCCGGCGCTCGAACTTCACGCGCGGCATCAACACCCGCCTGCCGCACTTCAGGCATCGGACGCCTATGTCAGCACCAAGACGCACTACTTCCCACTGGTCGTTCCCGCAGGGATGGGTCTTGCGCATGCGCACGACGTCCCCCAGGACGATCCTCAGCACCGGCATGGCGCCAAGACCTCCTGTCCGGCAACCCGGGCGTCTCGTCGCACTACGGTTGTGCCCAACTCCGGGCCTATCGAGTCGGTATCAACGCATCTATGGGAGCGAAGTCGTCGGTTAGCACCGGGACGTCAGCGGTCGTGATGGCCACCTCGTACAGATCGCCCGACGCATCGAGGAACCGGTCCACGGTCACCAGATGCGCGTCCACGAGCGCCTGCGCGCGTCGCCTGATCTCCTCGGGCGGCAGCGCCGGCGCGTCGGTCGCGATCACGATGATGTTGCGCAGCGACCCCGGCGCGCCGTAGCGTCCAAAATCCACGGGGAAGACATAGACGGTGGGGAAGACCTCTCGAATGGTCTTGTAGATCGCCCGGAACAACCGGCTGTTCGGGCCGTCCAGGGCGCCGATGATGTTGGAGGCAACCACGTCGCCGGGCGCAAGCCGGGAGCGGGCAAGCGCGAAGAACTCGCGGGTGGCCAGGTGGAAAGGAATCGTGTCAATCAGGTAGGCATCGGTCAGGACGATGTCGAATCGCGCCTGCGCGAGGCGCAGGTGTAGCCTGCCGTCGCGCGCGGTCATGATCAGGCGGTCGCTGTCCGCCACGCCGAAGAAGCGCCGCGCCACCGTCACAACCTCGGGGTCTATCTCCGCCACGTCCATCGTTACCGTAGGGTAGTCGGCCACGTAGCGGGCCGGGATCGTGCCCCCGCCGAGCCCGATCAACGCGGCGTGCGCGGGCCGGGGCACGAATATCAGGGGCAGGTGCATGTAATCCGCGTAGGCGAACACCGTGCGCTGCGGCCGTTCGCGGTCGAGGGCGCTCTGCCAGTAGTTGTCCAGCTTGAGATAACGGACCGTGCCCTCGTCGGATACGGTAACCCGGTGGTAGACGGTGTCGCGGGCATAGACCAGCGTGGGAGAGGAAGCGGGCGACGCCCTCGTGACGCCGGCCGCCAGCAGGACTGCCAGCGCAGCGCCCAGCGCCGCGGCAAGCCGGCGCCGCGCGCCCAGCCAGCCGATCACGGCCATTGCCATCAGCGCGAACCCGAGAATCTGAATGATGGCGCGTACCCCGAAGTAGTTGATCAGCACGAACGACGCCGCCAGCGTCCCGGTAATCGAGCCCACCGTGCTGATGGCGTAGAGCGCGCCGGCCGTCTGCCCCACCGTGGCCACGGCCTGGGCGCGGAGCCGCACCGCAAACGGTGATACCATTCCCATCACGATGCTGGGCACCACGAACAGCGCCATGGATCCGACGAGCGGGTTGAGCTGAGGGCCCAGGTCGGCGCGGGCGATTGCATCGAGCACCGGGGTGGCGAGAATCGGGATTGGAACGGTTAGCAGTCCGGCCAGGAAGACGACCCCCGAGAACAGGCCGTGTGAAGGGAACCGGTCGGCGATCCTGCCGCCCACGGCATACCCCACGCTCAGCGCCGTGAGGAAGACGCCTATCAGGCTGCCCCAGACATAGATTGAGTTACCGAAGTAGGGCGCCAGTACCCGGCTGGCGATGATCTCCAGCGCGAGCAGCACGCCGCCGCTGACGAAAACCGTGACCTCAAGGATGGCGCTCACCTCCCAGCAGATGTCGCCCAATTATAGCGCGGCAAACACCAAGCGATCGTCCTGGCAATCCACCCGCACGGTTTCGCCCCCACGCAGTTCTCCGGAGAGGATCTTGCGGGCGACGACGTTCTCGATCTCTCGTTGGATCAGCCGGCGGAGCGGGCGGGCGCCGAAGTCCGGGCTGTACCCCTCCTTGGCCAGGTGCCTTTTCGCCGCCTCGGTCACCTCGATGCCCATTCCCTGCGCGGCCAACCGCCGGGCCAGCGCGCCGACCTGCAGCCCGACGATCTCCACGAGCTGCTCCTCGGAAAGAGGGCGGAACACGATGATCTCATCCAAGCGGTTCAGGAACTCGGGACGGACCGCCTTGCGCAGCTCGCCCAGCACGAGTACCCTGGCCATCTCGTACGAGGAGATGTCCCCGGCCTCCAGTCCTTGCAGGTGCCTGCTGCCCAGGTTGCTGGTCATGATGATGACCGTGTTCTTGAAGTCCACGGTCCGGCCGTGACCGTCGGTCATCCGGCCGTCCTCCATAACTTGGAGCAGAATGTTGAACACGTCCGGGTGCGCCTTCTCAATCTCGTCAAAGAGAATCACGCGGTAGGGCCGCCGCCGGACTGCCTCGGTGAGCTGCCCGCCCTCCTCAAACCCCACATAGCCCGGGGGCGCGCCAACGAGCCGGCTGGTGGTGTGTCGCTCCTGGTACTCCGACATGTCCAGGCGTACCATGGCGTCCTCGTCGTCAAAGAGCTGCTCGGCCAGGGCGCGCGCCAGCTCGGTCTTGCCCACGCCGGTGGGGCCCAGGAACAGGAAGGTGCCAATGGGGCGGCGGGGATCCTTCAGGCCGGCCCTGGCGCGCCGGATCGCGTCGGCGATGGCGCTCACCGCCTCGTCCTGACCAATCACCCGCTCGTGCAGCCGCTCCTCGAGGTGCAGCAGCTTGGCCATCTCGCCTTCCAGCAGCCGCTGCACCGGAATGCCGGTCCAGCGCGCGACCACCTCTGCCACCTCGTCGGAGGTGACCTCCTCGTTGAGCAGCCGCCTGCCGGCCTGAACCGTCCGCAGGCGCTCCTCTTGGTCCCGCATCTGGCGCTCCAGATCAGGCACCGTCCCGTACCGCAGCCGCGCCGCGGTCTCCAGGTCAGCGCGCCGCTCCGCGTCCTCGATCTGGCGGTGGGCCTCCTCTACTCGCTGCTTGGTCTCGCGGATCGCGGTGATCGCCTGCTTCTCCTGCTCCCACTGCCCGCGCAGGGCGTCAGATCGTTCCCGCAGCGACGCCAGCTCCTCCTCGAGTCGCTGCAGGCGCTCCCCGCTGGCGGAGTCGGTCTCGCGGCGCAGGGCCTCGCGCTCGATCTCGAGCTGCATGACGCGCCGGTCCACCTCGTCCACCTCGGCAGGCTTGCTGTCGATCTCCATCCGCAGCCGGCTCGCCGCCTCGTCAATCAGGTCTATCGCCTTGTCGGGCAGGAACCGCGCGCTGATGTACCGGTCGGAGAGCGTCGCGGCGGCGATGACCGCGGGGTCGGTGATCCGAACCCCGTGATGGACCTCGTAGCGCTCTTTCAGGCCGCGCAGGATGCTGATCGTGTCCTCCACCGACGGCTCGGCCACCATCACCGGCTGGAAACGCCGCTCCAGAGCCGCGTCCTTCTCGATGTGCTTTCGATACTCGTCGAGGGTGGTGGCGCCGATCGCGTGCAGCTCGCCGCGCGCCAGCATCGGCTTCAAGAGATTCGCCGCGTCAATGGCTCCCTCGGCCGCGCCGGCGCCGACCACCGTGTGCAACTCGTCAATGAAGAGGATGATCTGGCCTTCCGCGGAGGCGATCTCGCGCAGCACCGCCTTGAGGCGGTCCTCGAACTCGCCCCGGTACTTGGTCCCGGCGACCAACGCGCCCATGTCCAGTTGCACGACGCGCCTTGACTTGAGACCTTCGGGCACGTCGCCCTTCACTATCCGCTGCGCCAGGCCCTCCGCGATGGCGGTCTTGCCGACGCCCGGATCGCCGATGAGCACGGGGTTGTTCTTGGTGCGGCGGCTGAGAACCTGGATCACGCGGCGAACCTCGTCGTCGCGGCCGATCACCGGGTCGAGCTTGCCCGACGCCGCAAGCGCCGTGAGATCGCGGCCGTACTTCTCCAGCACCTGGTACTTGCTCTCGGGATTGGGGTCGGTGACGCGCTGTTGCCCGCGGATCTCGCCGAGGGCCCTGTACACCCCCTCCGGCGTCATGCCCAGTTCGGAGAGGTGCCGGGAGGCCTCGCCGTCGCGCGACGCCAGCAGGCCCAGCAGCATGTGCTCGGTGCTGACGTACTCATCGGTGAGCCGGCCGGCCTCGCGCTGCGCGGCCTCCAGTACGCGCGCCAGGCGCGACGAGACGACGATCCCGGCGGCGGGCGGGGCACCCTCCACGCGGGGCCTGCGCTCCAGATCGGCGACGAGGCGGGTGCGCAGGACGCGGGGGTCAGCCCCAAGGCGCAGCAGCAACTGCGGTATCACGCCTTCGGCCTGTTCCGTAAGCGCCAGCAGCAGGTGTTCGGGGTCGGACGCCTGGTGACCACGCGTCGCGGCGGCCTGATGGGCCCCCATCAGCGCCTCCTGCGCCTTCTCCGTTAGCTTGTCGAATCGCATTGCCATCTCCGTCCGTCTCCTACGAGATCAGTCCTTTGCGCGGATCCTCGCTGCGCGCCTCACCCAGTTCCTGGAAAAGCTCGCGCTCCCGGGCCGAGAGCCCCTTCGGCATCACGACGTTCACCTGCACGTACAGGTCGCCGCGGCCTTCACCGCGCGCATGGGGCATGCCCAGGCCCTTCAGGCGGAACCGCCGGCCGTTCTGGGTCTCGGGTGGCACGCGCATCGTCACGGCGCCCTCCAGCGTCGGCACCTGGATCTCCGCCCCCAGCGCCGCCTCACTGATGGTAATCGGCAGTGCCACGGTCAGATCGTCGTCGCTGCGCTCGAAGAGCCGGTGGGGGGAAACCTTGATCTTGAGGTAGAGGTCGGCTCCGCCGGCAGCGCCGCTCAGCCGCACCGTTTGGCCCGACCGCACCCCGTACGGGATCTTGGCGTCCACGCACTGGCGGGAGGCCGGCATCTCGATTCTCCGGTGCGCGCCGCTGAAGGCTTCCTCGAGCGTGATCTCGACAGGAACCTCCAAGCGCTGGCGGGGCTGTGCCGTGCCGTAGGATTGGCCCGTCGCCTGTCCGAACCCGCCGAACAGTTGCTGGAAGAACTCGCTGAATCCGCCGGCGGGGGCGCCGCCGCGGCCGAAGAGATCCTCGAACCCGCCCCCGACGGTGAACGTGACCCCGCCCGGAGCCGGGCGGCCCCCGGTGGGCCGGCCGAACAGGTCCTGCCAGTGCACGCCGCCGCTCTTGTAGGCTTCGTAGATCTGGTCGTACTGCGCCCTGCGGGCGGGATCGCCGAGAACCTGGTACGCCTCGTTTATCTCCTTGAACCGGTCTTCGGCACCCTTGCGCTTGTTGACGTCGGGGTGCGACTCGCGTGCCAGGCGCCGGAAGGCACGGCTGATCGTCTTCTTGTCAGCCCCCTGCTCGACGCCGAGCACCTTGTAGTAGTCCTTGAACTCCACCCTATTGCGCCACCCTCACCCGAGCCGGGCGGAGCAGCTCACCGCCCAGCATGTACCCGCGCTGGACCTCGGCGGCCACGGTTCCGGCAGGCGCGCCCCCGCCAGCGGATGTAACCTCTACCGCGTCGTGGAGGCGCGGGTCGAACTCCTTGCCCAGCGCCTCGATCGGCCTCACGCCCATCCTCGAGAGCACATCGAGTACCTGCCGGTGTGCCAGACGGATGCCGTCAGCGATGGCCGCTGCCTCCGCGTTGCCCTCTGCGGGCCCGACCGTCCCGGCCGCACCCGCGCCCTCGGCATGCGCCAGGGCGCGTTCCAGCGTGTCTACCACTCCCAGGATCACGGCCAGCATGGCGCGTCGGGTGGAAGCCACCGCCTCCTCACGCTGCCGGGCCGCCTGCTTGCGGTAGTTCTCTAGATCGGCGGCCGCGCGCAGAAACTGCTGCCAGTTGCGCTCTGCCTCATGGCTCAGGCGCGCGACCTCGGCCTGGAGCGCCTCCACGCTATCCATTTGCGCCCCAGGCCCCGCGATCGGCTCCCCGTTGGTCTCCCCGTTGATGGTCCGCTCGTCACCCATCGCCGCTTCCTACTGGCTCGGCTTGTACTCGGCGTCAATCACGTCTTCCCCGGACTGAGGCGCCTGGCCGCTGGCCGCTTCCCCGCCGGGCGCGGCGCCACCAGGGGCGCCTGCGGTCGCCTTGTACATCTCCTCGCTCATCTTGTAGGAAGCCTGCTGCACCGCCTCGGTCGCACTCGAGATGCGCGCCACATCCTCGCCCTTCAGCGCCTCGCGCAGCTCCTTCAGCGCTTCCTCCACCTTCGCGCGCTCCTCGGACGAGATCTTGTCCCCGGATTCTTTAAGGAGTTTCTCGACCTGATAGGCGATCGAATCACCCCGGTTGCGCGTCTCGGCAGCCTCGCGCTTGGCCTTGTCCTCGGCGGCGAAGCGCTCCGCCTCCTTAACCATCTTATCAACCTCGTCCTTGACCAGCGTCGAGGTGCCGGTGATCTTGATGGACTGCTCGCGGTTGGTCGCGGTGTCCTTTGCCGTCACGTGCAGGATACCGTTGGCGTCTATATCAAAGGTCACCTCGATCTGTGGCACCCCGCGCGGCGCCGGCGGAATACCGTCCAGCACAAACCGGCCCAGCGTACGGTTGTCGCGGGCCATCTGGCGTTCGCCCTGCAGGACGTGGATCTCGACCTGCGTCTGCCCATCGGCAGCGGTAGTGTACCTTTCGGTCTTGCGGGTCGGAATAGTCGTGTTGCGGGTCACCATGGGCGTCATGACGCTGCCCAGGGTCTCGACCCCCAGCGTGAGCGGGGTGACGTCGAGCAGCACCACGTCGCGCACCTCGCCCGCGAGCACGCCGGCCTGGATCGCCGCGCCCACGGCCACGACCTCGTCGGGATGGACCTCCCTGTTGGGCTCCTTGCCGGTGAGCCGGCGGACCAGTTCCTGGATCATGGGCATGCGGGTCGCTCCGCCCACCAGGATTACCTCGTTCAGGTCGCTCTCCGCGAGCCGCGCGTCGGAGATGGCCTGCCGGAACGGCCCAATGCAGCGCTCGACCAGATCGGCGGTCAACTCCTCGAACTTGGCCCGGGTGAGGACGTAGTCGAGGTGCTTGGGGCCGGTGGCGTCGGCGGTGATGAATGGCAGGTTGATCGTGGTCTGAACGACCGTGGTGAGTTCCACCTTGGCGCGCTCGGCCGCCTCGCGCAGCCGCTGCAGCGCCTGGCGGTCCTGCCTCAGGTCTATGCCCTGCTGCTTTCGGAACTCGTCCGCCAGCCAGTTCACGATCCGCTCGTCCCAGTCGTCGCCGCCGAGGTGCATGTCGCCGGAGGTCGCCTTGACCTCGAAGACGCCGCCGCCGATCTCCAGGATGGAAACGTCGAAGGTGCCGCCGCCCAGGTCGAAGACCAGGACGGTCTCGGCGCCCTTCTTGTCGAGGCCGTAGGCCAGGCACGACGCGGTCGGCTCGTTGATGATGCGCAGGACCTTCAATCCGGCGATCTCGCCGGCGTGCTTGGTCGCTGTGCGCTGCGAGTCGTTGAAGTAGGCCGGCACGGTGATGACCGCCTCGGTTATCTTCTCGCCGAGGTAGGCCTCCGCGTCGGTCTTCAGCTTCTGGAGGATCATCGAGGAGATCTCCTCGGGCGTGAAGGTCTTGCCGGAGGCGGGGATGCGCACGACGGCCATGCTGTTCTGTCCTTCCTCAACCTTGAAGGGCACGATCCTGCGCTCGGATTCCACCTCGGAGTAGCGGCGCCCCACGAAGCGCTTGATCGAGTAGACCGTGTTCTCGGGGTTGAGAATCGCCTGCCGCTTGGCCATCTGGCCCACCAGCCGCTCGCCGGTCTTCGTGAACGCGACCGCCGACGGCGTGAGCCGGCCGCCCTCGGTGTTGGCGATCACCTGCGGCTCGCCGCCGATGACCACGGCGATCACCGAGTTGGTTGTTCCCAGATCGATGCCGACAACTTTGCCCATGTGAGATCTCCCCTCGTGTTATCCTTCGACCTCGACCTTGACGGTCTTCGGCCTCACCCTCTCGGCCTTTGGAACCTTCACCTCAAGAATGCCGTGGCGGAACGAGGCCTTCGTTTCCTCGCTCTTCACCTCAGTCGGCAGCGGGATGGTACGCTGAAACGCGCCGTAGCGCAACTCGCGCCTGTAGTAGTTGCGTCCCTTTTCCTCGTGATCGGCCTTGGCCTCTCCCTTGATGCACAGGCCCTCGGCGGTGATGGTCACGGTTACGCTCTTGGGGTCTATCCCT
>DYHL01000075.1 GCA_020724185.1 Candidatus Nitrosymbiomonas sp. | reverse complement strand
CGACGACGATCAGTGCGACGATGGTGACCGCGGCGGCGGTGATCGCGAGCAGGCGTTTCATGGTTCGTCCTCCTCTTGCGATTGTTGCTTCTCAAGATTCGGGGCCGCCCGGGTCCTCCCTTTCCCGCGGCGGTGGGGTACAATCTTCAAGAGACGGCGGACCGCCGGCTGCTGAGGATGAACATTGCGCTAGGAGGATGGCATGAGCAGGCAGATCTCTGCGGGCAGAAGGACCACCTATTACCTGGGCATCGTTCTCATGATCATCGGCGGCCTGATGTTCGCATCCGTGTTTGTCACGCTTGCGATGCTTGCCGGGAGAGACTCAGACCCCGAAACGATCATCCCGTCCTTCTTGTTGCGCGCCTTCGGAGGGATAGCACTCATTGCCACCGGCGGAGCAATCAGGGCAGTTGGAGCCCGCGGTCTGGCTGGCTCCGGCGTGGTTCTGGACCCAGAACGGGCGCGGCAGGAACTCGAACCCTACGCTCGAATGGCAGGCGGCATGGTCAAAGACGCCCTGGATGAGGCGCAGGTTAAGACCGGAACAGGCGGTCCCGAGAGAATCGTGATGGTCAGATGCCCCTCCTGCGGGAAGTTGAACGAAGAGGACTCCAAGTTCTGCCAAGAGTGCGGGAAGAAGTTCTGAGCCCGTCGTGAACAAACTGCCGTGAACAGACTGCGCGTCGGCGTGCTCATGGGCGGCCCGTCGCCGGAGCGCGAGATATCGCTCTCCACTGGCCGCCGCGTCGCTGCCGCGCTCGACCCCACCCGCTACGACGTGGTGCCGTTGGAGGCGCCGGCCGCCGGCGCCTGGTTCCCCCCAACCGACCTGGACGTGGCGTTCGTCGCCATGCACGGTCCCTTCGGAGAAGACGGAACGGTCCAGGGCATGCTGGAGTTTGCAGGCATCCCCTACACCGGCTCCGGCGTCCTGGCCAGCGCGCTGGCCATGGACAAGCGGCGGTCGCGCCAGCTCCTGGGGTTCAACGGTGTGCCGGTGCCCGGCTACCTAGCAGTGGACCGTGCTTTGCTCGCGGCCAGGGGCTCCTCGCTGGCGGAAGAGGTGCGGCACACTCTGGGTTTCCCCTGCATCGTCAAGCCCAACGCCCTGGGCAGTAGCATCGGGGTCAGTCTGGTGCGGCAGCCGGAGGGCCTGACGGATGCGCTGGAAGTGGCGCTGGCCTTGGATCGCGAGGCCCTCGTGGAGGAGTACCTGACGGGCACCGAGCTGACCAGCGCGATCCTGGACGATCCCGAACGCGGCGCGCCGGTGGCGCTGCCGCTGGTGGAGATAGTGCCCAAGCGGGAGTTCTTCACCTTCGAAGCCAAGTATACTCCGGGGGCGGCCGACGAGATCTGCCCGGCGCGCCTGCCCGCGGCAGCGGTCTGGCGCGCGCAGGCGGCCGCGCTGCGCGCCTATCGCGCGCTGGGCTGCGCCGACTTCGCGCGCGTGGACCTCTTCGTTCGCGAGGCGGACGTTGCGGTGCTCGAGGTGAACACGATTCCGGGTCTGACCGAGCGGAGTCTCTTCCCGAAGGCCGCGCTGGCCGCGGGATTGGAGTTTCCGGCCCTCGTGGACCGCCTGATCGCGGCCGCGCTGCGCCGCGCCCGGAGGCCATCCCAGGAGGTGCAGGAAGAATGACGCCCCCACCAGGGCAGAACTGGATAGTGAAGTCCCACGCGCTGGGAAACGACTACCTGGTGCTCGACCCCTCTGCGCTCACCTTTGCCCTGACGCCCCAGGCGATACAGCGCATATGCGACCGCCACCTGGGCGCCGGTTCCGATGGGATATTGGCGCTGGTTCCGTCGTCGCGCGCGGATTTCGGCCTGCGTATCTACAACCCCGACGGCAGCGAGGCCGAGAAGAGCGGCAACGGCCTGCGCATCTTCGCCAAGTTCCTCTACGACCACGGGTACACCGACCGGACGGCCTTCACTGTGGACACACCCGGCGGGATCGCAGGCATCACGCTGCACCTCGCAAATGGTCGCATAGAGCAGATGACGCTGGACGTGGGGCGCGCGACCTTCCACAGCACCGAGATCCCGGTTGCGGGTCCGCCCCGCGAGGTGGTGGACGAGATCATAGAGGTCGGCGAACAGAAGCTGGAAATCACGGCGGTTTCGGTCGGCAACCCGCACTGTGTCGTCTTCGTTCCCGACCTGGATCTGATTGATCTGCACCGGCTCGGGCCGCTCTTGGAAACCCACCCCCTGTTTCCCAAGCGCACCAACGTGCAGTTCGCGCAGGTGGTGGCGCGCGACCGGGTGCAGATCCTCATCTGGGAGCGCGGCGTCGGCGAGACGATGGCTTCGGGCACAAGCGCCAGCGCGGTGGCCGCCGCCTCGGTGCGCGAGGACATGACCGACCGCGAGATGACGGTCTCGGCCCCTGGCGGAGACCTGCGCGTGACCGTGGGCGAGGACTGGAGCATCCGGATGACCGGCCCTGCGTCCGAGGTCTACGCGGGGACGCTGAGCGCCGATATGGTGGCAGCAATGGAAGGGTTCTGATGGGAGGGTTCTCATGAGCCGTAAGATCCTTTATGTGATTCTGGATGGCGTCGGTGACCGACCGATCGCCGCGCTCGGAGGCCGCACACCCCTGGAGGCCGCGCGCACCCCGCACCTCGACAGGCTGGCCGCCTCGGGCGAGCAGGGTTTGGTTACCACCGTAGGCGAGGGGATAGCCCCTGAGTCGGACGTGGCGGTGGTGGCCATCCTCGGGTACGACCCGATGGTCTATCACGTCGGGAGGGGGCCGCTGGAGGCGCTGGGCGCCGGGCTGGACTTCAAGGGTGGCGATCTGGCATTGCGTGGTAACTTCGCCACGGGCGGAAAAGGTGCCTCGATCGTTGACCGGCGCGTGGGCCGCAACCTTTCCTCTGAAGAGGCGCGCACGCTGGCCGAGGCGATCACCGCGCAGATCAATCTCGAGAGCGCGCCCGCCAGGGTGGTCGTAGCCGCGACGATAGGCCACCGCTGCGCGGTGGTCTTCCATCCCGCCCAGGGACGCCTGAGCGCCCAGATCTCGAACACCGACCCGGCCTATGCGCGCATCGGCGGTATGGGCGTCGCGCGCGCTGAGTTCGGGAACCAGGTCGAGGAGTGCGTGCCGCTCGACGGATCGGCCGAGGCGCGCGCTTCAGCGGCGCTGGTGAACGAGTTCACATGGAAGAGCCGCAAGATCATGGACGCCCACTCGTTGAACGCCCAACGGCGGGCCGAGGGCAAGCTGGCCGGCAACCTGATCCTGCTGCGCGATGGCGGCGACCACCTGCCCCAGGTTCCCTCGATACACGAGCGCTTCGGCGTGCAGATGGGGTGCTTCGTGGAGATGCCGGTCGAGCGTGGGATTGCGCGGTACCTTGGGATGGGCGTGGTCGAGATCCCGCACGGTACCTCGGGCAGCCGCGCGGAGGCCTACCAGAGATGGGCGCGCCGCGCGCTCGAAGTGCTTCCGCAGTACGACGGGCTCTACATGCACCTGAAGGGGCCTGATGAGCCCGGGCACGACGGAGACTTCGCCGCCAAGCAGCAGATCATCGAGGAGATTGATGTTCACTTCTTCGGCACGCTGCTGCCGGCGCTCGACCCATCCACGACGATCGTTGCCGTGACCGCGGACCACGCAACCCCCTGCGAGGTGCGCGGTCACTCGCCCGACCCGGTGCCGCTGCTGATCGGCGGCTGGGGCACGACACCTGACGGCGCCGGCCGGTTCACCGAGGCCGCCGCTGCCCGGGGTGCGCTGGGGCACCTGCGTGGCATCGAGATCCTGCCGCTGCTCGTCGGCCGGAGGTAGGATAGGCCCATTGCGCCGGACTACGCCGTGAATCGCCGGGCTAGACCGTGAAGGCCCGCGTCCAGCCTGACCTCTGGCTGCCAGGGCTCTGCGCCTCGCGCTTCTTCATGACCATGGTCTTCATGACCTACGCCGCGTGCCTGCCCGTGCTCAGGACGGCCTGGGGCATGTCTGGCACCCAGGCCGGGTCAGTGGCCACCGGGTTCCAGGCCGGCTACGCGGTCTCCCTGCTGGGTTTCTCGTGGCTGGCCGACCGGGTCGGCGCCCGGCGCATCTTCCTGACTTCCGGCGTCATGAGCGCGATTGCGGCGCTGGGGTTTGCGCTGTTTGCGCGGTCGTACGCTTCCGGATTGGTGCTGTTCACGCTGGCCGCGCTCGCCCAGGGCGGCACCTACACTACGGCCATTATGCTCATATCGGACCGCTACCGCTCCGCGCGCCGCGGCGCGGCCCTGGGCTGGTTGATCGCCGCCTCATCGCTGAGCCACGCGGCGTCGTTGCTGGTCACGGGCGCCGTGCTACCCCGGGGAGGCTACCAGGCGGCGTTCCTTGTAACCGCCGCCGGCCCGCTGGCAGGAATGCTCATTGGCTGGTTCGTCCTGCGGGGTACGCCGAACGTGGTTCATCCGCGCGATGGGGGACCCGGCGCCAGGGCCGAGCTGCTGCGCAACCCGCATGCCAGGCGCCTGATCGTCAGCTACACGGCGCATTCGTGGGAGCTGCTGGGCATGTGGGCCTGGGCGCCTGCGTTCGTGGCCGCCAGCCTGGCCGTGTCTGGGGCGATGACGCTGCGGGCCGCCGAGCTGGGCGCCTACCTTGCGGCTTCATTTCATCTCATGGGGCTGGTGGCCTCGTCGTCCATGGGACATCTCTCGGACAAACTCGGACGCCGCACGGTCATTCTCGCCCTGGCCGCGACGAGCGCCGCGTGCTCGTTCAGTTTCGGGTGGTTGGTCGGGGGGCCGCTCCTGTTGGTTGCTGTACTGGGTGCGGTATACGGCTTCACGGCGCTGGGTGACTCGCCTGTGCTCTCGGTCGCCCTGACGGAGGCGGTGCGCCCTGCCTATCTCGGCTCGGCCCTGGCCATCCGATCGCTCCTGGGATTCGGCGCCGGTGCGGTAGCGCCGGTCGTCTTCGGCATGGTGCTGGACGCGACCAATCCAGGAGGGGCGTCCGCGGCCGGCTGGGGATGGGCCTTCGCCGTTCTGGGCATCGGCGGGCTGGTCGCAGCGCTATCCGCCAGGGGTCTGCCACGCATGCGGCTGGGATCCCTTCGGGAGGTGTGATCTGCTTGGACCACCCTGAGATCACCAACAGATGGCCGGGTCTGTGTTTTGGCTGCTCGCCGGCCAACCCGCGCGGACTGCGCCTTCGCTTCTGGCGCTCGGAGCAAGGCTGCTTCACTAGATATGCCATCCCCGAGCATCTGTGCGGCTTCGACAAGGTTGCCCACGGAGGGATCATCGCGACGCTCCTGGACGAGGTGTCGGCCTGGACGGTCATCGCGTGCCTGGGACGGCTGGGGGTCACCCGTGAGATCTCGATCCGCTACCTCAGGCCCGTGCCCACGGGCATCGAGCTAAAGGTGGCGGGGCAGGTCATCAGCCACGACGGCAGGAGCGCGATCGTGCGCGCGTCCGTAGCGCCGGCAGGAGCCCCGGCACACGAGGTGCTGGCGGAAAGCACGAGCACGTGGGCGCTGCCGAAGCTCTCGAGCATCGCCAGGATGGCAGGGCTGGATGAGCCGGCCCTGCGTGAATACCTTCAATCCATGGGACCGGGTTAGGTTGCTGCTCTGGGCCGCACCAGCAGCCAGATCCCGAGCGCGATCAGCAGCACAGGCCACCAGAAGGAAACTGTCTGCAGCACACCCGTGCCACGCACGATCCGCAGAAGCCCGATAGCAACAAGTACCCCGCCCGGGAGGAGCGGCCACCATTCGGCGGCCTGTCTGCCGCTCTTCGCAAGATCCACCAAGTAAACGAACAGGAAGCCGGTGCCCAGACCGAGCAGCACAGGGGCGCGATCGGCGCCGATCCAGTCGCGCATCGCGATGCCGGCGCCCAGTCCGGTGAGGATGCCGGCCGGAACAAGGAGGCCGTACCTGCCCGTGTAGGCGTAGGCCACCAGCAGGATCGCACCTACGACCAGGACGTTCTGGTCGCCGATGGGCAGCGTCCGCATGGCCCACAGCAGAGCGACGCCGACGGCGACAAGCACCAGACCCTGCACGTATCTTCGCTCCATCGCCCACCTCGTCCGGGAGTTCGTGCCGTTCCGTTGACAGTCTCTTCACTACGCGCGACAATTGCCCTGCTGCAGATGTCGCGTAACTCCGAGGGACGACTGGGACCCGGAAACAAGCTCCCGCCCGAGCGCGAGATCGTCGCGGGCACGGACGGCGGCGAGTAACCATTGGACCGCCGCGACTGGCCGCGCGAGCCCCGGCTGTTCCGGGTGACGTGGGCTGCCGTGAGGGCCCTTCTCCGGCCCTTCTTTTGTTTCCGTGTCGAGGGTATCGAACGCTTTCCTCCGGGCGCGGCGGTGCTCGTCGCCAACCACCCGAGCGCGCTGGACCCCCTGTTCCTGGCCGCGGCCGTGCCCGAGCGCATGCTGTTCCTGGCCGCCGCGGAGTTCTTCGCGCTGCCAGCGGTGGGATGGGCGATGCGCACCTACGGGTGCATCCCGGTGCGCCGCGGCGAGGTGGACCCCGCTGCCGTCCGCGGGGCGCTGCTCGCGCTGGCAGCGGGGCGCAAGGTAGCGGTCTTCCCTGAGGGGCGCATCAGCCCAGAGCCTGCCAGGGGTCAACGCGGCGCTGCGCTGCTGGCCTCGCGCGCCGGTGTGCCGATGGTTCCTGTTGCGATCGTGGGGACCGGACGGGTTTTCCCTCTGGGCGCATGGTTTCCCCGGCCCGGCCGCGTGGTCGTGCGGATCGGCCCACCGCTGCCGCCGCCAAGCGACGAGCGGGCGTCGCAGGACGCGGCCACCGAGGCGGCGATGGCCTGGATCCACGCGCACAGCGCGCGCTAGCGCAGCCAGAAGATGTAGAGCAGGATGTGGGCTACAGCCACGGCCACCACGGTGAAGGGCACGCTGATCTTCATGTAGCGGCCCAGGTCTACCTTCTCGCCGTGCTTTTCCAGGAAGCCGCATGCGAAGACGTTGGCGGTGGCGCCCACAGGGGTGATGTTACCACCGCTGCCGGTGCCGATCAGCATTCCAAACAGTAGCGGCCACGCGCTCGTGCCAAGCAACCCGGCCAGGTCCTGGGCCACCGGGATCATCAGCACCGTGAACGGTACGTTGTCCACAAACGACGAGACGGCGACCGCAATCCAGATCAGCGCGCCCATGGCTAGGCCGGGCGTCTTGAGCCCTGCCCCGTGCAGCAGGCCCGCGAACTCCCGCAGCAGCCCGGTGGACCGCAGCGAGTGCGCCACCACGAAGATGCCCATGATGAAGGCGAAAGAGTTCCAGTCGAACTCGACGAACATCTCGCGAAACCGCCGGCGGTTGAGCCACAGGGCGGCGCCGCCGGCTGCCACGCCCACGATCCCCGGTGAGAGGCCGCGCTCGTGGCCGAAGGCCAGGATCGCAACCGAGACCACGAACAGGATCGTTGCCCCGTAGGTGACCGGCACATCGTCCACCGGCAGGTCAATCCGCCTCGTCATGTGACGGAACTGTAGCAGTAAGGTGAGCAGCGCCGCGACCACCGCGACGACGGTCAGCGTTCCAAGCCCCGGCCGCCCCAGGAACCAGTAGAAGTCCTTGAACTTCAGGCCGGTCTCAATGGCAAGGATGATTGACGGCGGGTCTGCCACCATCGTAACGGTCGTGACGACGTTGGACGCTATCCCTATGACGACCATGTACGGGAAGAGGGAGGTGTTCAGCCGCCGGCTGATCGCCAGCGCGATCGGCGCCATCATCAAAACCACGCCCACGTTCTCCATCCAGACCGACAGGAATGCGGTCGAGGCGGCCAGGTAGAGGATGGCGTGCTTCTCGGCGTGGGCTACCTTCAGGATGCGCTCTGCCAGGAGCTTTGGGACCCCGCTGTCCATGAAGGCGATCGAGACCATCATGAAGCCCCAGTAGATGCCCAGAACGTCCCACTTGAGGGCCTGGGTGAAAACCTCGTGCGGTGTCAGGATGCGCAGCGCGATGAGCAGGACCGCCGCGGTCAGCGACACGTAGGCGATCTTGATCCGGCGGGTGAGGGCGAGCGCGTACGTCGCGATGAAGATCGTCAGCGCCAGGATCTGCTCGAGGCTCATCCGGAACCGCACCCCCTGGGCAACCAGCCCTCAACCTAGCAGGGCATCACGCCGGCCGTCAATCCAGCGGGAACTCCCGCTACCCGGGGTTAGCGCAACCAGAAGACCCACAGAAGCAGGTGGGCGACGCCGACTGCCGCCAGCGTGAAGGGCAGGCTGATCCGGAGATAGGCGCCCAGTGGGACCTTGTAGCCGTGTTTCTCTAGAAATCCACATGCAAACACATTTGCAGTGGCGCCCACAGGGGTGATGTTCCCACCGCTACCGGTGCCGATCAGCATCCCGTACAGCAGCGGCCAGGCGCTCGTGCCGAGCAGCCCGGCCAGGTCCTGGGCGACCGGGATCATCAGCATCGTGAACGGCACGTTGTCCACGAACGACGAGGCGGCAACGGAGATCCAGGTCATGGCCGCCAGGGCGAGCGCGGGCGTTGTGAGGCCCATGCCGTGCAGGAGGCCGGCGAACTGCCGCAGCAGGCCGGTGGACCGCAAGGCGTAGACGACCACGAAGATGCCCACCACGAAGGCGAAAGAGCTCCAGTCGAACTCGACGAACATCTTCCGGGCGTGCTTGCGGTTCAGCCACAGGGCAGCGATCCCGGCGGCCACGCCGACGATCCCCGGCGACAGGCCCCGCTCGTGCCCGAGCCCCAGCGCCGCCACCGCGAGGACGAAGAGTACGGTGGCCCCATAGCTCACCGGGACCTGGTCGAGCGGAAGGGCGATCCGGCGTGACATCCCTCGGAACTGGAAGAACAGCGTTGCCAGGGCTGCCAGGACCGCGACGACGGTGAGCGTCCCCAGGCCTGGCCGGCCGAGAAACCAGTAGAAGTCCTTGAACTTCATGCCCGTCTCGATGGCCAGGATGAGCGACGGCGGGTCCGCAACCATGGTTACGGTTGTGACGACGTTGGAGGCGATTCCCACCGTGACCATGTAGGGAAAGAGCGACGTGCCCAGGCGGCGACTGATCTGCAGCGCTATCGGTGCCATCATTAGCACAGCCCCAACGTTCTCCACCCAGACGGACAGCGCCGCGGTCGCCGCCGCCAGCGCGAGGATGGCGTGCCGCTCGGTGCGGGCGAGGTGCAGGATGCGCTCGGCCAGCAGCGTGGGCACACCGCTGTCCATGAAGGCGATTGAGACCATCATGAAGCCCCAGTAGATGCCCAGGACGTCCCACTGGAGCGCTTCGAAGACCACGGCGCGGGGGGTGAGGACGCCCAGCACTACCAGGAGGATAGCCGCTGCCAGCGACACGTAAGCGATCTTGACCCGGCGGCTGATCGCGAGGGCGTAGGTTACGACAAAGATGGTAAGCGCCGCGGTCTGCTCAAAGCCCAACGGAGAGAGCTCCCTTCTAGGCCTCCCCGCGGGTGCGCAGCCGCTCTTGCTCCCAGGCGGCGAAGTCGGCGGGCGGACGGACCATCTCGGCCTCCGGCCTGCGCCGGAGGATCGCCGCTCCGGTGGAGCACCCCGTGACGCACAGGCCGCAGCCGATGCAGCGCGGCCGGTCCACGACCGACACCCCGTCGCTCGTGGCGATCGCGCGCACCTGACAGCGTCCCTCACAGGTCCCGCATCCTGCGCAGAGCGCGGGATCCACCTCGGCGTAGTAGGCGGCATAGGCGACCGAGTCGGCGATCCCCCACTCGGTGATCCCCCGCAGCAGGGCGCAGCAGCAGCCACAGCAGTTGCAGACGTAGCCCACGCCTTCGATCACGTTGCTGACCGTGTGGACCAGGCCGACCTCTTCACTCCGCTCCAGGATGCCGAGCGCCTCCTCCCGCGAGATATCGCCTTCCTGGGGAGGGCGCTCCCTTCCCGAGAAGCTGAGGCACATGTTCATCGGGTAGTCGCACCGCCGACCGAGGCGCTCCTGCTGCGCGCGACATATGCAGCCGCGCACAGTGAACGTCCTTGCGGACTCGAGGATCGCGCGGACGTCGTCGTAAGGGAGGACCCATTCGGCCCGAACCGCACCCTGGGCGGGCATCACGCGGTGCAGCGCAGGCTGCGGCTTCATGATTCCTGCGGCACCCCCATCGGCGAGGTACTCCTCAACCAGCCGCGCGAGCTCGTGATCAAGGCTGTCAAGTTGCGCCTCGTAGATCCCGACCAAGAAGGGAGCCAGGCGGAACCGCCCCCCGGCCTCCTTCTTGTCGAACCAGGCCAGACCGCGGCGGGCGAGCCGGAGCAGTTGGGTCCTCGTTTCATCGACGGGCAGGGCGAGGCGGCGGGCGATCTCGTCGGTGGGCTCCATCCTGCCAGACAGGCATATGGCCAGGGAGGCCTCCTCGGGCGAGAAGATCTTCCTTAGGATTTGGATCTCTGTGCCCCCAGGCGTCCTCGGGAAGCCGTTCGGAAGTCTGTCCAGGGCGTCTGCGAGCTGCTCGTAGATCTCTGTGTCCGTCATGGCTGTTTCCGGGACTCCTCCGGATTCATCTGGCACTCCCCGGCCCGTTCGGTGTGAACCCGCTGAAGGAAGATACTGCCGGCACGCGTCAATCCCTTCTGCCCGGGCCTGCTCCGCCTGTGAGCTGGGGCGCAAGCGCCTGTCCTGTATTGACAGCCGCGTCCCCCCTTGCTACAAGTGCAGGCAAGCAGCACGCGTGGATCCAATGCATCTGTCCGCGGCGGAGGTCGCCGGGTGCCTTCGTCACATGCCCTTGCTAGGCCCGCAGTCCCCGCAGGCCGTCCTGGCGGCGCACTTCGAGACAACATTCATATAAGGAGGAACGATCTTGACACGCCTTGCGGTCCGTATCTTCGTGCTGGCGCTCGCCTTCGCGCTCGTGACGGTTT
>DYHL01000074.1 GCA_020724185.1 Candidatus Nitrosymbiomonas sp. | reverse complement strand
TCGGTCCGCGCATGGATGGCCAGGCGGCTGACGCGCGGGTACAGCGCCTGTCCGTCCGGACCCAGCAGCCCGATTATGGCCCTGCCGATCTTCTCCGCGCCCGCGTAGTAGCCCACGACCTGGGGCGGCGCGAACAGGCCTAGGATGAAGGCGTTCCCCGCGGTGTAGAGGCCCGCTGCCCCGCGGAACACAAACATGCTCCAGCCCATGCGCAGCGTTTGGCGCGTCACGTGCCAGCCGGGCCACCGGACCGGTGCTTCGCGGAGCACCATGACCCATCCGCCGCAGAAGGCCATCACGCCGGCCAGCGCCTGCAGCAGAAGCACCAGGGCCGCATCCTCCGGCGCGCGCACCAGGACGAAGATGCCCGCGGTTGCCAGAACCCTTGTCCCGGTGTCGAGCAGCGCGGCCTGCCGCATCCGTTCCATCCCCTGCAGGTACCATCCAAATGAGAAACCCTGAGCAACCCCCCAGAAGTACGCTCCCCAGAGGAGCGCTGGATGCTCTCCCAGCAAGGGTAGCCGCCCCTGCAAGATGAGCGGGATCGGGAGGATGAGGACAGCCAGCAACACCCGCGCACCTAGCACCCCGGTTGCGAGATCCGCCAGCCGGGCACGATCGCCCCAGGAACGGGCGACCTCGCCCGTGGCTGACAGGTGGAAGCCATACTCGATCACGTGGTTGATGTAGATGCCCAGGGCCAGCGCCATCGCGAGACGCCCCCAACCCGACGGCCCCAGCACGCGGGCCAGGTACGGCACGGTGACGAGCGGCAGCAGGTAGTTGATCAGGTGGGCCCAGTAGAGCACCAGGGCGTTCTGGGCAAGACTGTGCTGGAAGAGGCCGCGGACCTCGGCCAGTACGCGGGCCGGGCCCCCGGGGGTGCCTGGAATGTTCAGCGCGCCCCCCACGCGATCACACGCCGCGGGAAAGGATCGTCAGTAGATGTCTCCACGCGACCCGATCGCGATGATGCGAACCTCCCGCTCGGATCGTAGGACACGAAAGATGACACGCCACTGAGGTCCTTGTTCAGTCAAGACTCACCGGGCGCATCCGTCCGTGGGCCTCCTCCTTCAACCCCTGTCGGATTCGCTTCATGAGGAGCTTGTCTTCGAGTGTTTCCCCAGTAGCTTTCCACTCCTCAAACTCGCGCCAGCTCATGAACTTGGCGAGGTCAAGGCGCTCTTCCGCTGAAAGACGCCTGATCATCTCGGCAAGAATTCGGGGCAGATCGCTCCGAACGGACCGGTACGCTACTGCTCTCATACGGTCCTCCTTCATGGCCCTCGTCCATCTTCATTCAGATTAGCACAACGGGTGAGCCGATGAGACCGCCTCGCAACAAGCCGCAGATAACCCAGGATGGTCCTTGCCGCGGGCATCTTGCTGCGCCCCGCCTTGCGGTCATAGCGCAGGTCGAGCGGAACCTCCACGATGCGCGGTCGAAACCGGGCCAGCTTCACCAGCAGTTCGGTCATCACCACGAATCCCGCCGACTCAATCAGGCGCGGGCCGTAGGCCACCACGGCCTGCTGGAGAAGCCCGGCGCGGTAGGCGCGGTACCCGCAGGAGTAGTCCCGCACCCCGGGCAGGCCAAAGCGCAGCCGCAGCAACCATCCTACCCCGGCGCTGAGCAGCATCCGGTGAGGGGGCACCCCGGCCTGGCGGGCGCCGCGCTCGTAGCGGGAAGCGATAACGATGTCTGCGCCCCCCCGGATGGCCTCCACCATGGCCGGAATCTGCTCAGGCGAGTGCGTGTTGTCGGCGTCCATCGTGACGATGACGTCGTCCGGAGAGGCCTGCCGGCAGGCGTCCTCGATCCCGGTGCGGATGGCGGTGGCCAACCCGCGGTTCTCTGGGTGGACGATCACGGTCACCGGCATCCCCGCGGCGAATCCCCGCGCAACATCACCGGTGCCATCGGTGCTGCCGTCGTCCACGACGATCGTGCGCCAGCCGGCGCCCCCGCCCGTGCGCTCAGCGGTCTTCAAGAGGTGCGGGAGCCCCGCGGCCTCGTTGTAGGCGGGGAGCACGATCCAGACGGCCACTCCTGCCGGGTTCGTCCCGCTGAAGCCGATTCCTGCGCCGTCGGAGGCCTCTCATCCCCCGGAGATCTCATTATGTACTTGAATTTATGGAAATCTGAATTACAATGCATAATGTGACCTTCGACCCTCTCCAGAAACGGGAGATCTTCCACCTGGTGTTCCTGCGGGCGCTCGCCCGCTCGGTCCCTATGTCAGCCTTTGTCTTGAAAGGCGGAGGCAATCTTCGCTTCTTCTTCGGCAGCATCCGCTACTCCGAGGACATGGACCTCGATGCGGCCAACATCGAGGTGCACGTGCTGCGCGACAAGGTCATGTCGATCCTCACCTCCTCCGTACTGGCCGATACGCTGCGGACCTTCGGGATCGAGCGCATCGTGCCCCCAACCATCTCGCGCGCCAAGCAGACCGAAACGGTGCAGCGATTCAAAGTGCACCTCATCACGTCTGCCGGGGAAGACCTGTCCACCAAAGTCGAGTTCTCGCGACGCGGGCTGGACTCGCCGCTCCGACCGGAAGCCATCTCGGCCTCGGTGCTTGCCGCCTACCGCATGACTCCTCTGATCGTACCCCACTACACGGCGCTCGCAGCGGTCCGCCAGAAGATCCGAGCCCTGGCCTCCCGGCATCATGTGCAAGGGAGGGATATCTTCGACCTCTACATGCTGAGCACGCACCCCGAAGTCGCGAACATCAATCTCACTGATGGCCTGCCACGATCCATGATCCAGGCCGCACGCGAGAGAGTCCTCGCGGTGGGTTACGAACAATACCGCGACACCGTCGTGGCCTTCCTCGGGCCCGAGAACCGAGCCGCGCATGATTCGAGTCAGGTCTGGGACGAGATCCGACTTCGCGCGCTCGCCCTCCTTGAGCAGAGGATTCGAAATGATCGGTAGGATCTCCATCCCACAGGCCATCCTGGCCATCGACCGGCCGGTATTCACAACCCGGGAGATCGCGGCGGTTCGAGCCGGTTCGGTCTCGGCCACGAGCCAGGCGCTTAGGCGGATGGAACGGCAGGGCCTGCTCGCCGGCCCATCGAGGGGCATCTGGTGCGTCCCGACCGATCCGAGGTTTACGCCTCTTGCGCTGGTACCCTACTTGGCCGGTGATCGCCAGACGTATGTCTCCTTCTTCTCGGCCCTGCATCTTCACGGGATGATCGAGCAGATCCCACAGATCGTCTACGCCGCCACGACCGGGCACACGAATATCCGAAGGACACCGGTGGGAACCTACTCGTTCCACCGCATCCATCCGCGCTTCTTCGCCGGTTTCGACTGGTACCGCGGCCGGCAGGAGTTCCTCATTGCCAGCCCCGAGAAGGCGCTGGTGGATTGCCTGTACCTATCGAGCAGAAAGGGAAAGCGCTTTGCGCACTTCCCGGAGATCCACTTCGGCAGGCAGTTCAGCTTTCGCCGCGCGGCTGAGTGGGTGGAGCGGATTCCTTACAGGAACATTCTTGAGTACGCCTCATCACGTTTGGAGGCACTCAGGCGGAGAAGTCGGGAGAGTACCGGCTGATCACGTGCGGGGCATGCGAGTGCCTCACAGACCGAGACACTGACGGAGCTCCCGGTCGATCGCCTCGAGGTCCGATCTGGGCACAACACCGAGTTTCCGTTCGATTATCGTATGCCTGATGGTTCGGACGACCCCGGTGGCCAGGGATGGAAAGAGCAATCCCGCCCCCCTCCAGTCAGAGATCTCGTGGTCTCCGAAGCGGCGACGATTGACGTTGCTCGTAATCGCCGCGACGATTACCTCCTGTCGCGCGCGATGGTATGCGGGGGTGCTGATAACGACAGCCGGGCGCAGCTTCCTCCCGGTTTCATCTGTGAAGACGAAGCCCACCAGTACCACGTCACCCCGGTCATACGCGGTCATACGCCGCGTCCCTCGGGTTGTCCCACAGCTCCGCAAGTACCGGGTCCGCTCTCACGGTCAGGGCCAGCATGGCCTCGTCGTCATCACCGAGGTCCTGGCGAAGCCGCTCTTCAATGGCCTCCAGCACGTATCGGCGGACCGTTAGATCGCGCCTTGCCGACGCCAGACGCAGACGCAGACGCACTTCCGGCGACACGTCAAGGCTGATCCGCGGCCTCCTCGGCGGTGACTGCGCAGATCGTGTCATGCCTGCTTACCTCCGCCGCAAGAATGACACAAAAGCGCCATGGCGTCAAGAACGCCTTGGCGCCACGATCGACGACATTCGGCAGCGGGGGAGCGATCGGTCACGATCCTGCCAGGAGGTCGAGGAAAGCGCGTGGCGAGAGCACCTTCAGCCGTGGGCCCGGAAGCGCTCTCCGGATTCGACCCGCTCGCGGGGTTGCACATCCGGGAAACCCTGCAAGGGCTTCATCTCGATCCGGATCGATGGCGGCTGGTGGATCTCAGACCCCCGCAAAAGAGCAGGCGGATCAACCGCGCCGGCCGAACGCTCACGATCACGCCCGAGCTGCTCATCTGCGGCACGACAGGCATCGGGCGCCCGCTGGGCGATCCGGACAAGGTGACGCAGTACCTTGCGAGGGGCGAGGCCGGGAAGCTGACCCGCCGCCTGGAGAGCGATGTGAAAGCCCTCTACGCCTTCTACCGCCGAGCCCTGCAGGCTGGTGCTCCGGTAGACATCGTGGTCGGGTCGGCGCGGGGGTGGGCCGATCCATGGTCGCGCGCCCGGCGGGTCGAGGTCGTGCAGATCGAGCCGCGGGTCGTGACGGTGAGAGAGGGCGCCGAGATGGTCCCTATCGACCGCCTGTACAACAACGACCGCCTGCGCGCGGCCGGGACCGTGACGAAAAGGCTGGCCACGGTTGATACTGGCGCGGGCGTAGCAAATATGCTACACTCTGGCTATGCGAACGATTCCGCAGCGGGAGCTGCGCAACCGGATTAGCCAGGTACTCCGTCAGGTCGAAGCAGGCGAGCGCCTGCGAGTCACGGTTGACGGCCGGCCTGTGGCCGACCTCGTCCCTGTGGGCGGCGCGCGCCGGGCTTACGTGCCGCGCGAGGAGATCGCCGAGCTTCTCGCACGTGCCCCCCTCGATCCGGCCTTCATCCATGACCTCCACGCGGCGGTGGGGGCTACCATCGAGGATCTGTGATCCGGCGAGAACCGGCGGGCGATCGGGGACTGCTGGATACCTCGGTCTTCGTCGCGCGGGAGACCGGGCGCGCGCACGGAACGCTGCCGATGACGGCGACGGTGTCTGTGGTCACCGTCGCCGAACTTCATCTGGGCGTACTTCTTGCGGATGATCCGACGATCCGTGCCCAGCGTCTTCGCACCTTGTCATCGGTTCAAGCGTTGTTTGAGCCGCTGCCCATAGATTCTGCCGTGGCCAGGGTCTTCGCAGAGATCGTTGCGGAGGCGCGCCGATGCGGGAAGCGACCGAAGATCATGGACGCGTGGATCGCCGCCACGGCGGTGACACACGATCTACAGGTCTACACGCAGGACGATGACTTCCTCGCAATTCCACGAGTGCGCGTGATTCGCGTCTGAACGCATTCGCCCCCCGCCACAGATCGTACACGGTCTGCTGGTTCATCCAGCTCTCGGCAGACGTGCCGAAGGCAATGGACAGACGAGTGGCCATCTCGGGGCTGACGCCGGCGCGGCCGTTCACGAGACTGGACAGCGTCTTGCGACTCACACCAAGTGCCCTGGCCGCCTCTGTGACGCTCAGGCCCAAGGGCTCCAGGCACAGCTCGCGAAGGATCGCTCCAGGATGTGGAGGGTTGTGCATCAACATCGCTTCACCTCCATGTCTTGCGGGCTCAACGTTATAGGTTGCAAGCCCTGAGGCGGCGGAACCGGTCACAAGCCCTCGTTCTAGCCTGAGAGCAGCGCTAACCCCTCGGATGGGAACCGCTCATCGAATGTGTAGACAGCCGCAACCCCGCGCGACCGGGCTGCTGCCCAGATCATCGCGTCCCCGAACGAGATCCGTCCTGACGCGCGGCACACGAGTAGTCCGAGCACGATGTACTCCTGCTCGGCGCCCAGCACCATGATGTTGCGTCGCAGAATCAAGGCGACCAGAGCGTCAGCCACGGCTTCCCGCGGCATGCCGTAGATGCTGGTGAGAACGTACGCGGACTCGACGATCCCGACATCGGTGACGCCCAGCAGCAGGTCGCCCTCGATCAGGTCGCGTGCACGACCTGCCTGCTCCACGGGCTGGCCGGTCAGGTAGCGTACGATGAACGACGCGTCAAGGACCCCCGTTGGTTCCGTCATGGCGATCGTCGCGTCCGCCTGCGACGCGACGAGGTCTGCTCCTTGTCCCTCGCGGCTGCCTCCCACGCCCGGCGCTTGACCTCCTGCCACTCCTGCGCAGCCGCATCCGGACTGGTGTAGCTGGAGAGCACCCCGAAGAGCGACTCGCCGTGAGCCGGCGGGATGAAACGGATCTCGACGCGGTCGCCGACCAGCGTCTGAATCGCGACGGCCCCGGGCTGGATCCCCAACCGATTGCGGATGCCCTTCTCAATAACAACCTGACCCTTGGATCCCACCAATGTCGGCATGGTATCCCTCCCGATGGAAGTATAACACCTTCCCAGAGTCATACAAATGGGTTCCTGGCATACACCCCCTGACGGCCCCCCGCGACGCGATGTGCTCCCGCGCCTTTCAGATTGACATCGCAGGTACGAATGGATACTCTAGTATTACTTCTCAACACGGTAAGGAGCAATTTGTGAGTATGACATACCGATCCGTGGTCACCGCGAAGGGCCAAATCACCATCCCAAAGGGCGTTCGGGACGCCCTGCAGATCAGTGAGGCCGATGTGGTCGAGTTCGAGATCCGGCCGGGAGAGGCGATCGTGCGCCCAGTGAAGCAGACCTTCATGAACCGGTTCGGCTCGGTTCCGCCGGGGCGCCGCCCTGAGCCGTGGAAGCGGGTCCGGGAACAGGTAGCAGGCGACGTCGCACGGCGCGCCGCGAGGAAGCGCCGTGGCTAATCCCGGGCAGCAGCCCCGCCGGCGGCGCGAACGGATCTTCGTTGACACCAACGTCTTCCTCCGCTTCCTTACCGGCGACGATCCGGAGAAGGCACAGAGATGCCGGGCGCTGTTCGAGCGCGCGGAGCAGGGCCAGGCGGAGGTCCTCATTAACGTGTTGGTCCTCGCCGAACTTGCCTGGACGCTGCGCTCGTACTACGGACGACCCCGCGAGGAGATCGCGAGCATTCTGGAGCAGCTCCTGGACATGCGTTCCGTCCGCATCCCGAACAAGGCGACCCTACAGGAGGCGGTAGGGCTGTACGCGCGGCACAACGTGGACTTCATTGACGCGTGCCATGCCGTGGAGGCGCGCCGCCGGGGCGCCCAACGGTTCTACTCCTACGATGACGACTTCGACCGCCTCGAGGTCGGGCGCGAAGAACCCTGAGGGCTACGGAACGCATCCGGCCTCGTGGTCCGCATTGGCCACCCACCCGGGCATGCATGTCCACTCTATTCGACAGCCCGCGCATCTGCTAAATTGGTCTCACCATGAGATCACAAGGCGGCGAAAAGAGACCATCTGGTCTCAGACTGGAGTCGGGTCTCGACCTGGTGGCATCTCGTCCGAGGTTGCGCGTGCTCCGCTACCTGGCGCGTCACGGGGGCAGGCTTACCGGGCGCGAGATCGCCCGCGTCACGGGGTCCGCCTGGGCGCGAACGAGTGAGGCGCTGAAGGACATGGTGGCCGCCGGGCTCTTGATCCACCGGCGAGTAGGTCGGGCCATCGAGTACCGCCTCAATGAGGATCACTACCTGATACGCGACATCCTGCTCCCCGCGTTTCAGGCGGAGCGCCACTGGCCGCAGGCCCTCGGCCAGGAGGTCGCGCGCCTCGGCGGATCCGAGGTCCTCTCGGTGATCCTCTACGGAAGCGTCGCGCGCGGTGTGCCCCGTGTGTCCAGCGACCTCGATCTGGCAGTCGTCGTATGGCCACAGGCAGATCCGGCCGCCGTCGAAGCCCGCCTCAGCGAGCACTACTCGGGCCTCGATGGTCGCTACGCGCGGCCGGTCTCGTTCCTGGTCATGGACGCGCTCGACTTCCGCAGACGCGTGCGCCGGGGTGATCGTCTGGCAAAGGCTATCCTCGCCGATGGCCGAGTGCTGGCCGGGATGGAGATCCCGGACCTGCTGGTGGCCCATCGGCAGCGACAAGAACGGCGGGGAAGGCGGCGCCGTGGACAGGCGCAAGCGGCACGGTAACCAGCCGGATGCCGGAAAGGTCCGCCGCACGCCGCGGGCAGAGGCTCGCCTGTACCTGGCCAAGGCGCAACAGCACCTCAAGCACGCCCGAGATGCCCTGGCCCAAGGTGATTGGGACACGGCGGCGCTGCTGGCAATTCAGGTTGGCATCAACGCGGTGGATGCCGCGTGCGTATGGAAAGCCGAACTGCGCGCCGCGGGCGAGGCACACATGGACGCGGTACGGGTCCTGCAGCGGGTGTTCGGGGATGACGAGGGGGCCGTGCGGGCGGCCGGACATCTGAGGGCCCTCGCGGACAAGAAGAACACAGTGGGGTACGAGTCGCGAATGACCTCGGACGCCGAGGCGACAAGCGCGGTGAAGCGCGCAGAACGGGTCCTGGAATGGGTTACGGATTCGCTCGGCGTTGAGCAGACATCGTAGCGGCCGCCGAACCTGGTGATGGAGATCCTCTCCGGTTCAGAGCCAGTCGATCTTCACCAGATGCGCCGCAGATCTCAGCTCGGGATCACCTGTCACGAGCACGGCGTACGCCCGGATAGCGGTCGCCACCGCGAAGGCGTCGGCATACGCAACAGGGGTCCGGGCCTTGATCCTGGCCACCTCCAGGACATCGTCAAAGAAGTTGGAAACGGCCCGGATCGGCAGCGCCTCGAGCCGGCGGAGGACCTCCTCTGCCTGCTCCCGGGACCGCCCCTTCGCCGTAATGTAGTAAACCGCACCGATGTTGATCTCGTTCATCAGCAACGGCTCCGCGGCGGCCTCGGCGGCCCGCAGGAGGCTCCTCACCTTCCCGAACCCTCGCTCTTTGTTGAGGAAGGCCAGCAGGGCGAAGGAATCGAGCACCCATCTTTGCGTCGCGGGCATTGTCCCGTCTCCTCTCCTCCACGAGGATCTCGGTCAGGGGGGGACCGCCCTGGAGCATTCCGCACGCTGCCTCGATCGGATCATCGGGTACCGGCTCGATAACCACCTTGCGGCCGCCGGCCGGGGTGACCAGCACCATGCCGCCCGGGCGGAGCCCGATCCGATCGCGCAGGTGGGCCGGGATCACGACCTGCCCCTTGGAGGATGATTTGACGATGGTCATGATCGTTCTCCCATCTTAGGGATTGTTCAACGTGACTTGGCCTCACCGCACTGCCCCGGGCGTTGCGAAACCAACAGGAATACCTTATGATATACCGTAAGGTGATCCGTATGCGATATGTCCCCGTGGAAGAAGCCCGCAAGAGACTGGGCGCGCTCCTCCGTCAGGCGCGGTCGGGTGAGCCCGTCGTGCTCGGCCGCCGTGGCGCGGACCGGGCCGTCCTGCTATCCGCTGAGGAGTACGAGCGGCTCCGCCGGGTCGAGGAGGACGCGGCCCGAGCCCGGCTCGAAGCGGCCCTGGCGTCCATTGCGGCGGATGTCCGCCGGACCCGACTGGCTCCGCGCGTGGTCGAGGAGGCCATCCGCGCCGCCCGGCGACGGTGAGGATCGTCTTCGACACAAACGTCCTGGTCTCGGCCATCGGTTGGGACGGCCCGCCAAGACGCATCCTGCTCGCGGCTGCCTCCGGCAGGCACCACCTGATCACCACGCCCGACCTCCTCGACGAACTCGTCAGGGTGCTCCGCTACCGGAGGCTACAGCCCGTCGCAACGCATCCCCTCCTGCCGGTTGTGCTGGCCTGGCTGCACCGTCCGGCGCACGTCGTCCTGCCGACTACGCGCGTGAACGCTATCCAGGAGGATCCGGCCGACAACATGGTGCTGGAAGCCGCACTGGCCGGAGCGGCCGATGTCATCGTCTCTGGCGACCGCCACCTCCTGGCGCTGTGCGAGTTCCAGGGGGTCCGCATCCTCACCGCCCGACAGTTCGAAGCGCGGTGCGCGCGCGGCGGATCGCGGGAATAGAGGATCAGTCAGCGAAGACGAAGGTCGTCTGCTAGCGCCTGATCCGTTCCAGGCCGCTCTGGTGGATTAGCCAGCCACGACCCGAGCGCATTGCGGGCAATCGTCCTTGGCGCGCGAGCCTCGCGACATACTGCCTGGAAACGCCGAGCATCTTTGAAGCTTCCTGGGTGGCCACAAGCCTGTCTTGAACAGGGGACCACGCCAACCCCGAGAGATCGATGCCTAGCGTCGTCAAGACGCCCCGGCCAAAGCGACGCACCACGTACAGCACTTCAATGCCGACCGGATCGCCATTCGTATCAAGGTCAACGTTCACACCCGGCGCCGACTCGAGGGTTCTCGCGATCTTCGCCCTTGGCTTCAGAGCGACATACAAGGCATCAGCCGAAGGATCATACTCGATCTTCATCTGCTTCCTCCACCCCCGACGTTTCGTATCATGACCGTGATGATGACCGTGGAAGGGCGTGCCATCAGGGGCGGCCAGTGCGGCTTCAACCATCCTTCGTCCAGTACATCGGCTCAACAACATCCATCATACGCGGTCTTGCGGTGTTTTCAATAAGAGACAGTTTGATATCCTAAAGGAAACTCAGGGGCTGATCGCCGCGTTGCGGGCAGCAGAGGTATGCGCGCGGCGGATCGCGGGAATAGACGGCTTCAACGTCCACTGCGGGTGCCTGGGCAGAACCCCGTACCGCTGGCCCGAAGGGTCATCATCCCCGGGGCGCAGCGGCGAAGCGCGGGGCTAGGAGTGTGTCCGAGAAATGGCTCTCGGACGGGATTTTCGTCGGTCGAAG
>DYHL01000073.1:10460-11005 GCA_020724185.1 Candidatus Nitrosymbiomonas sp. | reverse complement strand
CGCCCGCGTTCACCTGGCAGGAACTGGACGCGGTTGCCGACCTGATCGTGGACCTGATTGCACGCAAGGTGGTTTCCCTATGAGCACGAGTGCCGGCATCACAGGGGTAGTCCTTGCTGGTGGCGAGAGCAGGCGCATGGGGACCGATAAGGCCTTTGTCGAGATCGAGGGCGTGCCGATGATCGAGCGGGTGCTCCGCGCCCTGAGCGCGTGTTGCTCCGAAGTGTTGATCGTCGCCAAGGAACCATCGGCCTACGAGCACCTACCCGTTAGGGTGGTCCCGGACCGGTTCTTCCTGCAGGCGCCGCTGGTGGGCGTCTGCAGCGGCCTGCAGGCAGCCGCAACGCCCTGGGCGTTCGTGGTGGCGTGTGACATGCCTTACCTCTCTCCGGACGCGGTGCGGCTCCTGGCCGGGTTGGCAGAGGGCTATGACGCGGCCGTTCCCAGGGTGGAGGGTCGCTGGCACCCATTGCACGCCGTCTATGCCACCTCGACGCTGCCCTTGTTCGAGGCGCGCCTGGCGGTGGGAGAGCGGCGCATGTGGG
>DYHL01000073.1:0-10450 GCA_020724185.1 Candidatus Nitrosymbiomonas sp. | reverse complement strand
GCTCTCGAAGCGCTGCGCGTGCGGCAGGTGACGGCGGCAGAACTGGAGGCCGTTGACCCGGGCCTGCGCACGCTGTACAACGTCAACACGGCCCAGGAGTGCCGCCGGCAGGGAGGGGCGCGCCCCAGACGCATTGAAGTGTAGTTGCGTGAAGGCCGTTGTCTCCAACATCACGATCCCCCGATATCTGGCGGCGCGATCTCTCGGCCGCTTCTGGCGCCCGGCGTTTTGGAGCCGGCTGAGCCCGATCCGTCTGGCCGAGATCCCAGAGCCACGCCTGCCCGGAGCCGACTGGGTCAAGGTGCGCGTGCACCTGGGCGGCGTCTGCGGGAGCGACCTGCACGTTGTGCTCCTAGAAACGAGCCCGTATGCCACGGTCTACGCCTCGATGCCGTTCGTCATGGGGCACGAGAACGTCGGCACAGTGGTGGGGGTCGGTCCTGCCGCCGACGTGGCGGTGGGAAGCCGGGTTGTGGTGGAGCCAGTGCTGGCCTGCGCGGCGCGGGGTTTCGCCGATCCATGCGCAGCCTGCGCACGGGGCGACCACAACCTGTGCAGCCGGTTCGCCGAGGGATACCTTTCCCCAGGGCTCGCACAGGGCGCCTGCCGCGACACCGGTGGGGCGTGGGGCGAGGTGATGGTGGCGCACCAATCGCAACTGGTCTTCGTTCCTGCCCATGTTTCCGATGAGCAGGCCATCCTGGTGGAGCCGCTGGCGGTGGCGGTGCACTCCATCCTTAGGTTCGTACCCCCAGACGCGGCGACGGTGCTGGTGGCCGGTGCAGGAGCGATCGGGCTTGCCGCGGTGGCGGCACTGCGCGCGCTCCGGCCGGGTGCGCGGACCGTCGTTCTTGCGCGGTATCCGCATCAGGCCGACCTGGCGCGCCGCATGGGGGCTTCGGCGGTCATCACCCCTGCGGGGCACGCTCACTACCGGGAGATCGCCTCGCTCACGGGTTCCGGTTTGCTGAATCCCATGCTGGGGCCGCCGGTGTTGACCGGTGGCGTGGATGCCACATTGGAGTGCGTGGGAACCGGGCGCAGCATAGCCGACGCGCTTCGCCTGACGCGCGCCGGCGGTACGGTGGTGCTGTTGGGTCTGGCAGCGCTTCCAAGGGGCGTGGACTGGACCCCGATCTGGCTGCGCGAGATCGCGGTTCATGGAGGTTTTGCCTACGCGCGCGAACAGGTGGACGGTCGCACGGTCCGGTCCATGGACCTGGCCATGAACCTGTTGGCGACCGGCGGCGTGGACCTGCGGCCCCTGATCACGCACCGGTTTCCCCTGGCGGAGTTCCATCGCGCGATCGAGGTGGCTCTCGACAAGCGGCGGCACCGCGCCGTCAAGATACTCCTGGCGCCCTCATAGGCGGGCAGGTGCGTCACTCCCTTACGTTTGGTAGAATACGGCCACGTGCGTACATTCCGGAGGTGTAGGCATGCCACCGCGCATCAGCACCATCCTGGTACCGGTTGACTTCTCCACGGGGTCTGCGGCAGCGGTCGAGTGGGCTCAGGCCATTGCCGGCGCGTTTGGCGCGAAGATCGTCCTGCTCAGCGTGATTGACGTGTCGGTGAGCGCCATCATGGGCGGTCCCGGCGGCGTAATGGTTCCTCCGCCCCCGGAATCGCTGCTGGACCAGATGCGTGAAGAGGCGCACACGGAGATGGCGACGGTGGCCGCGGGCGTTCCGGGTGCGACGCCCCTGATCCGCGAAGGCACGCCGCGGCACGAGATCCTCGCGGTTGCCGCGGAAGTGGGGGCCGACCTGATCGTCATGGGCACGCACGGACGCACGGGACTTGCGCAACTGCTCTTCGGGAGCGTGGCGGAGCACGTGGTCCGGCACGCCGAAGTTCCGGTCTTCACCGTCAGGGGGTCCAAGGAATCATGAGATCCGGTCACCGTTCCGGGCGAGGTCTATGGATCGCAATCGCCGCCGTTGCCGTTGCAGGTGCGATCGGTGCGGCGGTGCTCCACTGGAAGACCGCGGCGCCTCCTGCGGCCGCACCGTCCCGGCCCGTGCCGGAGGCATCTACCGGCACGGCGCGCGGGCGCCCTGATGCGCCGTTGACGCTCGAGGTCTTCTCGGACTTCCGGTGCAAGTACTGCGGCATCCTCGCCGAGTCAATCGAGCCGCTTATCGTTTCTGAGTACGTCAACACCGGGATCGTCCGGATCGTGTACAGGCAGTTCCCGGTGGGAGGTCCGCTCTCCGAGCAGGCAGCCGAGGCCAGCCTGTGCGCAGCCGATCAGGGCAAGTTCTGGGCGTACCACGGCGCGTTGTTTGCGCGCCTGCCCAGGGGTGAACTGCGCGGGGCTGGCGACCTCGATGCCGCCGCGCGCGAGATCGGTCTCGACCAGGCGGCGTTCACCCGCTGCCTCCGCAGCGGCCAGATGCGCGCCCGCGTGGACGCCGACCGAAACGAGGGGCTGAGGCGTGGAGTACAGGGCACCCCGACCAGTTTCGTGGGTGGCCGCTCGATCGTGGGCGCTCAACCCATTGAGGTGTTCCGTGCCGCCATCGAAGCCGCGCGCCCGCGCTAACACCGCCCGCGCCAACGCCGTCCGCGGACCTGTCGCCGGCACCCAGAACCGCGCCTGGCAGGCTGCGGCAGCGGTTGCGGTGGCCGGCATAGCGGTCTCGGGATACCTGCTCTTCAGCTCGGCGCGGAACATCGCGCCCGTGTGCCTGGTGGGCGCGTGCGCAGAAGTCGCTGCCAGTTCTTATGCCCGGTTCCTCGGAATCCCGAACGCTGCCCTGGGGTTGCTGCTGTACGTGACGGTCGCCTTCGTAGCGATTGTGGGCGCGACCCGCGCGTCGGTCCGGCCCTCGGCGTCCCCTGCTCTTTTCGGCCTCGCAGTATTCGGGGCGACTTTCTCGGCCTACCTTACCTGGCTGCAGGTGGCCGTGCTCCAGGCGGTCTGCGCGTGGTGCGCGCTGAGCGCGGTGCTGTGGGTGGTGCTTCTAGTGCTCTCCGTCGTGATCGAGCGTCAGAGACCCCGGTAATATCCGTCCAGAACCCTATTGTGCCGCCGAGCGGCTTCAATACGATGGAGCCAGCCGCAAGGACGCGGTTGAAACAGCGGGGTTTGGTGCCATGCTTGTTCGCGACCGGATGAGCGCTCCAGCGATCACGGCCGAGACCAGGACTTCACTGGCGGAAGCTCTGGGTGTGATGCGCCGGCTCGGAATTCGCCGGCTTCCGGTGCTGCAGCGAAGCCGGCTCGTGGGGATCGTTACCTGGACCGACCTGATGCGCGCGCAGCCTTCTCTTGTTGCGGGGGTGGACGCCGAGGCGGCCTCTGCCTTCCTGGAACGGACCGCGGTACGCGAGATCATGAGTCCAGATCCACTGACGATCGGGCCCGATGCACCCATAGAAGCCGCCGCGGTAATCATGCGGCGCGAGAAGATCGGCGGGTTGCCGGTCGTCGAGAAGCGGTCGCTGCTGGGCGTAATTACCGAGAGCGACATTTTCGAGGCGTTCATTGACCTCACCGGCCTGCGCCAGGGTGGCGCGCGATTGGTGGTGGATCTATCGGACCGCGCCAATGCCATCGCCGGGCTCGCTGCCATCGCCGACGGGGTAGGCGTTCCTCTCGACTCGCTGGCCACCTATCAGCAGTGCGATCGCAGGCTGGCCGTCGTGCGCGTGGCTGTGCCCTACCCCCTGCATCTCGTCGAAGCGCTTAGCGAGGGAGGGTTCGCGGTACTCCACCTTGCCGCTCCGCCTTCTGAATCGGACGCGACCAGGGGGAGGAGGCGATACTCGACCTACTCCCGCGCCTGGGAGTCCGCGGCGCGGTAAGGGCAATCCTGGCGACGGTGGTGGTGCAGACACTCCTCACCCCCCGTCGGACAACCGATGCGGAGACTGTGCCGCCACCCCGCCAGGAGTTCTGTGCTATACTTCACCCCCGGAGCCATGTGTCTGGCATTGCCGCACCGCATCACCCGGATTCTCGATTCCGGACGGGCCCTGGCAGAGGGCCCTGACGGGGAACGCACGATCACGACCCACTTGGTCGGTGAACTTGCCCCCGGAGCGTACGTCATAGTAGTCTACGGAGCCGCGATCCGCGAGGTCGCCCCAGACGAGGCAGCCGAGATCCTCGAGCTCGTGGCCGAACTTGCTGGGCAGAATCCGCCCCCAACGCAATGATCTGCCTGCAACCCTTGCGCCCCGCGCGGGCACTTCGTCCCGTGGCAACCTTCGCAGTAGCACTGCTGCTCCTGCTTGCCGCCTCGGGTGGTGCAGGGGCGCTGCCCGCCGGGCCGCTGCGGTTGGTGTGGTGGACGGACGTGGGGTTTCCAACGCCGTTTGCGACCTCCACCCTGGGGCCCGGCGGGGTGGTGCGCCTCTCGCTCCTCTACGACACCCTGGTGTGGAAGGATCATACCGGTGTGATTCCCTGGCTGGCAGAGTCCTGGCGGGTTTCCGCCGACGGCAGGCGGTGGGCATTTTCCCTGCGCAAGGACGTGACCTGGCACGACGGCCGGCCGCTCGTGGCACGCGACGTGCAGTTCTCATTTGAGTACTACCGCACCCACCCCTTTGTCTGGGTTGACACCTCCGTCGTTGCGGCGGTCACCGCGGACGGTCCGCATACGGTGACATTCGTGCTCCGCGAACCCTTCGCTCCTTTCCTCGAGGACGTTGCCGGGATCGTTCCCATCGTTCCGGCGCACATCTGGGAAGGGGTAAGCGAGCCGCGGAAGGCGCAGGATCCGGGCATGGCGACCGGATCAGGGCCGTATCGGCTGGCAGAGTACCGGCCGGGGGCCGGGGAGTACCGGCTTGAGGCAAACCGCAAGTACTTCCGGGGCCGGCCCAGGTTCAAGGAGATTCAATACACGGTCGTTCCCGCAGAACGGCAGTTGCTGGCGGTGCAGAGCGGCCAGTCCGATGTGGCGATGGCCGATACCCACGACGTGGTGCGCGCGTTCTCCGGCCACCCATACTTGCGGACCTGGCAGAGCGAGCCCCTGTCGGTCGCGCGGCTGCTGTTCAACCTGGAACGGCCGCCCTTTGACCAAAAGGCGGTACGCCAGGCAGTGGCCTACGGGATCAACCGCACGCAACTGGCGACGCTGGTCACGCGTGGGCCGGGCGTTCCGGGAAGCCCTGGCATCGTTCCGCCCACGGACCGCTGGCACAACCCGCGCGTTCGGGCCTATCCCTACGACCCAAGCAGGGCCAGGATCCTGGTCGCGCAGGCAGGCCTGACTTCCCTCTCGTTCGAGCTCCTGACCAGCCCCTCGCCGGTGGTGCCGGTGGTGCAGGAGATGCTGCGGCGCGCCGGGATCGAGGTGGCCGTGCGCACCGTGGACGCCCGGACGCGGGCCGCCCTGGTTGCAGAGGGCAAGTACCAGGCGGCGCTGACTTTTCACATCGGGGCAGGAGGGGACCCCGACTACCTGCGGCGGTGGCTCGGCGGCGGAGAGGCGAACCTGTTCGGGCAGTCGGCGGAGTTCGCCCATCCCGAGTTCCGGCGCCTGGCCGCAGGGCAAGCCCGGACGCTGGATCCAGCCGCCCGCCGCGCGAGCGTCTACCGGATGCAGGAGATCCTCGCGGACGAACTTCCCACACTGGCGCTCTACTACCGGCGGTTCTACTGGGTCTACGACAGCCGCAAGTTCGTCCCCATAGCCACGGCCGGGGGCCTGATGAACGGGATCCCCCTGATAGAGAACAAGCTCGCGTTCCTGGGGCGGTAGCAGGGAAGGGTACAACTGTGCGGCGCCTGGTACGCTACGTCGGGTTGGTGTGCACCGTTGTCCTGTTGAACTTCCTCGTGCCGCGGCTGCTTCCGGGGAGTCCGGCAGCAGGCGGGGGCGGCGACGAGGCTGCGGTCCTGCCGTCCGCCGCCTACCAGGCGCTGGTTGCCACCTATCACCTCGACCTTCCACTGCAGGCCCAACCCACCAGGTACCTGGCCGGGCTGCCCAGGGGAGACCTGGGATGGTCGTTGACGTCGCACCGCCCGGTTGCCCGCATCGTGGTGGAACGGCTGCCCTGGACGCTCCTCCTGGTGGGGGGTGCCGTCGTGCTGGCAGCTGCGCTCGGCGGTGCGCTGGGGTGGGCAGCGGCCTGGCACGGGCGCCGACGGGCCGTCCGCCTTCTGACCGCGGCCACCGTAGGCGTGGGCGCCCTGCCCGAGTTCCTGATCGCGATGGCGCTGATAGTGGCGTTCTCCTCTCGCCTGCAGCTCTTCCCGGCCGGGGGTGCAACCACGCCGTTCGCCGCCAATCAGGGCCTGTTGCGGGCCCTGCTGGATGTAGCGTGGCACGCGGCCCTTCCGGGGCTAACGCTCGTTTTGGGTTTCACCCCGGCCTTTGCCCTGCTGATGCGCAACGCGCTGGTGCCCGTGTTGGGTGAGCGGTACCTGGTGACGGCACGTGCCAAGGGGCTCACCTCCAGGCGTGTTGTCTGGCACGCGCTGCGCAACGCGCTGCCGCCCGTGGCCACGCTCCTGGGACTGCGGTTGGGGACGGCCGTCGCCGGCGCGGCCGTGGTTGAGCGTGTCTTTGCCTACCCCGGGATGGGTTGGCTTCTGTACGAGGCGGTCAGCACGCGCGACTACCCTCTCATGCAGGGCGTGTTCCTCATAGCCAGCCTGGCGGTGCTAACGGTCAACCTGTTTCTGGATCTCATTGCCGCCCGGCTCGATCCGCGGGTGGAGGGCCAGGCGTGAACGCGTCCAGCCACCTGCGGCGCCGGCGCAACGGACGCGGTACAGCCGCCGTCGGAGGCGCGGTGCTGGTCGTCCTGATCTTCCTGGCGCTGGCCGCGCCCCTGCTGTCACCGGAGGAACCCGGCCGGATCGCGGGAGATCCGGCCGCACCCCCTGACCCGCGCTTCTGGCTGGGCACCAACGCGTTGGGGCAGGACTTGTTCAGCCACCTGCTCTATGGCGCCAGGACCTCTCTCCTCGTTGGGTTTCTTGCCGCCTGCCTGTCCACGGGCCTGTCAGCGTTAGTCGGCATCTCCGCGGGGATGTGGCAGCAGGGCCAGGGCATGCTCATGGCGCTGGTGGACCTCTTCCTGGCCCTGCCCCAAGTGCCGCTCATCGTGCTGCTGGTGGTCTTCTGGGGTCCGGGCTTCTGGCCGCTTGTGGGTACGCTTGCCCTGATCGGATGGGCGGCGTTTGCGCGCGTCGTGCGCGCGCAGGTCTCGGTAACCCTACGGAGAGAATACGTTGAGGCGGCCCGCGCACTTGGGGCTACGGAAGGACGCGTGCTTCGGGCAATCGTCCTCACGGAGGTAGCCCCGCTCCTGTTCACGAAGTTCCTGCTGACGGTGCGATGGGCGGTCCTCATGGAGGCCACGCTGGGGCTGCTCGGACTGGCCGATCCCGGGCGCGTGAGCTGGGGGCTCGTGCTCCATCAGGCCTTTGGGTACCCGCTGCTCTTCCTGACGGACGCCTGGATCTGGTGGGTAGTTCCCCCGGCGATGGGGATCGTCTTGGTGACCGTTGCGTTGATGGCCGTGGGGCAGGACGTTGACCTGTGGCTCAACCCGGCCACGCGTCCTCCGGCGTAGACCCTAGGGACGTCGTAGGCAGGGCATCGTGCACGGCACCGATGGGCGCACTGCGGCCCCCATCCTATGATGGTGGAGGAGGGGTGTGCTGAATGTCAGGCGGCTCGTTACAGGTCAGGCCTCCCGTTCCTGCCGCGGCAGGAGCCGGAGGCGTTCTGGACGGCATGCTGCTTTTCGCCCGGTTCGCCTTCATGCCGAACCATCTGGGCTACTGTGGTGACGACTTCAACGCCACCCTGCTGGCCTACCTGAGGGAAGGCGCCTCCGACCAGGGGCTGCGCCGCCACCTCAACGCGTTCTCCGGCGCCCTGCCCTACCTCCAGGTGATCGCTGAATCCAACGGGATAGCCGACCCGTTCGACGCCCGGGTGGTGGAGGCGTACTGGATTGGCAACGATCTGCTGGAGGCGGTGGACTGGGCGTTCCATGCCAGGCGTCTTCACGAGCGGTTCAAGGGCCGGGTGCGCCCGGCCACCATGGAATTGCTCGTGGGCAAGCCGCGCGCCGGCGCGCGGGCCCACCACGCATTCCACGTGTTCGACGTGTCGTTCCGCACCGGGCTGCCCCAGGGCGATGCCGCGCTCGATCTCTGCCGCATCGGCTGGGGGACCGTCAACGCCGTGGAGCCCGGCGCCTTCACGGTGACGCACCGGCCGATCGTTGTGCGCCAGGGACGGCTGTCCTTCGGCGAGCCCCAGCCGGAGCGCGTGCTCCGCGCGATGGGCAAGGATCAGTTCCTGGATGAGGTCTCGGTGGGCGACGTGATCGCCTTTCACTGGCGCTGGGCATGCCTCGCGCTTGCCCCTGCGCAGGTGGCGAGCCTGGAGCGGTACACCCGGGGCATGCTGGCCCTGGCCAACCAGACCTTCTGAGGCAGAGGCGGATGCACGAGGTGGCGATCGCACAGGCCCTGCTGACGGAGGTTGCGGCCGCGGCTTCGCGGCACGGGCTGAAGAGCGTCTCGGCGGTAGGCGTCTGCGTAGGCCATCATAGCGGCGTCGCGGCCGAGGCCCTGATGCAGGCGTTTGAGATCCTGCGCGAGGGTTGCGCGGGCGGCGCGGTGCTGGAGATGAGGGACGTCGAAGGTGCCGATCTCCGCATGGAGTGGCTGGAGGGAGAATGACGGTACGCGTAGAGGTGGTAGAGCGCATCCTGCGTGCCAACGACGCGCTGGCCGCCGAGGTGCGCGCCCTGCTCGATGGGGCCGGCATCACGGCCATCAACCTGATTGGCTCCCCGGGCAGCGGGAAGACCTCTCTCCTGGAACGGACCGCGGCCCTGCTCCACCCACGGATCCGGCTTGGGGTCATTGAGGGCGACATCGCCACGACCCGCGACGCCGAGCGCGTTGCCCGCTGCGGCATTCCCGCCGTGCAGATAGAGACCCGCCTGGTAGGCAACGCCTGCCATCTGGACGCGAGCATGGTGCGGGCCGCGCTCGGCCGCCTGCCGCTGGCGGAGGTGCAAGTCCTCTTTATCGAGAACGTTGGGAACCTGGTCTGTCCCGCGGCGTACGACGTCGGCGAGCACCTGCGCGTCGTGGTGGCCAGCGTGCCCGAGGGCGACGACAAGGTGTACAAGTACCCGTCCACGTTCGCCAGGGCGGACGCGGTGGTCCTGAACAAGGTGGACCTCGTGCCGGTCACCGAGTTCTCGCTTGAGGCCTTCACGGCCGGCCTGCGCGAGGTCACCGCGGCACCGCTCTTCCCGATCTCGGCGCGCACGGGAGAGGGTCTGGCAGGATGGATTGCATGGATCGAGGCGCGGCACGCAGGTCAGGCAGGCGATGCGGCTCGCTCCGCAGCCACCACCGGTCAGGGTCCGACGGTGGCGGACGGTACGCGGACGGGCTAATCACGGGAGGCGACATGGAGCCCTACTCTCTGGCCGAAGTACTACGCTCCACGCTGCTGTTTGGGGGGCTGGAGCCACGGCTGATCGAAAAGCTGGCCGCGGTTGCGTCGGAGGTCACGTGGGCCGATGGCCAGGTCGTATTCCGCGAGGGCGAGGCGGATGACAAGCTGTACCTGGTGATTGAAGGGCTCGTGGCCCTGGACATGTACATGCCCAACCGCGGTCGCGCTACGATCTTGACCGCCGGCCCGCATGAGATCTTCGGATGGTCGGCGGCCGTGCCGGTTGTCGGGAAGAAGACCGCCAGCGCGCGCGCGCTGCAGCCGACGCGGGCCATCGCAATTGACGCAAGCGCACTGTGCGCCGCCTGCGAGGAGGATCACGACCTCGGCTACTACTTCTATCGTACCCTGGCGAACGTCATCGCCAGCCGCCTGACCGCGACACGCCTGCAGCTCCTGGACGTGTACGCGGTGGGCAAGGGAGAGTGAGGGACGGTTGATGACTGAGCAGATACCTCTACTTGGCGGGCAGGTGGTCATCTCCAAGCCCGCCCTGCAACAGCTCTTCGATGCGTTGCGCGCGGCCGGCTATAGTCTGATCGGTCCAACCGTGCGCGAGGACGCCATCGTGTACGATGAGATCGCGCACCTGGCCGATCTTCCCGTCGGGTGGGCCGATGAGCAGGCGCCGGGTACCTATCGGCTTCATCGTCGGGACGATCAGGCGCACTTCGGGTTCGTTGTCGGCCCGCATTCGTGGAAGAGGTATCTATCCCCACCGTCGCTGCGGCTCTTCTCCACGCGCCGGGGGGGGGACGGGTTCAGCGTCGAGATGAGCAACGATCCCCCACCCAGGTATGCGTTCATTGGCGTGAGAGGGTGCGAACTGGTAGCCATTGCCGTGCAGGACCGGGTGTTCCTCGAGGGTCCGGTCGCGGAGCCGCACTACAAGGCCCGGCGTGAGCGCGCCTTCGTCCTGGCCGTGAACTGTACCGAGCCCGGCGGGACCTGCTTCTGCGCCTCCATGAGGACCGGCCCCCGGTGTT
>DYHL01000072.1:1108-11035 GCA_020724185.1 Candidatus Nitrosymbiomonas sp. | reverse complement strand
ACGTCACGGGCGCGGGAGGGATCCCCGCCGACCGTCTTCCCGTTTCGCACTACGCGCGGAGCGGCCCGCGTCTCTATCTGCCGCTGCTGGTGGTGGGGGTCTTCATGATCGGCCCCAAGGCCACGCGGGTGGTTCCTGATCTAGGGCTTCCGCTCGTCTTCCTGTTGGGCGCGGCGACCGGCCTGGTCACAGGACTGCCGGTACGCCCGGTGCGGGTGGCACGCGAGGCGGTGCACGAGGCGCTGCCGGTGATGGGCATCCTGATGGGCGTCGGCATGTTCATTCAGATCATGGCGCTCACCGGCGCAAGGGGAGCCGTGGTGATCGGAGCCCTGGCGCTGCCCTCGGCTTTGCTGTTCGGCGCCATCGCCGTGGCGATGCCTGCTTTCGGCGCCGTCTCGGCGTTCGGGTCGGCGTCGGTGCTGGGCGTGCCGTTCTTCCTGGCCCTGCTCGGGCGCAACGGAATCGTCGTCGGTTCAGCACTGTCGCTTATTGCCAGTCTCGGCGACCTGATGCCCCCCACTGCGCTGGCCGGGATCTTCGCCGCGCAGGTGGTGGGACTGCCCGGGTATTTCGGGGTTCTGCGCCGGTGCCTGGTGCCGGCGATCATTGTGGCAGCGGTGGGGATCGCGGCCCTTGTGTGGGCCAATCCACTCGCGAAGGTGCTGGGGCTGTGATCACCTGGATCTACCGTGGAGTTGTCCTCCTGGTGCTGGTCCTGGTGGCACTCGACCTCTTTGGTGAGCGCGACCGCCGGAAGCAACTCGTGGCCGCCATAGTGTTAGTGCCGCTCGTGCTGCGGCTGCTGATGCTGAAATGACCTCGGCAACGAACGCGACGCGCCTCTGGGCAGCGGGACTGACGCTGGCGAGTTTGGTTGTGGCCGGTACCGCGGCGTCCGCTTTCGGGCGAATGCACCGAACGGAGCCGAACATCCCTGGGTCCGGCCTGACCCGACAGAGCACGCTGGCTGCCTACGAGCCCTCGCTGGCGCGGACCTCGGCCGACACCGAGGTTTTCTTCATGGACGGCGGCCGGCCCGGCGGCGTAGTGCTGGTGCTCGGCGGGACGCATCCCAACGAGCCCGCCGGCTTCCTCACGGCGGTGCTCCTGGTGGAGCGGGCGCGCGTGGCGTCGGGCCGGCTGATCGTGGTCCCGCGCGCCAACGGCAGCGGGTTCACGCACAACGATCCCCAGGAGGGCGCTCCTCAAACCTTCGAGATCACGACGCCGGGCGGCCCGCGCTCCTTCCGGTTCGGCTCCCGCAACACCAACCCGCTGGACCAGTGGCCTGATCCCGATGTTTATGTGCACGCCTCGTCCGGGCAGCGCCTCTCGGGCGCCGAGGTGCGCAACCTCAACCGGGCCTTTCCCGGGCGGGCGGACGGCACCTTCACGGAGCGGATCGCCCTGGCCATTGCCACCCTCGTCCGGCAGGAGCAGGTGGACCTGGTCATTGATTTGCACGAGGCCTCCCCTGAGTACCCGGTCATCAACGCCATCGTCGCGCACGAGCGGGCGATGCCGCTGGCCGCGGCGGTGTTGCTCGAGATGCAGATGGCGGGAATCCAGATCTCGCTGGAGGCATCGCCTGCCACCCTGCGCGGGCTCAGCACCCGCGAGATGGGCGATCACACGCCCGCGCTGGCGGTCCTGATGGAAACGCCCAATCCCGCGCAGGGCCGCATCCGGGGCCGGACCAGCGCCGCACTGGTTGTCGGGGGTCGGGACGCCGTCTACGAGCGCGCCGCCCGTGCCCGGCGGCTCTTCGTGCCCTTCGATGCCACCGGGTGGCCGATTGAGGCGCGCGTCGCCCGGCACCTGACCGGTGTCGTGCTGTTTGCCCGCCTGCTGGGTGATGCCAGGCCGGGCCGGGGTGTGGCCATCGAGGGCGTTCCAGAGGCCGGAACCCTCCGTCGCGACGGCCTCGGAGCCCACCTTCATCCTCCCAGGTAGACCGTGGCTCCGGCCGCCGTGGGTCCGGCTGCCGTGGGTCCGGCCGGCCGCGGGCCTGCTCGGCCGCCAATGTCCTACGGCTATTCGGGTCTGGAACCGATGCGGCGCCCGCGGCGGCCTGCTACCGTCATGCTGGATGAGTGCCCCATTTGAACGCCCAGGCACCAATACCCCAAGGAGGCGATCCTGGTGGGATCCGTGAAGTTCACCCGCGAGGAAGCACTTGAGTACCACACCCTAGGCCGTCCTGGCAAGATCGCGATCACCCTCACCAAACCATGCGCCACGCAGCGTGACCTGACGCTCGCCTACAGCCCGGGCGTGGCCGAGCCGGTGCGTGCGATCCACGCCGATCCGCTCGACGCGTTCAAGTACACCAACAGGGGCAACCTGGTTGCCGTCATCAGCAACGGCACCGCGATCCTAGGCCTGGGCAACCTGGGCCCCCTGGCCAGCAAGCCGGTCATGGAAGGTAAGTCACTCCTGTTCAAGCGGTTCGCGGACGTGGATGCCTTCGACATCGAGATTGATGCCACGACCGCAGAGGAGATCATTGCCGTCTCGCGCGCGCTGGCCCCGACACTGGGGGGCATCAACCTAGAGGACATCAAGGCCCCCGAGTGCTTCGAGGTCGAACAGCGGCTCATTGAGGAGCTGGACATCCCTGTCTTCCACGACGACCAGCACGGTACCGCCATCATCGTCGGGGCGGCGCTGCTCAACAGCCTGGAGATCACGGGCAGGCGGGCCGAGGAGGTCCGGTGCGTGATCAGCGGAGCCGGCGCGTCGGCGATCGCCTCCGGCGAGTTCTTCGTGACGCTGGGGATGAAGCGGGAGCACATCACCCTGGTGGACACAAAGGGGGTTGTCTACAAGGGCCGGACCGAGGGGATGAACCCCTTCAAGGAACGGTTCGCCGTCGAGACAAAGGCCCGTACACTGGCCGATGCCATGGTGGGTGCCGACATGTTCGTCGGCCTCTCGGCTAAGGGGCTCGTTACGCGCGCGATGGTGAAGAGCATGGCTCCCAACCCCATCATTTTCCCCATGGCCAACCCCGACCCTGAGATTCCCTACGACGAGGCGCGCGCGGAGCGGCCCGACGCCATCGTTGGCACCGGTCGGTCCGACTTCCCCAATCAGGTTAACAACGTGCTGGGCTTCCCGTTCATCTTCCGCGGCGCGCTGGACGTGCGGGCCAGCAAGATCAACGAGGAGATGAAGCTGGCCGCCGCGCAGGCGCTGGCCGCCCTGGCCAAGGAGGAGGTGCCCGACAGCGTGCTGCGCTCCTACGGGCTCACCACCCTCCAGTTCGGACAGGAGTACGTCATACCGAAGCCCAACGATCCGCGCGTTGCGCTGTGGGTGGCCCCGGCGGTGGCCGAGGCGGCCATGCGCACCGGGGTGGCCCGCGTCACGGTGGACCTGGCGAAGTATCGCGATGAGCTGGCCTGCCGGCTGGTGCCAGGCTATGAGGTCATGGGCGCGATCATGCGCCAGGCCCAGACCTCCCCGCGGCGGATCGTCTTCTCCGAAGGCGAGGACCCGCGCATCGTCCGCGCCGCCGCCGTTGTCAAGAAGGATGGAATCGGACACCCGATCCTGCTGGGGCGCGAGGAAGTCATCCGTGCGCGCATGGATGAGATTCGCGTCACGGTTCCCCTGGAGATCGTGGACCCCGAGCGGTCGCCGCTGCGCGATTCGTATGCCGACGCGCTGTTTCGTCTGCGCCAGCGCAAGGGCGTTACCTGCCGCGAGGCCTTCGAGGAAATCGTCCGCCCCAACATTTTCGGCGCGATGATGGTGCAGAGGGGCGACGCGGACGCGTTCGTGGCAGGCGTTACCTACAACTACCCGGACGTGATCCGGCCTGCGCTCCAGATCATCGGCGTTGCGCCCGGCGTGGACAGGGCCTCAGGGCTCTACCTTGTCCTCAAGGAAGGGAAGGTATACTTGTTTGCCGATCCGACGGTGAACATTGTTAGCACGTCCGAGGATCTGGCCGACATCGCCATCATGGCTGCGGAGCGGGCGATTGACCTGGGCATTACCCCCCGCGTGGCCATGCTCTCGTTCTCCAGCTTCGGCTCCACGCGCCACCCGTTCTCGGAGAAGGTCCGCCGGGCCGTGGAACTCGTGCGCGCGCGGCGTCCGGACCTCATGGTTGACGGCGAGATGATGGTGGACACCGCGCTGGTTCCCGCCCTGCGCGAGGCCGACTACCCGTTCTCGACGCTGCGCGGGGAGGCCAACGTTTTGGTCTTTCCCAGTCTGGAGGCGGCCAACGTCGCGTACAAGCTGATGCAACACATAGGCGGCGCCACCGTCATCGGCCCCATCCTCATGGGAATGGCCAAGGCGGTCCACGTGCTGCCGCGAGGCGCGGAGGTCAGCAGCATCATTGACATGGCCGCGGTGGCCGTGGCGGACGCCCAGGCAATCGAGCGGAGGAACTCACGCAACGCGGCGAGCTGAGCGGACGCGCGCCGCTATTTGGTGCGCTCCGGCTCCCAACCGTATACGGGAAGGATGTCCACCGGCGCATAGTCATCGGTGAATACCGGGACGTCGTCGGTGGACACCTTGCTTTCATAGAAGTCCTTCGCGTAGCGGTCAAGGGGCAGGCGCACCCGCCCCTCCGCCCGCAGGCGCCGCGCGATCGCAAGGATCTCCTCGCCGGTCATCCCGGCGCGCGCACCTGCCACCAGGATGATCGTGCGGGTCTCGGTAGGGTTGCGGGCCAGGCCGAACGCTGTTGGGAACGGGTACAGTCCGGGAAAGACCCGGCCATAGGTCTTGTACAGCGCGCGGAACAACCGACTCTGCGGGCCCTCCAGCGCCCCGATGATGTTGGAGACGACTATGCCACCCGGCGCCAGCCTGGCGCGGACCGTCTCGAGGAATTCGCGGGTGGCCAGGTGGAAGGGGATGCCTTCGGCAAAGTAGGCATCCAGGATGATCAGGTCGTACTTCGCCTCGGTGCGCCGCAGGAACACCCGACCGTCCTGGACCACGATCCGGTGACGCCCGTCCTCCTTGACCTCGAAGAACCGTTTGGCCACGTCCGCCACCGCGGGGTCGAGCTCAATGCTGTCCACGCTCACATCGGCGTAGTCACGCGTGAACCGCTTCGGGATCGAGCCGGCGCCCAGCCCTATCAACAGCACGCGCCTGATCGCCGGGTGGAAGACATGCGCCAGGTGCGCGTACGACGTGTACAGGAACGGGCTCTCGAACGGGTCGCGCAGGACCATCCCGCCCTGGAACGACCGGTTGAACCGAAGGTACCGATTGAGGCCGTCCTCCATGACGCTGATCTGATGATAGACACTGTCCTTCTCGTAGAGCACGCGCGAGACCGGGAGCCTGATCGGCCCCCCCTGGAGCGGAGGTGCGGCAGCGAGCGCGAGGATAAACGCCGCCGTTCCCAGGGCAGGGCGGGGCAGCCGGCCGTGCGCGGAGGCCAGCATGCCCGCCAGCGCCAGCAGCGTGCCGCCCAGCAGGTAGAGGATCGTTTTCACTCCCAGGGCCGGGATCAGGAAGAAGGCGGTGCCCACTGTGCCGGCGATACTGCCCACGGTCGAGAGCGCGTAGAGCACGCCCGCGCTGGCGCCGACGGTGCTGAGGTCCCTTGCCACGAGCTTGATCGCAAACGGCGATGTCATCCCCATCAGCACGCTGGGGACCGCGAAGAGCACGATCGAGGCAAGCATGGGGTTGAGCCGCGGCCCCAGGTCCCATGCGTCGAACGCCAGCAGAATCGGGCGCGCGGTCACCGTGAGCGCCAGTATCGTCATGCCAGCCAGCATGAGCAGGCCCGCCAGCACGGTCGCCCTGGGCCACCGGTCGGCCATCATGCCGCCCATGTAGTAACCTAGACTCAGGGCGCCCAGGAAGATGCTGATCAATCCGCCCCACACGAAGACGGAACTACCAAAGAACGGTGCGATCAGCCGGCTGCCCACGATCTCGAGACCCATCAGCACGGCGCCGCTGCCGAACACGACGATGCGGAGTACCACTGAGATACCTCCTGCGATGCGGAGATGGTCCTTACTTTTCGCCCTGATCTGCGGGCGGGCCTTCTGCCGCGGCAGCGGGGTTGGTATACTTCGGGAAGATTCCAGCCGATGAGCACACTCCGCCGAACTAAGATCGTGGCCACGCTCGGGCCGGCCTCGCAGTCACCGGAGATCCTCCGGGGGATGGTTGCCTCAGGCATAAACGTGGTGCGCCTGAACTTCTCCCACGGCACGCCCGACGAGCACGCGCACCGCCTGGAGTACGCACGCCATGCCGCCGATGAGATTGGCGTGCCGCTGGGGGCGTTGGTGGACCTGCCCGGAGCCAAGATCCGCGTAGGGGACCTGCCTGGCGGCGCGGTTGATCTGGCCGCGGGCGACGAGGTTGTTCTGTCCGCGGGCACCACGGCTGACGAAGGCACGATCCCCGTGGACTACTCCCGTCTGGCAGACGACGTGAGTCCTGGCCAGCACATCTTCATGCAGGACGGGGAGCTAGACCTGGTCGTCAGGGACGTGGCCGCAGGCCGGGTGAAGTGCGTGGTCGAGTTTGGGGGACGGCTGCGCCAGCACGCCGGCGTGAACCTGCCCGGCGCCCGGCTCAGCATGCCCGCCGTTACCGAGGATGACCTGCTTGCCCTGGCCTGGGGGATCTCCCACGGCGTGGACTTCGCCGGCCTGTCGTTCATCGAGAACGCGGATGACATCGAGCAGGTGCGCCAGTGGATTGCCGGCCGCGGTGGGGCGATTCGGCTCGTGGCCAAGATCGAGCGGCGCCGGGCCCTGGACCGGATCGAGGAGATCGTCGTCGCCGCCGACGGTGTGATGATCGCCCGAGGCGATCTGGCGGTGGAGACCTCGATCGAAGAGGTGCCGGTCGTCCAGAAGACGATCATCAGTCTGTGCAACAGGCACGGGAAGCCGGTGATCACCGCCACGCAGATGCTGGAGAGCATGGTGGTCCGCCCGCGGCCCACGCGGGCCGAGGCCGCGGATGTCGCCAACGCGGTGTTCGACGGCACCGACGCGTTGATGCTCTCGGGCGAGACGGCCATTGGACGGCATCCCGTCGAGAGCGTTGCCACGATGGCCGCCATCGCCGCGCGCGCCGAGGAAGCGCTGCCGTACGAGCTGCTCCTGAGCCGGCACGCGCGCGAACGGGTCGGCGAGACGGGCGAGGCGATTGCGCTGGCCGCGTGCCAGGCCGCGGAGGCGATCGGCGCCGCGGCCATCGTTGCGGCGACCGGCTCTGGGAGCACCGCCCGCCGGGTATCGCGGCTGCGTCCGCGGCGCCCGATCGTTGCCGTGACGCACACCGCGGAAACGCTGCGGCAGCTCTCGCTTACCTGGGGCGTGAGGCCGGTCCTGGTGGATCGGGTCAACGACATTGACGCGCTGATCGCGCGCGGCGTGCAAGCGGCGGTCGAGCTCGGCGCAGCGCGCGCCGGCGACCTGGTAGTGGTCACCGCCGGGGTCCCGATCGGCCAGCCCGGGACAACCAACTTCCTCAAGGTCGTGAAGGTTGAGGGATAACAGGAGGTAGCACGATGGCACCCGCGGTGGACCTGCAGCAGACGTTCCCCCGGCGCTTCGTACCCGAGGGCGCGGACATGGGTGACTGGGCGCAGATCGAGCCCCTGTTCCAGCGCCTCCTCGACGCGATCCCGGACTCGCCAGGGGCGCTGGAGCGCTGGCTGGAGGATGCCAGCGAGCTTGTTTCCGTGATCCACGAGGAGGGTGCCCGCCGGTACGTGGCGATGACCTGCCAAACCGACGATCCAACCCGCGAGCAGGCGCATCTGTTCTTCATCGAGCAGATCGTGCCCCGGGTCAAGCCGCTCTCCCACGCGCTCGACGAGGCCTACCTGCGAGCGCCGCACCGCGCGGCGCTGCCACCTCGATACGCGCAGATGGACCGGCTTGTCTCCAACCGCGTGGCGCTCTTCCGGCCGGAGAATGTGCCGCTCGAGACCGAGGAAGCGAAGCTGAAGCAGCAATACCAGAAGGTCATCGGCGCGATGACGGTCTTCTTCCAGGGCAAGGAGCACACACTCCAGCAGATGGCGCGTTATCTCGAGGAAACCGATCGATCCGTGCGCCAGGAGGCCTGGGAACTGGTCGCCCGCCGTCGCCTGGCGGACCGCGACAGGCTGGAGGATCTCTTCGATCAGCTCCTGGCGCTGCGCGTGCAGATCGCCCAGAACGCCGGGTGCGCCGACTATCGCGAGTTCGCGTTCCGGCAGCGCGAGCGCTTCGACTACACGCCCGAGGACTGCCTGCTGTTCCACGAGGCCGTTGAGGCGACGGTTCTCCCACTCGTCCGGCGGCTGCGTTCCGAACGCAGGCAGACCCTTGGCCTCGCCGAGCTGCGGCCGTGGGATCTCGAGGTGGACCCGCTGGGCCGCCCGCCGCTTCGGCCGTTTGAGAACTCCGAGCAGTTGACCTCCGGGGTGGAACAGATCTTCGCGAGAGTGGACCCCGAACTGGGGGAGCAGTTCCGATTTCTGCGGGACGCATCGCTGCTGGACCTGGAAAGCCGAAAGGGCAAGGCGCCGGGAGGCTACCAGAGCACGATGCACGAACGGCGCGTGCCGTTCATCTTCATGAACGCGGTGGGAATGGACGGTGACCTGCGCACTCTGCTCCACGAAGGGGGGCACGCGTTCCACATGCTGGCCGCCCGCAACGAGCCCATCCTGGATTACAGAGACGCCCCCCTCGAGTTCGCCGAGGTTGCCTCGATGGGGATGGAGATGCTGGCCAGCCCGTACCTCGGGGTGTTCTATGCCGCGCCGGAAGAGGCGCGGCGCGCGTTCCGCGAGCAGTTGGAGCGCACCGTGCTCATCTTCCCATGGGTGGCCACGATTGACGCCTTCCAGCACTGGATCTACACGCGCCCGCGGCACTCGCGCGAGGAGCGCCGCGCGGAGTGGGCGCGGATCTTTGCGCGGCTCGCGCCCGAGGTGGATTTCGGCGGGTACCAGGAAGTGGTGGACTACCTGTGGCAGCGGCAGTTGCACCTGTTCCTGGTCCCGTTCTACTACATCGAGTACGGGATCGCGCAGATGGGCGCTCTTCAGGTGTGGCTGCACGCGCGGGCCGATCGAGCCGAGGCAATTCGCCGGTACCGCTCTGCGCTTGCCCTGGGCGGCCGCGAACCCTTGCCCGCGCTCTTCGAGGCGGCCGGCGCCGAGTTCGATTTCTCAGCCCGCGTGATGGCCCCGCTGATGGCGGCTCTTGCCGAGGCGCTCGACGAAACCCGTTAGCCCTACCGAGCCGTCCGTCCTACCGGAGGCCGTCGAGGATTGCGCGCCAGACCTCGGTGCGGCGCCCCGGCACCAACGGCTCATAGATCCCGAGCCGATCGGTGAGCCCGCTATACTCAGCGCGCAGCCGGGTGGCTACCTCGTCCGGCGGGCCCCAGACCGCGCACGCCTCCAGCATCTCGTCGGGAATCTGGCCGGGCATCTCCTGCCACCTGCCCTGGGCCGCGAGCCGGCTCAACCGCTCTCCAACCTCACCCCAGCCGTGCAAGTCCAGGACTGGTCGGTAGGCGGGCGTGGAGGCATAGAAGGAAAGGTGCCGTCGGAGGTCCTGGAGGCCCGTGTCTACCTCCGCTGCTGTACCGGTCGCCGCGAGCACCGCGGCGGCGATGCTGAACTCCGTGCGCTGGCGGCCGCGCCGGGCCAGGCCGGTCTCGATGCTGGGCACGACCACCTCGCGGAGATAGCGGCGTGTGTGGAACGGGTGAACGTGGAAACCGTCGGCGACCTCGCCTGCCAGGCGGCACATCCGCAGGCCGACTCCCGCGATCTCTATGCGCGGCCCAGGCGGTGTTGGGCCCGGGGGCGTGAAGAACGGCGTCATGAGCGAGAGGGTGAAGTACTTGCCGCGGAAGCTCAGCGGCCGCCGCTCGCTCCAGGCCGCCCACACCGCGCGGATCGCGGCG
>DYHL01000072.1:0-1098 GCA_020724185.1 Candidatus Nitrosymbiomonas sp. | reverse complement strand
GACCACATCGCGCATCTTGGGCGCGGGTGGATCCCAGGGCATCCCAAAACGGCGCGTGATGTGCGCCTTGACCTGGGTGCCCAGGCCCAGTACGAACCTGCCCCCGGTGAGTTGGGCCAGATCCCAGGAGGTGTACGCCAGGGTGGTGGGACTCCGGGTGAAGGCCAGCGCGATGGAAGTGCCCAGCGTGATCCTGGACGAGGACGCGGCAGCCGACCCAAGGCCCAGGAACGGGTCGTGGTCGGTCTCGGTTGCCCAGATCCCATCGAACCCCAGGCGCTCTGCCTCCCCAACGACGGCAGGAACCTCGGCCAGTGATTCATAGACCAGGCGCGTGTCAACCAGCATGGGAGCCTCCTGCAGCGGGTATTCCGGCCCAGGAACATTCACCAACCGGGCAGGAGTTCCCCTTCCCGCGACGAACAATCAGGACTTACGGGAGAGGCCGGAGGGTAGGAACCAACAGGGGAGGGTGGTCGGCGCACCGAACGCGGTGCTGCATGCGCGTGAGCGCGCTGACAATTCTAGTGGCTGTCCTGGCTGCGGCATCGCCAGCCGCGGGGCAGCCAGCAATACGGGTAGTGGTCAACGGGTCGCCGGTTTCGCTGGCCGCGCCTGCGATGATGCAGGCCGGCCAGGTGATGATCCCGGCGACGCGCGCATTTGAGGGCTATGGAGCCGCGGCGGTCTGGCTGAGCGCGGAGCGGACTGTGCTGATCACCAACCGCACGGGCCGCACGGTTCAGATGCGGATCGGTGATCCGGTGGCGCTGGTGAACGGCCAGGCCAGGTCCCTGCCTGCTGCCCCCGCCCTGATCGGAGGGCACCCGTTCGTGCCCGCGCAGTTCGTCTTCGCGGCGCTGGGCGCCTGGGTCCGATACGACGAGATCGAGCGCACCCTGCACGTTGCCTCCCAGATCATGTCGGTTACCCTTCAGCGCGGTGGTGGAGCGATCAGGGTGGTGCTGGACGCCACCGGCCCTCTGCAGGCCCAGATGCGCACGCTGTTGGAGCCGGATCGCCTGGTGGTGGACCTGCACGGCGGCGCGTTCAGGCCCCCTGACCAGGAACTGCCGGTCGGAGAGGCGGGCGTGGTGC
>DYHL01000071.1 GCA_020724185.1 Candidatus Nitrosymbiomonas sp. | reverse complement strand
GACTACTCTCCAGTCAAAGGCAGCGCCATGGTGGGGCTACCTGAGCAGTTACTTGGCCACTTCGTGTTCGCTGTCCCCTCCGCCCCCTCCTGCAGGCCGCCGGCCCCAGGTCGAGGCCGTGGGCCCCCGGAAGGGGAGACCTCGGGCGGTGGAGAAAACGCGACCATGATCCCGACGAGCCTCCGCGGCTATCTCTTCGACATGGACGGCGTGCTCTACCGGGGCAGGCGCGTGCTCCCTGGGGCGCGCGCGCTGCTTGCGGCACTCGACCGGATGGGTATTCCCTTCGCGCTCGTGACCAACAACAGTACCCGCACCCCACGCCAGTACGCGCGGCTCCTGGCAACCATGGGCATGCGCGTGCCGGCCGAGCGCATCGTTACATCTTCGGTGGGAACCGCGGCCTACCTGCGCGCCACCCTGAGGCCCGGGTCCCGCGTCCTGGTCATCGGCGAACCGCCGTTCCGGCGGGCGATAGCCAGGGCAGGGTTCGTCCCGGCTTGGGAAGACGTCGCGACGATCGTGGTCGGACTGGACCGGCGGATAACCTACCGAAAGCTTGCCCTGGCTACCGCCGCGCTTGCCGGGGGAGCGGAGTTCGTGGCCTCAAATCCGGACCCGCTGGTCCCCACCGAAACCGGCGCCATGCCCGGCGCCGGGGCTCTGGTCAGCGCGCTGCAGTACGCCAGCGGCCGGAAGCCGGTTGTGATCGGTAAACCCGACCCCCGGCTGCTTCACGAAGCAATGGCCCGGATCGGGACGCGCCCCGAGCAGACGGCGATGGTTGGCGACCAGCTCGGCACCGACATAGCCGCGGGCCGCGCAGCCGGGCTGTTCACGATCCTGGTGCTCACCGGCGTGACCGCGGACCGGTCCCCAACTGACGCCGATCCCCGCCCCGATCTAACCGTACGCAACCTGAACGATCTCCGGCGATGGATGATTAGCGCCCCATCCCGCTGACGGACAGCGGCCGGATGAGCACGCTCACGCGATCCTCTGGACCCCCGCCGTATTGGTAGGAGTACGGCTGCCCCGTGTAGCGCACCGAGAGCCGGTCAATGTCACGGGCGCCGTTCTCAGCGTCAAAGCGAACGACCTTGCCCTGAATCTGCACGTAGCGGTACATGTTCTTAGGGTCAACAACGGTCAGGGCCATGTGCGGTTGGGCCTCAAGGTTGCGTAGTTTCACACGACCCTTGCTCGTGTTGATCAAGATCTTGTCGCCTTCCAGCACGAACCAGACCGGCGTGGCCTGCGTGCGTCCCTTAGGGGAAACCGTGGCGAGCACCGCGGGGTTGGGCTCGCCCAGGAAGGCGCGTGTTGCCTCGTCGAGTTGCATGGCCGTGGGATCCTCCTCTGCATTGGATTCCTCCTGTTCAACGCCGCGGACCGCGGACCGATTCCCAGCAGCGTCCGGGCAGGCAGGACAGCCCTCTTGGTCGCCGAAACTAGAGGCTTATGTGCCAACAACAGACCATCACACGCGCCGCCATCCTGGGGCTCGGCATGCACGTCCCGCCGCGGATCCTGACCAACGCCGATCTGGAGAAGATCGTCGAGACCAGCGACGAGTGGATCGTCACACGGACCGGCATCAGGACGCGCAGGATAGTCGAGGGCGACCAGGCCGCTTCAGACCTGGCCGTGCCCGCGGCCGAGGCCGCGTTGCGCGACGCGGGAATCTCTGCGGCGGATTTGGACCTGATCATCTGCGGAACCACTACCCCCGACATGGTCTTCCCTGCCACCGCGTGCCTGGTCCAAGAGCGGATCGGCGCGACACGGGCAGGAGCGTTCGACCTGCTGGCCGCATGCTCCAGTTTCGTCTACGGGGTGGTTACCGCAGCGCAGATGATCGAGGCCGGGCTTGTCAGGCACGTGCTCGTCCTTGGCGCCGAGGTGCTGACACGGCTCGCGGATTGGAGCGACCGCACGACCAGCGTGCTGATCGGCGACGGCGCAGGGGCCGTCGTGATGGGTCCCTCATCGGGCGGGGGCGGGGTGCGTTCCACGGTCGTCGGCTCCGACGGCTCCGCGGCGGACATCCTCAAGCTGCCTTCGGGCGGCAGCCGCGTCCCCATGACCGAGGAGGTCGTCGCCAAGGGCCTCCACCGCGCCCGCATGGACGGGCAGTCGGTGTTCAAGCTGGCGGTGCGGATCGTGCCCGAGACCATCCTTCAAGTTGTCCAGAAGGCGGGGCTCTCGCTGGACGACATTTCGCTAGTGGTGCCGCATCAGGCCAACCAGCGCATTACCGAGGCGGTGGCCCGCGCGACCGGTCTTCCCCTGGAGCGGTTCGTCAGCACCATCGAGGCGTACGGCAACACCTCTTCGGCTTCGGTGCCCATCTCGCTCTGGGAGGCACGGTCCGACGGCCGCATCAAGGACGGCGATAACCTCGTGCTAATCGGCTTCGGCGGCGGCTTCACCTGGGCCGCCTGCGTGCTTACCTGGGGACGGTAGGACGGCGCCCGCCGCCATCGCGCATGCGCAGCGCGGAGGCGGCTGCCAGGAGGTACACCGCCGCCGCTCCTGCAAAGGGTCCAGCCCGATCCATGTTGTACAGTGTCCCCGCGCACAACGGCCCGAGCGTGCGGCCCAGACTGTCGAACGACGTCTGCATCCCCAGCGAGGTGCCGTAGCCCAACCTGGTCGTGCGGGAGTTGAGCGCGGCCAGTGAGGGCCGCAGGAACGCCATCGCAAGCGAGGTCATGCACACGGTTACGGTGATCGAAGCCACCGATCCGGCCAGCGCCACCATCACGAACCCCGCAGCGCCTGCTGTGAAGCCGGCGCGAATGGTGCGGACCTCTCCCCACCTCCGCGTCACCGGCCCCACGGCGATGCCCTGCGCCACCACTGATCCCAGCCCCAGCGCGGTGAACATCACGCCGACGTCCGAGGGCGTCCCGCCCGCCCGGTCCATCGCGTAGTAGCCGAGCATCGAGAACAGGCTCGACCCGCCAAAGGTGGTGGCGAAGGCCATCAGATACAAGGGGAGTTCCGGGCTCCGCAGCGCCTGCGCCAGCGCTCCTGCACCAAGGCGCGCCGCGGCCGCGCGCCGGGCGTCGACGGGCGGCTCAGCCACCAATCGAATCACCAGTGGCAGGGCCAGCGCCGACGCGACCGCGGCCGCGTAGAACGGAACCAGCGGGCCGGCGAGCGCCAGGGCGCCTCCGGCCGCGGGCCCCACCAGGAAGCCCAGGCCAAACCCCGCGCCCATCCTGCCCATCACGGCGCTACGCTCCTCCGGCGCGCTGAGGTCCGCGGCGATGGCCTGCGCGGACGGCAACACTGAGGCCGAGAGAAGTCCGCCGACGATGCGCGCGGCCAGCAGCATGCCATAGGATTGGGCGAGCGCCATGCCCAGGAATGCGAACGTGTAGCCGAACAGGCCGGCGACCAGCACCGGCTTCCTTCCGACCCGGTCGGCGGCCAGCCCCCAGAAGGGTGAGGCCACGAACTGGGCAACCGCCCATGCCGTGATCAGCAGACCCATCTGCACCGGCGAGGCGCCGAACCGCCGCGCGAAGAACGGCAGGATCGGCATGACGATGCCGAAGCCCACCATCACGAGGAAGACCGTTGCAAGCAGCATCCAACTCTGGCGGCTGGTGGGCGCAGGTTCGGCAGGAGACATCACCCGGGTATTCCGCACGGGCACCCGGCTTTCCCCTCAGAGCAGGAGGCCGCGCGCAGGGAGCGAATATCGCAACGACATACTTGTCGTGTATCCAGTGCAGGCCCAGATCTGTGGAGGTGAAGCATGCGTGGAAGTGCCGTGCTTCTAGCGACCGTCCTCATGATTGCGCTGTTGGTGGCGGTGGCGGCCGATACGGCCAGCGCACAGACGTTCAAGCTCAGACTGTGGTCAACCCCTGCAAGCCCGTCGCAGCCGGGAGAGAACGGGGCTCGGCCAGAGCGCGTCCGTCCGTTGAACTACCTTGACAGCCTGGCCCCGGGCAATATCGTCTGGGACTCGACCCTGCTGGGCTTCGAGTTCCGTTCGCGGCCGGTCAACCGGTTCATCTGGAGCCTCGCCTACGACACCGGCGGGGGGAACAACCTGGTGAATACGGAGGGCGGGTTTGGATCGTCCCCTGGCACGAACCGCTTCTTCTCCACGAACCTTCACTACCTGATAGCGCCGGCCAACTGGCGTGGCGCTGAGATGACCGTGTTCGCCGGATACGGCAGTGGCGCCCTGGACGTTACGGTGGACGGCGGGATCCGCAACTTCACTGCCAACGGCCTGCGCTACGGCCTCGATCTGTACGTACCGTTCCGGGAGGCGTGGTACCTGTCGGGCTCGGCTGCCTTGGGGACATGGTCAATCAACCACAGCATTTTCGGCGTGCTCACCCCGCCGGGTGGCACCGCCAGCATCAGGGACTACAACCTGGCACTGGGAAGACTGCTCTCTCCGGAGGCCGGACTCGAGGTGGGCTACCGATCAATCCAGTGGTCAACGACTGCCGTGGGATCCACCCCGTGCCCGTGCACGATGGCCTGGGACGGCTGGTACGCAGCCATCACCGTGCGGCGACGGTAAGACGGCACAACCAGCGACATAACCTGCGGCATTGAGTGGTTGAACGAAGGAGGGCGGGGTATCCCCCGCCCTCTCGTTCATTCCCCACCGAGGTCCCGTGACTACGGCGCCTTGTAGCTCACCAGCTCCGACCAGCCGCTGATCTGGCGGTCGCCGCGGAAGCCCTTCCGCTCGGTACGCACCGCGCCGACACCCGGCGCGTACCATGTGTATGCCGTGATCTCAGAGTCCTCGCCGGTTGTCACCGTCTGGAGCTTCCAGGCCTTGTAGGTCCTTGCTGCCACCTTGATTGTCTCCTCGCCGATCCACTTCGAGGTGATCTTCAGCTCGAAAGCGGAATCCGCCGGGCTCCACGACCAGGCCTGCCCTGCCCTCGGCGGCAGCTTCATCACGGGCCGCGGGGGGGTGCTCACCTGGAGCCCTCCCCTGGGAGAGGTCCACTCGATGACCAGGACCTCGGCAGCGGTCACCTGGTAGCAGGTGCGATCGATCCGCTCGCGGCCGCGCTCGACCGCCTTGCGCTCGGTCACGATGCACCGGACGGTCCCGACGGTTTTGGGACCCACTACCTTAGTGGCGGACTCGGTCCCTTCATCGGTCTTGCGCGTCCACACCGCACCGGTGACGAGCGGGAAGAGCGACGGGGCAGGCCCTGCCACAACCTGCGCAACCGGCGGTGAGGCAACCGCTACCACGAGAGCAACAAGCAATGCCCTGTAGACCGTTCCCAAAACTGTCCCCATGAGTACCTCCTGCGTGATGCGATCTCTTGTCGTATTCGACCCTGCAGGACCGTCTGGCGTTTACCGGGGCACAACGCTACCGGGCTGCTGGCGGCGCAACGACCGCCAGCGCCGGGACAGTCAGGTACGCTTTCGCCACCCGCAGCACATCGCCTGCGGTGACGCGGCCGATCTCCTCGGAGAAGCGTTCATCGTAGGCAAACCCAACACCCAGGATCTCGTACCACCCCAGGTAGAACGCCTGGGCCTCCAGTTCCTCGCGGGAAAGGGCATAGCGGCCAGTAATCCCTTGCTTGGCCCGGTCCAGCTCGTCGGCTGGCACGGTCTCGGTGCGAAGCCGCTCGACTTCACGCAGCATGGCCGCCGTGACCACCGACATGGTAGAAGGATCGGTCCCGGAGCTCAGGCGGATGTGGCCCGGGCCCGCCCGCATCAGGAACGCGGAACCCACCTGGTAGGCCAGCCCGCGCCTGTCCCTGATCTCGGTGAACAGCCGCGACGACATTCCCTCTCCCAGAATGGCGTTGAGCACGCGCAGCGCTGCGAAGTCGCGGTGCCCCACGGGCACACCCAGGTATCCCATGGCAATCCAGGCGGCCGCGGCCGGCCTCGTCTCCCGAACCTCCTGCGGCGAGGCAAGCGGGGGAACCAGGGCGCGCTCCACCGTGCGCAGCCACCGGATGCGGCGCGGCGGCGGCCCGCTGCGCAGCCCGCTGAACGCCTGCCTCGCCTTCTCCAGCGCCTCGGCCTCGGTGGTGTTTCCGGCAACGACGAGGACGATGTTGGACGCCGTGAAATGGGCCTGGTAGAAATCGAGGAGCTGCTCACGGGTGAGCGCTGCGACCGTCTCCGCGGCCCCGATGACGGGCTGGGAGTAGGGATGATAAGGATACAGGGCGGTGCCCAGGAGATCCACCGCGCGCTGCAGCGGCTGGTCAGCGTTCTGCCGGATCCGCGAGAGGCCTACCCCGCGCTGGGTTTCCACGTCCCGGGGGTCGAACCGGGCATTGGTCAGCAGGTCGGCTACCAGCTCCATTCCCAGGTCAAGGTAGCGGCCCGGCGTCACCGTGTACAGCGAGGTGAAGTCGGCGCTTGTTCCGCCTCCCAACAGGCCACCGATCCCTTCGATCGTCTGCGCGATCTGATCAGCGGAGCGGCGGTGCGTCCCGCGAACCAGCATGCTGCGCACGAAAAAGGTGGCCCCGCTCTGGGCCGGCTCCTCCAGGCGTGGACCGGCGCGGACCAGGGCTTCCACGACGACCAGGTCGCTCGCAGGGTTGGGCTTGACTACGACCGTCAGCCCATTCTCCAGCACGTGGCGTGAAGCGGCAGCCTGGCGGGAGATGACCGTCGCGCCAGCCGTGGGGCCGGAGGCGGCCAGGAGAGAAACGAGCAGGGCAGCGGCAAGGAGACGCACGGCCCACTTCACCTTCCAGCGGGCCGGATGGCGGCGACCGCGTACCGGCGCGGGTCGAACAGGCGCCGCGCGGCACGCTGAACGTCATCCCTGGTAACCTGGCGGATGCGTGCCAGATAGCCGGATGCGAACTCCAGGTCGGCAATGGTGGCATAGAAACCCAGCGTGTACGCCTGGCCGCGGGTTGTGTGCGTGCCGTAGATGTGCTCGCCTTCCAGCAGATTCCGCGCGCGCACCAGCTCGGCCTCGGTTATCCCCTGGTCGGCGACCGCGGCCACCTCGGCCAGGATCGCGGCCTCGGCGCGCTCCGCGTGCGCCGGCTCAGTTACCGCCGAGATCACGAACAGGTAGGGGTCCTCGGTCGTCAGGAACGAGACGCCGACGCTCTGCGCCAGACGGGCGCGGTCCACGACCTGCAGGCGCAGCCGCGCGCCCAGTCCGCGCCCCAACGAATAGGCCAGGACGTCCGTCGCGTGCACGTCACGGTCGCGCACCGTCGGGCCCGGGAACCCGATGGCCAGGTAGGCGACACGGACGTCCTGTTCGGCCACCAGGCGCCGTACGCCCGTCATCGGCGGCTCCACCGGAGGTGGCACGCGCAGGACCGGCGGGCCACTGAACCCCGCATAAGCACGCCTCACGCTGGCCAGGGCCTGGGCGGTCCGGACGTTCCCGACCACAACCACCGTCATGTTGTCCGGAACATAGTAGTCGCGGTAAAACCTCAGCAGCGTATCCCGCGGCATCCGCTCGATCGCTGCCCGCGTGCCCAGCACAGACCGTCGGTAGGGGTGCACTGTGAACGCCAGGCCGCGCATCAGTTCCACGGCGCGCGTCGCCGGGAAGTTGTCGCGACGGTTGATCTCCTCAAGGACAACCCTGCGCTCACGCTCCAGTTCGGAGGGATCAAGCGTCGAGCGCATCATGGCATCGGACTGCAGTTCGAGCACCTGGTCGAAGTACCGGCTGGGTGCCACCACGTAGTAGTAGGTCCAATCCAGCGAGGTGCCGGCGTTCAGGACGCCGCCAATACCCTCGACCTCGCGGTCCATCTCGCCGACCTTGCGCCTCGCGGTGCCCTTGAAGAGCATGTGCTCGAGAAAGTGGGCCGCGCCGTTCGTCTCGTCGTCCTCGTCCTTCGACCCGACCCGAATCCAGGTGTGCAGTGCGACCACGTCCGCCGCACGGTGTTCCTGGACGATCACGGTCAGCCCGCCCTCGAGCACGGCGCGCACGGCGCCGCCGGACGGACGCACCTGGGCGGCCCCGGGCATAGGGCTGAGCCACGCGGGCACCAGCGCACCCAGCATCCCAGCCAGCAGCACGGCTGCTCGTACCGAACGCCCCCTCAGAACCCGGCCTCCCCCCATGTGGCTTCCCCGCACAGATTGTTCTCAAGCATTCGCCCGCCAAGAAGGAATCCCCCTTCATGGGGCCAATATAACAATCTCGCAAGGCGATGCTGCACTGCCGTCCAACGGAGTCGCTGGGCGGCAATAAGGAGAGGTGGGTAGGGCATGCCGATCGGATCAGTCAAGTGGTTCAGCGCGGAGAAGGGTTACGGCTTCATCACTCCCGACGAGGGCGGCAAGGATGTCTTCGTCCATTATTCCGCGATTCAGGCCGATGGCTACAGGAGCCTCAGCGAAGGCCAGAAGGTTGAGTACGAGGTCGTGACGGGCCAGAAGGGCCCCCAGGCCTCCAACGTCAAGCCCATAGGATAGCCCGCCGGGACCGCGTCCAGGCCCCGTGGTTTGGCAGGCACAGCTCGGTTAGGGGAGGCCGCTCCGCGGCCTCCCCGCCCTTCTGGGCACCAGGGAGCTCTGTGGGAATGCCGTCCGGTCGCACGGTTCTAGTTGTTGACGACGAGGCGTCCGTCCGCGACGTCGTCTCGCGGTACCTGACGCGCGAGGGCTTCGCGGTCGAGGTCGCAGAGGACGGCGTTGCGGCGCTGGCCCTGGCCCGGCGGGTGCGCCCGGACCTGATCGTCCTGGACATCATGCTGCCGGGCATGGACGGATTGGAGGTGCTCCGACGGCTGCGGGAGTGGTCGGATGCCTACGTGCTGCTGCTTACCGCGCGGTCCGACGAGACCGACAAGGTCGTGGGACTGGGCGTGGGCGGCGACGACTACCTGACCAAGCCGTTCAGCCCTCGAGAGATGGTCGCGCGCGTCAAGGCGCTACTGCGACGCAGCCGGGGGAGCGATAGGCAACCCGGATCGCTGACCTTCAGGCGTCTGCGGATAGACCCAGGCCAGAGGGAAGTGTGGAAAGACGGGAGCCCGGTGGCGCTGACCACGCTGGAGTTCGACCTGCTGCTGGCCATGGCCAGGGCGCCTCGCCTGGTGTTCACCCGTCCGCAACTCATCGAGCGGGTCTGGGGAGCCGACTTCTTCGGCGATGAGCGCGTGGTGGACGTCCACGTCAAGGAACTGCGCAAGAAGCTGGAGGACGATCCGGGCCGGCCCGCGTTCATCACCACGGTGAGGGGCGTCGGCTACCGGTTCGAGGCGGAGTAGGCGCAGTGCGACGATCGCTGGGAGTCCAGGTCTTCGTCTCGTACCTGATCGTTCTGATCGTGGGCCTTGTGGTGCTGTCAGCGGCGCTGGACTTCCTCGGGCCGCGTCACGTGGCCCGCCGGATGGAGGGATCAGGATCACGATTCGGAGGGCCCCCTGCCACCAACGTTGAGCGGCTCTTCCGCACCGGCGTTGCCGACGCCCTGGTCGTCGCCGGCATCGCGGCGATCATGGCCGCCGGAGCCCTGAGCATGTACGTGACCAGACGGATCGTGCTGCCGGTGCAGGCCCTTGCCGCGGCCAGCCAGCGCCTGGCCGCGGGTCACCACGACGAGCGGGTGCCGGTTCAGAGCACCGACGAGCTGGGCGCGCTCGCGGACAGCTTCAACACCATGGCCGAGGCCCTGGAGCAAACCGAGACCAGGCGCCGGGCCCTCCTGGCAGATGTGGCCCACGAGCTTCGAACGCCGCTCTCCGGCATCAAGGGATACATGGATGGGCTGTCCGACGGCGTGCTCGAAGCCGGGCCTGAGACCTTTGCTCGGGTCGCCGTGGAGGTTGACCGGCTACAGCGGCTGGTGACCGACCTGGAGGAGCTCTCGCGGCTGGACGCTGGTGTGCTCCTGTTGATTCCCCAGGCCGTGCCAGTAGGTCGAATCGTGGAGGCGGCGGTGGAGCGCCTGCGCCCGCAGGCCGATGACCAGGGACTGGTGATCGCGGTGGCCGTGCCCGAGGCACTACCCCCGGTGAGCGTAGACCCCGACCGCATCCAACAGGTGCTGCAGAACCTCATCGGCAACGCCATCCAGTACACGCCTTCGCCGGGCCGCATCGCGGTGAGCGCGCGCTCCGAGGGGTCGCGGGTAAGGATTGACGTGGAAGACACCGGAGTGGGCATCGCCGCCGAGCACCTGGCGCACGTCTTCGAACGGTTCTATCGGGTGGACCGATCGCGCGCCCGCAGTGGAGGCGGCAGCGGATTGGGCCTCACGATCGCCCGGTACCTTGTGGAGGCCCACGGCGGAGACATCCGGGCAGCCAGCCCTGGTCCCGGACGCGGCAGCACGTTCTCCTTCACCCTTCCCTCCGCCGGCTGAACTCTTCATCCAGGCTTCATCCTTCCCTCACGGGACCCACACGGGCCTGTCCCATGCTGGGTCTTGAACGATCGCCTCACCGGGAGAGGGCAGCCCGCAGGGGCACACGAGGAGGGAGACAGAGATGAAGAGAGTTCTGATCGTCGGTAGCCTCGCTGCCGTGATGCTGGCATCGTCCGTGGCTCCGGCCATCGCCGCCGGCCCGCCCTGGGCGCAGCAGGGCGCGCCCGCAGTCCAGAGGCCGGTGCGCGGTCCGGGCGCCGGCGGAATCGGCCTGAGCGTTCCCGCGGAGGTCCACACGGCCATTCACAACGCGACCGTTGCGGCTGCGGCCAGGACGCTCAAGATGACCACCCAGGCGCTGCAGCAGGAGTTGGCCGCCGGCAAGACGATCGCGGTCGTGGCGCAGGGCAAGAACGTTCAGGTTGAGACCGTGCTGACCGCGATGGCGACCGCCCGCAAGGAAGCGGTTGATCAGGCGCTCAAGGCGAAGAAGATCACCCAGGCCCAGGCCGACTGGCTGCTGCGGACCGGCCCCCGGGTCGCTACCGGGCCCGCGTACGGCCCCGGTTCGATGGGCCCCCGCGGTGGGATGTCAGGACCGAGGCCTCGCCGCGGCAGGCAGTAGCACTTCGGATTCAAGGTCGAGCGTAGCGGCAGGCAGTGGGGCGGGCTCAGGCCCGCCCCACTGCGTTGTTCAGCAGGCGAAGGGGCGCGGGCGGAGAATACTACCTGCCAACGTAACTGCTCAGGTAGCCCCACCATGGCGCTGCCTTTGACTGGAGAGTAGTCTA
>DYHL01000070.1 GCA_020724185.1 Candidatus Nitrosymbiomonas sp. | reverse complement strand
GAGCCGCCTGGAAGATGAGCGCGCCGACCTGGTCGTGGCCTCGCGCTACCTGCCGGGCGCGGGCCGGCCCGGGTTGTCGCCAGCGCGGCGGCTGATCTCGCAGGCCACCCGGCTGCTCGCCTGGGCGTTGCTCGGCGGCGCCCGGCGCAGCACCGATCCGCTCTCGGGCTGCTTCGTGGTGCGCAGGAGCGTGGTGGAGGGGGTGGAGCTCCATCCGGTAGGGTTCAAGATCCTACTGGAGATCCTGGCGCGTGGCCGGTACCGGCGCGTGGCCGAGGTGCCTTACGTCTTCGAGGCGCGCGGCGCGGGACAGACCAAGGCGACGGTCCGGCAGGGGTTTGACCTGTTTCGCCACATCGCGATGCTCGTCACGGCCAGCCCCTCGGACTCGCGGCTGTGGAAGTTCCTGCTCGTGGGCGCAAGCGGCGTGGCCGTCAACATGGCCGTGTTCTGGGTGCTCACGCATCCGCTGGGAGTCCACTACCTGCGAGCGGGCATCGTGGCAGGGCTGGTCTCGACGTTCACCAACTTCCTTCTGAACAACGCCTACACCTGGGCCGACCGCAAGGAAGGGAACCTGTCCTCATTCGTGCAGCGGATGGGCAAGTACTATATGGCCACCTGGTTGGGCTACCTGGTCTACCTGGGGTTCCTGTGGGGGCTGACGCACGCTGGGCTGATGCCGATGGTGTCAAACCTCATCGCCATTGGCCTTGGCGGGTTACTGAACTTCGTGGTGCACAACGTCTGGACATGGCGCCAGCGGTGACATATATGTTGACACTGGTCAGGACGACCACCTAGTCTGATCAGGGGAGGTGCGCCGTGCACAAGACGATGGTATACCTGGACGAACGCCAGAGGGCCGCGCTGTCGCGGCACGCCCGCGCGAAAGGGCAGCCGATGGCGGCTGTCATCCGTGAGGCCCTCGATCTCCTGCTAGCTGAGTCCGGGGCGCCGCCTCGTTCCCGGCTCCTGGGCGTTGCTGCAGGCCCGGCGAAAGCGCCGGTCTCTGAGCAGGTCGAGGATCTCCTGAGGTCGCACCTGCGAGGTCGCCGACCCAAGTGATCCTCGTTGACACCGGAGCGTTATCCGCGCTCGCGGACCGCAACGATACGCACCACCGGGCGGCCCGGGCGTTCTTTCAACGGGTTCGGAGCAAAGAGGTACTGGCGGTGCCGCTTCCGGTCGTGGTGGAGGCCATGCTGTTCATGGAGGCCCGCCTGGGCGCCAGAGCGCCGCGGGCTCTCTGGGACGATCTTGCGAGGGGCGTATTCCACCTTCTGGCCATCTCAGACGAAACCCTCGCAGCAGCGCGAGAGATAGACCGCCGCTACGAGACTGCCTTGCTCGGTTTCGTGGACTGCACCAGTCTTGCGCTGTGCGAGCAGCACCGCATCACCACGGTGTTCACCTACGACCGGCGGGACTTCTCGCTCTATCGCCCAACCTTCGTCGATGCGTTGGACCTCGTGCCGTAGAGGACTGCCCTGTGCTTGCTGACCAGATAGCCCGGCTTCGCGAGAGCATCGGCCGCGTCATTCTTGGCAAGGACGCGGTCATTGACCTGGTGCTGGTGGCCCTGCTCTCCCGTGGGCACGTGCTGTTGCGCGACGTGCCCGGCGTGGGCAAGACCATGCTGGCCCGGGCCCTGGCCCGATCGATCGGCGGGGAGTTCACGCGCATCCAGTGTACTCCTGACCTGCTGCCCTCCGACGTGCTCGGCACCTCGATCATTGACCCCCGCACGTTCGAGACCAGGTTCGTGCCCGGGCCGATCTTCGCCAACGTGGTGCTGGTGGACGAGCTGAACCGCGCCACGCCGCGCACGCAGTCGTCGTTCCTGGAGCCGATGGACGAGGGGCAGGTCACATCCGACGGCCAGGCGCGGCGCCTTCCGCATCCGTTTTTCTTGATCGCCACCCTGAATCCGACCGAGCATCACGGGACCTATCCTCTGCCGGAAGGCCAGCTCGACCGCTTCGCCATGGCCACATCGCTGGGATACCCACCGCTGGAGGCGGAGCGCGCGATGTTGGCCGGCCATGCCGGGCATCATCCCATCGAGACGGTTAGACCGGTGCTGGCGCCTTCCGAAGTGCTGGCCATGCAGGAGGAGGCGGCGGCAATCACGGTTGCCTTCCCTGTGCGCGAGTACGTGCTGGCGGTTACCGGTGCAACGCGAGACCATCCGTCGGTCGCGCTCGGTTGCAGCCCTCGCGGCGGCCTGGTACTGGTCCGTGCGGCGCAGGCGCGGGCTGCGCTGGCCGGCCGGGCGTTCGTCACCCCCGACGACGTGAAGGCGCTGGCGGTGCCGGTGATGGCCCACCGGATGGTCCTTCGATCGCAGGCCGGACCGGCGTCCTCAGCCGAGGCCGTGATCGGGGAGATCCTGGCGCAGACGCCGGTGCCGATCTTCGAGGCGCCCCGTGCCGACGCGTGAGGGCACCACCACGCTGCTGCTGGCGGGTGCGATCTTCTTGCTTGCGACCAACCTGGCCTCCGGGCTGCTTTTTGTTCTCGACGCCCTGCTGGTCTCGCTGCTTTTCGTCGGCGCGGCCACGGCGTACTTGCCCCTGCGCCGGCTGCGTGTGGAGCAGCGTGCTCCGACCCGAGGGGTAGAGGGTGTTCCCCTGCCGGTGGAGATCACGCTGGAATCCGCCCGGAGCGGCCGCTTCCTCGTGGCCGAGGGTGGATGGCCGGGCGCGCGGGCGCGGGCCCTTGTGCCGCAGGTAGTCCGCGGCCTCACGGTGGCGGTTGACCTGACGGTCGTGCCGAGCCGCCGCGGCCGGTTCTCGCTTGATGCGGTAGCAGTGGCGTCCCGGGGGCCGCTGGGCCTGTTCGCGGCGCGCCGCCGGATCAGGGTGAACGGCGGGGTCGCGATCTGGCCGCGAACCCGACCGGTGCCCTCGCAGGTGATGGCGCACCTGGTCCCGGTGCTCGAAGGAGGGTCCTCGGGCGCGCGCACGCGACAGCCAGAGGACCTCTACGGCGTGCGGGACTACCGGTGGGGCGACAGCCCAGCGCACATCCACTGGAGATCATCGGCGCGGCGCGGGGCCCTGGTCATCCGTGAGTTCGAGAGGCCGGTTAGGCCCGGCGCCGCGATCGTCGTTGACCTTGATCGCCGGCAGAGCACGGAGCAACTGGACGCCGCGGTGCGCGCCGCGGGCTCGCTCTTCCAGGCGGCGCTCGACCGGGAAGCAGACGTCGTGCTGGTCGGATGGGAGGAGGGGGTGGTTCAGCACCGCGGCCGCGAGGCGGCGATGGACTGGCTGGCCGGATTGATCCCCTGCGCGCCGCCGGTGGCAGAGGTGCTGCCGCAACTGGCCGCGCTCGGCCGGCACCTGATAGTAGTGGCCGCCGTCATCGGTAGCGGACCACGGACCGCCGGCGGGTCTTGGCCCTCGGGCGGGTCGTGGCCCGCGGGTGTCACGCCCGTGCTCCCGGCGGGCCAGGTCTATGGCGGGACCCATGGCGAATCCTCCGTCGGAGCCGGGCGCGCCTCAGGCCTTGTCTACCTGGAGGACGGGACGGTGCAGGCGTGGTAGGTTGGCGCCGCCTAGTAGCCACCGGTGCGCCAGAGCACTCGGTGCCGCTCCGGCTTTGGACCCTGGCCGCGGTGGTCGTGAGCATCATGGCGGTGACCGCCCACGACGACTTCCTGGAACACCGCCTGATCGTCCTGGTCCTGGTCGCGGCCGGGTTCGCGTTCTCCTACTGGCGCCGCGGAAAGCGCAACTGGTGGGTCAAGTTGATCCTAGCCGGGCTCTGCTTGCTTGTCGGCTGGCAGTTCCTGCGCGACGTCTACGCCGACCCCTATCACACGAGCGTGCCGCTCACGGTGCTGCTGCTCTGGCTGCAGACGCTGCACTCGTTCGACGTGCCGGCGAGGCGCGATCTGTTGTTCAGCCTGCTCTCGTCGGTGATCCTGATGGCGGTAGCCGCGGCGTTCGGCAGGGATCTGACCTACCTGCTCTACCTTGTGCCGTATGCACTGGCCGCGGTTCAGGCGTTGGTGCACAATGCCTGGCAGGCCGCGCAGGAGGCCGCTGCGCCAGCGGGTGGCGCTCCCCGAGGTCCGGCCAGCGGTTCGGGGGTTGGCGCGGCGCCCCCTGTCCATGCCGCGCTGCGATCGAGCATCGTGCCGGCGGCCAACCACCTCTTGTTCGTGGTGCTGCTCGTGGCCGGTGTGGTCTTCACGCTCACCCCACGCTACGAGGGGATGCGCCTGGCCACGCTGCCGTTCTCGCCCCAGCGCCTGCTGCTGGATTTCTTTGCCGGCCGGATCTTCAACCCGGCCTATCCGGATGGAGGCGGTGACGGTGCGGGGCAGCGGCTCTGGAACCCGCGCGGGTACTTTGGCTTCGGCACGACCGTTGACCTGCGCGTGCGGGGCCGTCTCGACGACGCCGTGGTCATGCGCGTGCGGTCCACTCACCAGTTCAACTGGCGGGCGCTCGTGTTTGACACATACACCGGCTCCGGATGGAAGATCGGCGACAACCGGGTACACGAGGCAGAAGGCAGCTTCCCGCCGATCAATCTGGTCCACAGGCAGGACGAGATCCTCCGCTACGGGGCGCGGCCGATCAGGGTCACGCAGTCGTTCTTCATCGAGGTGGAGCAGCCCAACGTGGTCTTCGCCGCGCCGGTGGCGGAGAGTCTGTATCTGTCCACGGCCCGGGTCTACCTTGACCGGTACGGCGGGATCCGGTTGTCGTCCACGCTGAAGCCCGGCACAGTGTACTCGGTGGTGTCGCACGCGTTGATACCCGACGCCGGGAGTCTGCGCGCTGCTTCGGGCGAGGTACCTGCCGCCCTGCGGGAGCGCTACCTGGCACTGCCGCCGATCCCGGATCGAGTGCGCGATCTGGCTCGCCGGCTCGTAGCCGGCCAGCCCACGGCCTACGACCAGGTCATGGCCGTCAATCGCCACCTGTGGGCCGAGTACAGGTACGACCTTACCATCCCCCCGCAGCGCAGACCCGGCGACGCGGTGGACTATTTCCTGTTTGAGGAGCGACGGGGCTACTGCGAGCAGTTCGCGAGCGCGATGGTCGTGCTGCTGCGGGCCGCGGAGATCCCGGCCCGGTTGGTCACCGGATACGCTCCAGGGACGCTCAACCCGCTGACCGGACTCTACGAGGTCCGCAACAGCGACGCCCATGCCTGGGTGGAGGTGTTCTTCCCCGAAGTGGGCTGGGTGGAGTTTGAGCCGACGCCGGGGTTCCCGGACACGGCGACCCTGGGCGCGCCGGCGATGCGGCGCTGGGTGTGGCAGGACATCGCCGAGCTGCTGCGCGCGCGGCTTCAGGAGCTGGCCGCCCGTTCGCCGAGCGCGGCGAGGGTGCTGGAGACGGCCTCCGCCCTGGCCCGGGGCGGGTTGTGGGCCGGGATCGCACTCGCAGGCCTGCTGGCAGCGGCAGGAACCTGGCGGGCAATCGGCGCCAGGCCGGTCTCCGAGCACCCCGGCGGGAGCCTGGGCGAGACCTACCGCCAGATGTGCGCGATGCTCGCACGAAGGGGATGGCGCCGTGCGCCCTCGGAGACCGTGGACGAGTTTAGGCAGAGGGTTGAGGCCTTTGGTCCGATGCCTGAGGTTGCCGGGCTCTCGGCCCTCGTGGAGGCGGCGGCCTACGGCCAGACGGAGCCTGACGCCGAGGTGCTGAGGGAAGCGCGGCGCCTCCTGGACGCGCTCGATGTCCGCCTGAGGAGGGGCCATGGCGCACCCCGCTGAGGAGCCCGGGCCCGTCGCCCCTGTTCCGCGGGAGTCCCGGCGCGCGGCCATGCTGCTGCTCGGGATCGTCCTTTTCGCGGCCCTTGTGCGCCTGCCGCGCCTGCAGACGCCTGCGCACATGGTCTTCGACGAGATCTACTATGCGAAGGCGGCGCAGCAAATCCTGGCCGGGGTGGAGGTGACCGAGGAGCGCACCCACCCGCCGCTGTCGAAACTGATCATCGCTGCCGGAATCCGGCTGGCCGGCGATCGCGCGGTAGGCTGGCGTATCGCCAGCGCGGTGGCCGGCACGCTCCTGGCGGCAGTGGTCTACGCGCTGGCCGCCATTCTGTTCCGGGACCGGTTCGTCGCAGCAGCCAGCGCGCTTCTGATCGCCACCGACGGGTTGATCTTTGTCGAGAGCCGGATCGCCAAGCCCGACATCTTCCTGACCCTGTTTCTGTTCGGGGCCTACGCCGCGTTCTGGCAGTACCTGCGTGGCCGCCTGGACCGTCCCGAGGAGCCCTCGGGACGCGAGGTGCGCTGGCTCTACCTCGCCGGCGCAGCAGCGGGCTGCGCGATCGCCACGAAATGGACCACGGTTGTGCCCCTGTCCACGATCCCGGTGACACTGGCGCTGCTGCGCGGGTGGGGCCGAATCGCTCTGCCGCGCGGGGACGTCCGCCACGTCGCGGCGGCGTTTGTCCTGGTGCCGGTGGCGGTCTACCTGCTGACCTACATTCCGTACTTCATGCTGGGGCACACGGTGCGCGAGTGGGTAGCGCAGCAGGTGTCAATGTACGAGTTTCACGCGAGTCTCACCCAGGGACATCCGTACCAGTCGCGGTGGTGGTCCTGGCCGGTGCTGATCCGGCCGATCTGGTACGAGTACTACGAGGCCGCGCCGCAGATCCATCGCGGCATCCTGGCCATCGGCAACCCGATCATCTGGTGGGCCGGACTGCCGGCGTTCTGCCTGGTCGCCTGGCGTGCTGTGCGCACGCGCGCGATGCCCGAGACTTTCTTGCTGGCCGGGTTCGCGATCTCGTACCTTCAGTACGCCTTCATCAGCCGGCCGCTGTTCCTGTACCACTACCTGCCTGCGCTGCCGTTTCTGATCATGGGTCTGGCCGCGGTGCTGGCGCGCGTGCGTGCGCGGGTGGGAGGGGTCGTGGTGTGGTTCTTCATAGCGCTGGCGGTTGGGTGGTTCGTGGCGTACTACCCGGTGCTGTCGGCGCTGCCGATGAGCAACGAGCGGATGATGCGGATGATGTGGTTCAGGTCGTGGATCTAGGGGCCAAGTGCTGCGACACGCCGACTGGCTCGCGGGCCTGCGTGAAGAGGATCCAGATCGCGGCCAGGAAGGCCAGGATCGTGGTCACGCTTAGCGCGCGAATGCCGGCGGTTGAAAAGAGGGTGGACTCCAGCCAGCCCGGCAGCGTGAACGTCTGGATGTAGGGGCGCGTGTACGCGAAGAGCAGGTTGAACGCGAACACCGCCGAGAGCGTCGCGTAGACCCCGACCATCCGTCTGTCGGCAGCCGCAGCCGCGGCGAAGAACGGGATGGCAGTGAGCAGGTAGCGCTCGTGTATTCTGGTCGGGAACACGAAAGTCGCCAGCAGCGCCGCCGAGCAGGCCAGGATCGTCCCGCGAAGCGTCGGGCACCTCATTGCCCCGACCGCCACCACCGCTAGCGCAGCGACCGCTGCGGTCGATCCATACGCGTACAGAGGGACCCCCAGCCACCGCACCTGATCCTCTACCCAGAATCCTTGCACTGCACCCCAGAAGTTGAAGGCCATGACGCTGCTGTAGGGATAGACCCCTAGCGACACGCGCAGGATGCCAATCAGTCCGAGCGGGCTCAGCCCAAACGGCAGGATGATGAGCACCAGGGCGGCAAACGCAGCGGCCGCAGCGCCCAGGAGCAGACCCCAGCGAGGAGGGCCGTGAGGTGGCTGTGTTAGCGCCCGCACCAGGTAGAGGGCGGCCGGGATCATCGCCGGAGCGGTCTGGGGCTTGATCAGGGCTCCGACTGTGAGCAGCACGGCCGGGAGCAACGGGGATGGTGCGCGCAGCAGCGCGACGCCGGAAAGCGCGAACAAGGCCCCGACCGCGTCAACTTGGCCCCAGTACGCGCTGTTGAAGACGATCCCCGGGTTGAACAGGTACGAGGCCGAGAGGGGAAGAGCCCACCCCGATCCCATCTGCCGTGCCAGGACGAAGACCACCCATGCCGCCGCGACGTCGCAGACCGCCGAGGGCAGCTTGAGGGCGAACATGAAGGCCTGATCGCTGAAGCGGACGACCTGGTTGATCTCACCTATGGCCCAGAGGACGTACAGGTAGCCGGGAGGGTAGTCGGCGAACCCAGCGCCGTAGAACGCCGCTGGGCCTTTCTCGGCCAGGCCGACCGCCCATGCCCTGAACGTCCCGATGTCCACCGGGAATCCGCCGTAGGGCATGATCAAGAACCGCAGCAGCAAGGCGCAGGCCGCCAGCGTCCGCCACACGCGTACCTCCCGGTTGGCGAGCAGGACATCGGCCAGCTTGGGCTGTATGGCACCGCTTGTCATCTGCACGGAGATTCCACGGAGAGCGTCTGGTTCCTGGCCGGAGGGACCTTGACCCGCGCGCGTCGAACCCGTGCTGCTGATGGAGAGGATCGCCAGGCGCGCGTGGCTGGAGCCAGTTCTGATCTTCGCGGTGGTGCTGGGTGTCTATGTCGCCGTGACGCCACGCACCAACACCGCGTACCGGCACTTCGTTTACATGGCCCAGGCCTTTCTCGAGGGTCGTGTGGACCTTCGCCACATCCCGGATTACTACCACGACATCATTCGCGTCGGAGGCCGGGTGTATGCACCGTTCCCGCCGGTCCCGGCGGTTCTGTTGATGCCCGTGGTGGCCTTGCAGGGCGAGGGCACTGACCAGGGCCGCATCGGGCAGGTCCTGGCCGCGGCTGCCGCGGCGGTGCTGGCGGCGGCGCTGCGCCGCATGGGCTTCCCGCCCGCGGTGCGGCTGTTCTGCGCGGCGGCGCTGGCCTTCGGCAGCGTGCTGTGGTCGGCGGCGGCGATCGGCACCACCTGGTTCTTCGCGCAGGTGGTTGTGGTTCTGGCGATGGCGGTGCTGGTGTGGGAAATGGCTGGCCGGGCGCGGCCGCTGGCGGTTGGAGCAGTTCTGGCGGCGGCCTGGCTGACCCGCCTGAGCGTGCTGCCAGCAGTGCCGGCGGTAGCCCTGCTCCTCGGGCTCCGCCACCGGTCGCTGCGATCGCTGGTGCAGTTCGCGCTGGCCAGTGCCGCGGGCATGGCGATCTACCTGGCCTACAACGTCCTGCGCTTCGGCGACCCCCTGCAGACGGGATACGCACTGCACTCAATGTCCGCGGTAAACGCAAAGGCCGCGGCCCGGTGGGGGTTCTTCAACGTCCATTTCGTACCCGAGCACCTTGTCGCCATGTTCCTGCGCCTTCCGGATGTGATTCCCAACCCGCCGTACCTGAGGCCGTCGCCGTGGGGGATGGCCCTCTGGATCACCAGCCCGGTCATCGTCCGCCTGCTGTTCACCCGCGCAGACCGGCGGGAGTGGCTTCCCTGGGCTGCTGTGATTCTGAGCATGCTCGTGCCGATGCTGTTCTACTTCTCCGTTGGCTGGGTGCAGTACGGGTACCGGTACAGTCTGGACTGGTGGGTGCCGGTGCTTGTGCTGTTGGCCCACTCCCTCTGCGGCCGGCCGCGGGTTACCGACTGGGCGTTGCTGGCGGCCGGCATCGCGATCAACGGGATGGGTGTGTACTGGGTGCGGGCGCTGGGCTGGTGAGCCCGCGCGGTCTGCGCGCGCGGGCTTATGGGTACAAAGAGGGTACATGGCACAGGAGAAGGCGCTCGAGCCGGGCATCTGTGCGGCTGTCAGTAGCCGTGCAGTGAAGCTGCCTGTTTTCGACGAAAGTACGTTCGACCAGGACTACTTCGCCGGGATCTCGAACTACGCAGGCCGCTACGACTGGTTCAACCCTCGGCACAAGATCGTCGGTTATCTCCGCGAGATCCGGCGGCTACGGCCGGCCGGGTCGCTGCTGGACGTCCCTGCCTATACCACGCGCCTGGCCCGGGGGCGGCTGCACGACCTGCTGGCTCCCGCCGGACTGCTGGCCGTCGCGGCACCGGTCCACGACTCGCCGGCCGGATGGGTGTTCGGTATCATTGACCGCGACCCGACCCACATCCACCGGTTCGGCCGGCTGGAGTGGCTCCGCAGGCTTAAGCGGGCTGGCCTCGCGCCGATAGTCTTCAAGGGGATTCTCCGCGTTCCCCTGCCCGGGTACTTCGTGCACGCCATAAGCCCCGTGTTCCGGTGGTGCTCCTCGGCCATCTTCGTGATGTGCGTGCGGGAGGACAAGATAGGGAGCGGGTGATCGCCATGGAAAGGCGCGATCGCGGCTTCACGCTCATAGAAGTGATCGTCGCCCTGACGGTCCTGGCCATGTCCATTCTGCTCATCACGCGCGCGTTTCTCATCTTGATTCAGGTGACCAGCCAGGGCGGCAACACTACCGTGGCGAGCGCCCTCGCGGTGCGGGTGCTGGAAGAGGTCAGGTCCCGGCCGGAGTCGCAGAGCTCCTCTGCCGGGTGGACCGCGCAATTCGATGCCATTGCGGCCCAGCCCTTGACGAACTTCGGGGCGCCCTACGGCAACTACGCCTTTCAGGTGCTGGTGAACCAGGTGGATCTGAGCCCCTCGTCCGCTCATCCCTCCTGGCTTACCGAGTACAATCACCCGAACGCGATGAAGTGGGTGACGGTTCAGGTGAAGTTCCGCGGGCAGACCCTGGCCCAGGTGAGTTCGGCCGTGGTGCGCGACATGTACAGGCGCCCCAGCCCATAGGAGCCGATGGTGACGCACCTATTACGCAGAATGCTCCGCCGCCTGGCTCAGGCCCCACAGGATGCCCGCGGCCTCTCGCTCCTGGAGATTCTGGTGGCGCTGGGCGTCCTGGTGATCGCACTGGTGGCAATCTACGGACTGGTGACCAACGCGGTCCGCTCGTTCGGAATGGGCGAGGACTTCCTGGACGTCCAGCAGAACGCGCGCGTGGCGCTCGACAAGCTGGTCGCGGAAGCCCGGTGGTCACGGCGCCTGATCGCGGCTGCTCCCTCGCAGGTGGACCTCGAGATCGGTGGCGACAATCCACAGTACCCCGGATGCACCTATACGGTTCGCTTCGGCTACAGCGGTGGCCCTGGCAACACCTTCGACCGGACGATCCTGGCAACGAACGGCACTTGCCCGCCTCTGGCCGGAGCCCAGCCCCTGGCCGCACACGTTTCAAGCGTGAGGTTCTCCTACTGTGAGGCCTCGGGCGCGTGCGGCGCCGGCGACAACCCGGCCGCTGTTGTCCGCCTGGCGACGGAGATCGAGGTCACCAAGGCGACCGGTGCCCGTGTGCAGCAGCGGATGGTGTCGGGCAACGTGCAGCTCCGCAACTACGCCGGCGGCCTGGCGACTCCCGGACCTGCGGCGACCGGCACGGTCCCCTGGCGGCCCACTCCGGGCCAGGTCGTGCCTTCTCCTGGTCCCACGCCGGCGCCCACCGTGACACCTGCACCCACCCC
>DYHL01000069.1 GCA_020724185.1 Candidatus Nitrosymbiomonas sp. | reverse complement strand
CGAGATCTTGCCTGCCCCGGCGGTCAAACCCCTCGGCCAGGGCCTGAAGCGAGGAGACAAAGCACTGCTTCAAGTCCTCTCTCTCAATCTGGCACCACTCGACGTCCCAATCCTCCAGTAGGTCCCCTCTGTAATGCCGAAGAGCGTGGATCGTTCGGGAAAGGTGCTCCAACCCAGCTCCGGGCTGACAGGGATGTAGCACCCCCCGCCTGAACTGCTCGACATCAATGTCGCACAAGTCCATGTTGAGCCCCACTGACGTGGGCGTCGCCACAAGCACTCCTGCCGAGTGGCCGTGGGATTGCAGTGCTCGTCCAAGACGCCACATGACCGTGCTGAGATTGGCCCTCGCCCGCTCCTCTGTCAGGTCCGGCCAGAGCGCGCCTGCCGCGCGTGTTCTGGAGACCGGCCGTCCGCCCGCGAGTGCCAGATATGCGAGCAACTGCGCGGATCTGTCCTTGAGTTCAATCGGGCCTGCCTCCGAAACGACCGCGAAGCGGCCCAGGAGATGGATATCCAGCTTCGCCATGAGTCACCACCATGCGATGTGCGGGTCTCCGGACCGACTTGCAGGCGTTGCTGGTTGAGACCGAGTGAAGTTGGGTGTAGGGTGTGATGAGCGCCGTGATGTCTACAGAAGAGCCGCTATTCGCCGCAACGCGTCCACGGCGGTTCGGTCGAACTGCGTTCCAGCGTTCTGTTGCAGTATGGCGACGGCTTCGGTTCGACCGACGCCCTTCCTATACGGCCTGTCAGTCGTCAGCGCGTCAAGTGCGTCGGCGACAAGAATGATCCGGGAGCCCACCGGAATCTGCTCTCCTACGAGTCCGTCCGGATACCCGGCTCCGTCCCACCGCTCGTGATGGTGGCGCACCATCTCGGCCGACTCGCCCAGGATGTCCAGATGCTCGATAATGTTCGCGCTTACGGACGAGTGGTGCATCATCGTGGCCTGCTCGTCGGGCGCAAGTTTCCCCGGCTTCCGGATGATGCGCCCGCTAATGCCGATCTTCCCGATATCGTGCATGAGCGCACCAATCCGGATGCGCTCAATGTCAGCCTCTGGCAGATCCATCTCTCGCGCAATGCGGACCGCATATCGCGCTACGTTCTGGGAGTGGTCCGAGGTGTACGGGTCCTTCAGGTCAACGGCCTGCGCCATCACCTGCAGGCTGGTGAGCAGCACCCCGCCTTGGTCTCCCAGCAGCTTCCAGGGATAGTAGGCTTCGACAAGCACAATCGAAGCGAGACCCATCACTACCAACCCGAAGCTCGCCTGAATGTAGCTAAGAGAGATGGCCGCCAGGGACAGAGCCACCACGTGCGTCCAACCATTCCGGAGCAAGTGTCGAAAAACCGACCTGAATCGCATGCCTTCCCTGATTTTGAGATCAAGCGCTTGAAGTGGGATCTGCATGCACCAGAAGGAGAGAATGCTTCCGGCACGGGCAGCCAGCTCGACAGCCGCAACCTGATCCCACTGCCCTCCCAGTCCCCATCCGATGCCCGCGTAGGCCAGGTACCCGACCCAGAAGCCGAGTGCCTCCCCCCCGGACTGATACAGGGCGTCGCCCACCGAGAGTCTTCGCGTGGGAACCGCTACCAACAGGATGGGCAACAACCCCGCAAGCATCAGAAGGGCCGGCCCACCTATCCACAGTCCCACAAAGGCCGCAACCGGCCTCAGCGTGAATACACCCTGGGGACCGAGCCGCACGGCGAGCCACTCACCGACACCCGCCATCAAGATGAGAACGATCACCGGCAACAGGATGGAACGATGAGCCGTTGAGAAGCCGAAGCCCAGAGAGAAGGCTGCGACCAGCACCAGCCCCAATCTGACACCAATCAGCCTGCCGGAGGTCCTCATCTGACCGGGGTCTCCCCGAGCCGCGGCGCCTCCAGCGGGAACTGGGCGCCCAAGCCTATGTCGCCAACGGAGAAGAGGCCCCTCTCGACGAGCCTGCCGAAGGCATCTGCCACCTCAGGGTCGAAGGCGCGTCCCCTTTCTCTCTCGACGCTGAGCGCAATTGCGTCTACGGAAGCAGTCCCTGCAAATGGATGGATCCCGGACGCCATGCTGTCAACCGCCTCGGCAAGGGCGATGATCCGAGATCCCAGAGGGATCGCCTCGCCCCGCAGCCCGTTTGGGTACCCCGCGCCGTCGAATCTCTCGTGGTGGCAGAGGATTGTCGTGGCGATTTCCTTGTGGGGCAACTCTTTCGCGAGTTCAGCGCCGATCAGCACGTGGTCCTGCAGGCCATCGGCGTCCTCGGGGTTCAGAACGGGCCGGTCCAGCAACTCGTCCTTGCCGATCATACCTACGTCGTGCATGAGGGCTGCGAACTGCACCGACTCCACCGTGGCCTCGCTCAGTCGCATTTCGCGCGCGATGGAGACGGCGAGATCGGCTACCCGCCTGGCGTGGCCTCTACCGAGAGGGAAGTTCACATCCGTCGCCACGACGAGACCGTCAACGATCTGCGCGTAGAGCTGGCGGCGCTTGATGTAGAGACTAAGAGCCAGCCATTGGAGAGGCAACAGCATCAGGTAGACCAGAACAGCGGTGGGGTGAACGTCGGTGTAGAGAAGTGCCAGAAGAACCGCCGTAGGGATGCTCAGAAGATTCGGCCAGAAGAGATCGCGGGTGTTGCCAAACCATGTGCTCAGGAAAGGTGTTCCTCTCACTCGGCTCACGCCATATGCCACGAAGAAGTTGTTGGCAACTTGGCTGGCTAGGGGAGCGACCGCAAGCGCCGGCCAGCCCGATGTCAACTCGATCTCCGCGGGCACGCCGCCGAGCACTGCAAAAACATACGATCCCCCCGCAACGCTGAGCGCGATCTGGGAACCATTGAATAGGGCGCGCCACGGAACCCAGCCTCTCGACAGGGCGTAGGCAATGGTTCTTCCTGCTCCCACCACGAGGATCGCAGTTGGGGGACTAAACAGGTAGATCGCAAGATAGGAGAGGACCGTGCTGGGAGTAACCGAGCCCCCACGCGGGTCCGGAATGCGAACTGAGTAGGTGATGATTGTCAGACCGAAGAACAAGAGCAGATGCGGCCATTCGTGCCAGGGGATCTGATCGGCAAGCAGAATCACCACCGCCGTGGCCGCGGCAATAACGGCTGGCACAAAGAGCCGCACCTGGCGCGTGATGGTTTGCATGAAGTCCTGAAAATGAAAACCAGACCGACAGCCTAGAACTCTCTCTCGCCGCCGAGCAACAGTCCCCGAGCAATCGCGTTACTGATCGCACGAACGACCTTCACCTGGTCTCCTAAGAAGCACTGCTGCACCGCGCTCTGCTGCCTTCGGAGAGTGACAGGTGGCCCTCTGCCGGCAGTCTGCACGGCTTCAGTGAGGGCTTCGTATTCGCTTTGCGACGTGGAGTGTCGCGCTTGCTATGCTGTCGGTCCGGTAATTGCCGCTATTCGCCTCCTGCCTCGGTTTTCCTCCTGCCCCCTCTAGGTAGCACGGCCTGCCCCCGTTGCTCGCGCTCCTCCAGCATTGGCTTCAGACGCTGTGTGGCAACGCGCACCAGGCCGGCCCCGCCCACGGCCCCGGCGATGACAACCGCGATCCCTAGCGCCTGGACGGGCATGGTGACGAGCAGCGCCACCCACCCCACCCCAATGACGAGCAGCGACGCCGCGTTCAGCCACCGCTGTTCCGAGACCACGAACTCGGTATCGGTATGGGTCTCGAGGTACCGAGCGAACACCCCAAATGGCACCCTGGCGGCGGGTTCTCCAGGGGCGGCGCGCGCTTCCTCCAGGGACGGCGCTACCGGGGACCGATACTGCCACAGCTCGGGATACTTGGTGATGGCCGCCAGGGTACCAACAAAGGAGATACATGCCATCACCAGGATCGCCACCCGCACGCCGATCACATCCGCCAGCCACCCGAATCCCACGAGGGCCGTAACCCGAATGAGCGCCACCATTACCTGCCGGGTGGTGATCACACGCCCGATCTTGTCTGGCGGCGTGTGCTCCATCAAGACCGTCGAAACGTTCACGAAGAGCAGCATGTTGGCGAAGCCGACCCAGAAGCCGGTCACCACGAGCACCCCATAGTTGGGGCTCAGTCCCATGACGCCGGCAGCCACTGCCCACAGGAGATAGGCGAACACGATCGCGTGGCCTTTGGGAAGGCGGGCACCGTACCAACCCAGCAGCAGTGATGATCCGATGAAGCCGACCCCCCAGACGCTCTGGAACCAGCCGAACTGATCGTCGGTGATACCGAGCACGCCTTTGGCCAGTGGCGTCTGAAGTGAATTCAGGCCGGCGACCCAGAACCCGGCCAGGAGAAACCCCAGCAGGGCAACCTGCACCCGGTCTCCCCGGATGTACCTCAGCCCCTCCCGGATGGATTGCAACGTGCCCGGGCGTTTCGCGGCTTCCGCATCGCTCGCACTCGGCTGCGGCCTCGGCAGTGAAAGCCCCGAAACGAACACGGCTGACACCAGATAGCTGATCGCATCTATGTACATGGCCGAGGCGTACCCGAACTTCGCCACCACCAGCCCGGCCAGAGCAGGCCCGAACACCTCGGTGCTCGAGTCCATGGAGGCGAAGAAGGCGTTCGCCTGCAGCAGTCGCGGCTTGGGCACGGACTGGGGGATCGCGGCGAACATCGCCGGCCTGAAGAACGCCGACGCCGACGAGATGAGGAACAGGTCAAGGTACACCCACGCCATCCCTTGCTGCATAAGCCACGGAATGGCCGCGACAAGACCGGCACGCACTAGGTCGGCCGCAACCAGGATCCTGCGGCGGTCGAGGCGATCAACCAGGGTGCCGGCATAGAACCCGACCAGTGCAGGCGCGATCATCAGCGCGGTGATCGCGTAGGAAACCGAGAGCGCCGACCCGGTCTGCGCGTATACCCAGAGGGAAATGGCCACCCAGTGGAACCGGTCGCCCACCTGGGAGATGAGCTGGCCTGTCCACAGCAACCCGTAGTTGCGGTGGCGCATGAGCGCCAGGAACCCGCCATGGGACTCCTGGTTGCTCGGGGATGTCAAGGCCGTGGACACAAGTCCGCCTCAGAGGTGGCGGACTGCCGGCCCAGCCCACCGGTGTGTTGGATCAGGTGGCCGCCGCCAAGGAATCAGCGCCCACGACCCGAAATCTAGGACGACCATGCACAAACACGCGGCCGCCCTCTTGACCCTGCTGCTCCCGCTGCTTTCTCCTTCCTACACCGGGCACACCGAAGCGCAACCGGCGGGCCTGACGCGGCCCGGCGTGGATGTTCTCCTGGAGACGCCAGGGCTCCTGCAGGAGCGCCGCATCGGACTTGTAACGCACGCCGCAGGCCTGACCGCCGCCGGCGAGACGACGTCAAGCGCACTGCTCCGCGACCCGCGCTTCACGGTCAGCGCCCTGTTCGCCCCGGAGCACGGGGTCGCTGGAACGATTCCCGCAGGCCAGGCGGTCCCGGATCTTGCCGGCCGCGTGCCGGTCTACAGCCTCTACAACGCCACGCGCCGGCCCACGCCCGAGATGATGGCAGGCATAGACACCTTTGTTATTGACCTCCAAGATGTCGGCGCGCGTGCCTATACCTACGCATCCACGATGGCGCTGGTGCTGCAGGCGGCGCGTGACGCTGGCAAACCGGTGGTGGTTCTCGACCGGCCCAATCCGCAGGGGGGCCTGCAACTCGACGGGCCGGTGCTGGAACCCGCATACCGGTCGTTCATCGGCATGTACCCGATACCGCTGGTGCACGGCATGACGATGGGGGAGCTGGCCCAGCTCTTCAACTGGATGTTTGAGATCAACGCGCAGCTCACCGTGGTGCCGATGCGGGGCTGGACGCGCCGTACGGTCTGGGGAGAAACCGGCCTGCCCTGGGTGCGGCCGTCGCCCAACATCCCAACGATGATGACGCCCTTCTACTATGCGGCCACGGGCGTTCTGGACGGCACGAACCTCTCGGCCGGCATCGGCACGCCGCATCCCTTCGAGGTCGTAGTGAGCCCCTGGCTGAACGCCGGGCGGCTGGCAGCGCGGCTGAATGCGATCGGGCTAGGCGGCGTGGTGTTTGAACCGTACGAGTTCGCACGTGGCGAGAGCACGCTCCGCGGGGTCCGCCTGGTGCTGACCGACCCGCTCCGTTTCAAGCCCGCGACCACCGCGGTCCACATCCTCTACGAGATCCGCCGAATCCACGGCCCGACGCTGCAGTTCATCCCGCGGGGTGGCCGGTACATGTTCGACTTCGTATGGGGAACCAGCAGCGTGCGCAAGGCCATCCTGAGGGGTGCCCCGGCAGCGGCAATCGCAGCGCGCTGGGAGCCTGAGTTACGACGGTTCCAGATGCTGCGGAGTCCGTACCTGATCTATCCGTAGATCGCGGGAGCAGGCCTGTAAGCCGGGTTCTGTGCGCCGGGATACCTTGCGGTACCTCTGGCGCGGCTGTCATCTCTCTGGGATCACCGGTTGCCCGGGACCTCGAGCGGCCTACCCGGGGATCAGCGGGCCGCCTCATCTCCCCCTATCTGGCCTTGCTCCGGGTGGGGTTTGCCTGGCCGGCCTGTCGCCAGGCCGCCGGCGGGCTCTTACCCCGCCGTTTCACCCTTGCCGGACGGACGCATCCGTCCGGCGGTATGTTTCTGTGGCACTCTCCCTGGAGTCGCCCCCGCCGGGGATTACCCGGCACCCTGCCCTGCGGAGCCCGGACTTTCCTCGACGCTCACGCGCCGCGACCGCCCGGCCTGCTCCCGCCACGATGGTAGCACCGGTCCCGGGGGGGGTCAAACGAAGGCGGCGTGTACCAGCCGGCCGACCTCGGCCACCGCACCTGCGCCTGCCTGGTCGTCCGCGAGATCGCGGGCGAAGGCGCAGACCAGCACCGGGCCGCGTGGCACGAACAGTATCCCGGCGTCGTTGCGGACCCCGGCGATCGATCCGGTCTTGTGAGCGATCTCCACCCCTGGCGGCAGGTGCAGCGGCAGACGGTCGCGCACCTGCTGGCGGCCCATGAAGTGCAGGGCGCGCTCCCGGACGCTTGCGGAGAGCGGCCCGTCACGCACAAGCATCTCAAGCAGCCTGACCATCTCGCGGGGGGTAGTAAGGTCGTTGTCGTGGTCCGCATAGGCACGGCCGGCAAACGACCGCTCGCGTGTTTTGAGGATCTGCTCCACCTCGAGACGCGCCTTGGGAGTGTAGGGACCCTTCGGGTGCCCGGCCAGCTCGAAGAGCAACTCCCGGCAGCTCATGGGCACGCGCGTCACCGAGAACCCCCACGACGCCAGCCGCCGGTTGATGGCCTCCTTGCCAACCAGATCAACCAGGATGTCGGTAGCGGTGTTGTCGCTGATGATTGTCATCAGCATCGCCAGGTCCGCGACGCTGAGGGCCGGGGAAGAGTTCAGTTCCTTCAGGACACCTGATCCTGGGGACTTCATCTCCTCGGTGACTGTCACCGCGTCATCGAGTCGGAGGCGTCCCTCCTCGGCCTGCAACAGCAGCTCGAAGAGCACCGGGATCTTGAACACGCTGGCCGTCGGGAATGGCCGGTCGGGCTCGAGAAAGACCTCCTGGCCGTCCCAGACCGTCTTGACGCCGACGCCCAGCACCCCCTTCAGTCGGCCCGAGAGGCGGGCAAGCTCCGAGCGCAGGCCGGCTCCGGCGTCGGGGGCGCAGGGGAGTGTTCCCTGTACCGGGAGACCGTCTAGGGCACGGTTGGCCAGGGCATCGGCCGCGGTGTTCTGGCTGCGAGGGGTGTGCGTGACGTGCCATCTTCGGAAGCCTGCAAGCGCATCCAGCGCGGCTCGGTGCAGGGGCGCCAGGTTGGGGCTCTTGACCTTGTAGGTGCCGGCGATCTGTCGGACCAGGAGGTCGCTGTCCGCCAGTATCTCAACCTCGTCCGCCCCGCGCGCGCGGGCTTCCTCAAGAGCGCGGAGCAGAGCCTCATACTCGGCGACGTTGTTGGTGGCCTTCCCCAGGGGCTCCGCGACCTCGGCGACCAGCCGGCCGCGACCGTCCTGCACCACTACTCCTATGGCCGCGGGGCCAGGATTCCCTCGCGAGGCCCCATCAATGAACAGCCGGAGTTTCACGGCACCCGAACCACGAGCAGCCGTCCGCAGCCGTCACAGGCCGCGAGCGCATCGGGATCCCCCGCGATCACCTGCAGCCGTCTCTCCGGGATGGCGACGTGACAGCCCTCGCAGATCCCGCCGGTGACCGCCACAACCGCCAGGCCCCCCTTGTGCTCCCTCAGCCGCTCGTATCTTTTCAGCAGAAACTCGTCAATCTGGGCGGCAAGCGCCGACCTCCGAGCGGTCAGATCTGCGACCTCGCCATCAGCCGCTGCCGTCGCCGCGATGAACGCGGCCTCCTGCTGGGCCAGTGCGGCTTGAGAGGCCTCGAGGGCGGCCTCGGCCCGGTGCGCCTGGGGCTCAGTGCGCTCGATCTGCTCCATAACCGACAGCGTCTCATCCTCGATGCCGGCCTTCACGCGACCCAGGATGTCTATCTCCTCCTGCATGGCGGCCAGTTCCTTCGGATTGCCGGTGCGGCCGCTATAGAGATCGGCCTGGAACTTGGCGCGCTTAGCCTCGACGGAGCGCAGCTCGAGATCGAGAACGCGCAGGCGGGCCCCCCAGGCGGCCAGCCGGCCTCGCAGGTCGGCCAGTTCCTGGGCGGCCGCTGCAATGCCGCTCCGCTGCGCGGCGCCATCATCGAGGCTCGCCCGAAGGGCAGCGGTTCGGATGATGGCCGTGTCGAGCTGTTGGAGGTCATAGAGCTGCTGTACAGCCACTCGCTATCGCTTTCTTGCAGGCGCGGCCTTGGAACGTGCCTTCGGCCGGACTCGCGGGCTCCCCTTCTCCTTGCTGACGACCTTCACTGGCTTGGAGGGGGTCTTGACCCTGAGGGTCGGCTTCACCTCCACGGGTCCGGCAGGCGCCACCGGGAGCGTGGGCTGCGGTGCACGAGCGATTGCAGGGGCCAGCGCTGCCGCGCGAGAAGGCGGAGCAGGGCGGGGAGGCGGGGCCGGCCTGGCTGGGACCGGCGGCCGCGTCTTGGCCACGAACAGGGACCGGGGGATACCGCCCAACTCGGGCGAACTGGGCGGAACGTTGAGCCGCTTTCGCTTGACCTCCCACCACTTCGCGTACTCCCGCCCCAGACGCTCGAAATAGTCGAAGGTGTCGGGCCAGTCGAGGTCCCTGCGCATGCCCTGGATTACCGGCTCCACCTTTGCCCAGGGGATCGGGAACAACTCGAAGACCGCCTCGCGGTCTACGACGCCGCACTCCACCAGGAACCCAACGTTGTCGCAAAAGACGGCCAACCGGAGCAGGTTGTTGAAGCGGATGCTGCCCGGCGGGCATTCAATAATGAACTGGTCGTAGTCCCTGAAGTCGAACTGGAACACGACGTACTGCATGGCCTCGAGGTTCGGAGGGGTATCGGCCATCTGCATCAGCCGCTGGAGCGCTTCGAGCTGTGCGGGCGTCTGTTTCTTCACCAAAGTTCACCTCGGCTTGGTCGGTGCCGTCCGGCGAGATCTCAGCTTTCGGGAATCCCTCCGGCCGTGGCGTGGTGCTTGTTGAGGGGAATTCGCCCTGTGACCGGGTTTCCCCTGCGAGCCAGGGCCAAACAGGGCGTTCCGGCCGCGCTCCGGCCGCCGCCAACCCCCAGAACGCCCGCCTGGCAGGGGTTCTGGCAGGCCGGACACCATGGCTGTGGAGCTGATCGGCGTCAAGGTATGAATAATATTTGACTCTGCCCCACGCCTTGCGGGCTCGTAGCAGCAGCTTATCCACAGGATATCCCGCGTGATATACTGGCGCAGCGGGCGAGTAGCTCAGCGGGAGAGCGCCTCTCTTACACAGAGGAGGTCGGGGGTTCAACACCCTCCTCGCCCACCAGCCCATCGGCCTTGGCCGCCTGCAGGCTCCCGCTTCATGCCCCGCGAATCCAAACACAGACCAATCGCTGCAGAACTATTGGCACGCGATTCCGCCCGAAGCACGATGGTCGCGCGAGGTGTCCGATGAAGCGTTGGAGGATTGTTGTCGGCATCGTTCTGGTGATCTCGGTCCTGGTGGCCTACGCCATGTGGTCAAGATCAGGCGCACCGGCCCAGGTGGAGGTGGCCAGGGTTAGCCGAGGCCCCATGACCGCATCGTTCACTGACGACGGTGTCGTCAAGGGGAAGACGGTGAACATCGCGCCCAAGATCGCAGCCCGGGTCGAGGCGATTCCTGTCAAAGAGGGCCAGTCGGTCAAGTCCGGGGAGATCCTCCTCAATCTCGATGACCGTGACCTGCGCGCTGGTCTCAGAGAAGCCGGGGCCGCGCTGCGCGCAGCGCGAGTGGGCGTGAAGCAGGCGGAAGCCGCACTGGCGCTCACGCGGCAGCAGGTCTCATCGCGCGAGGCGCAGGCCGAAGCCCTGCTCCGGGGGGCTCAGGCGCAGCTCCAGCAGGTGCTCTCCGGGGCCCGACCACAGGAGGTGGCCCAGGCCCAGCAGCAGGTGGAGCAGGCCCGGGCAAACCTTACCGCCACGGAGGGAACGCTGGGGCGCGCCCGCGATCTGCATGCCCGGGGAGCGATTTCCCGGGCGGATCTCGACGAGGCGGAGGCGCGCTATGAGGTGGCACGCGCCCAGTTCCGCGCGGCCGGCGAGGCCCTGGACATGGTCAAGGCAGGAGCGCGGCTCGAGGAGCAAGCCGCTGCCAGAGCCCAGGTGGAAGCGGCAAGGGCAGGGGTTGAGGCGGCAAGAAGCGCGCGCGGCGAGGGTCGCCTCAGGGAGACCGATGCTGAGATGGCCAGTGCCAGGGTAGCACAGGCAGAAGCCGCGGTTGAGGCCGCTACCGCCCTGCTGGCTTCGGCCACCCTGCGAGCGCCGTTTGACGGCATTGTCAGCCGCGTTGCCGCAGAAGTGGGGGAGCTCGCCTCCCCCGGCCTCCCGGTCGTCACCCTGTTCGACCCTGCGGACCTCTGGATCACATCAGACGTGGCCGACGAGGACGCTGCCAAGGCCCAGAACTCCGCGGAAGTCATCGTCACCGCACCGGCCTACCCTGGACGCCGGTTCCGCGGGCGCATCGAGGAACTTGCCCCGCAGGCGGAGCTGAAGCCGGATGCAGCGCTGCGCACGCGGATCGTGAGGATCAAGGTCAGGCTCCTGGAGGGCTCGGACCTGCTCAGGCCCGGGCTGGAGGTGGACGTGGAAGGAGAAGGCACGATCGTCGCAGCCGCGCTCTCGGTGCCCGGCGATGCGCTCCTGTTCCGCGAGAACCGCAACATGGTCTTCCTCGTGGAAGGCGGTGTCGCGCGCCTTCGCGAGGTCAGGGTGGGGTACACGACCCACGCCGCCGGGAGATCCTGGAGGGGC
>DYHL01000068.1 GCA_020724185.1 Candidatus Nitrosymbiomonas sp. | reverse complement strand
TCCCAGACAGGATGCGGCTCTTGGCGCGATGTCCCGGCGGAACTTTGGCCTAGAGAGCGGCCAAGGGGGGCGTACGCATGTCAGGAGCAAGCAACGTGCAGGCGCAAGAGGGCCTGGAAGGCGTTGTTGCCGGGGATTCGGCCATCTGCCTGGTTGACGGTGAGCGCGGGCGGCTGGTGTACCGCGGCTACGACGCCGCCGACCTGGCAGAGCACGCCACGTTCGAGGAGGTCGCCTACCTCCTCTGGCACGGCGAGCTTCCTTCGCGGAGCGCCCTGGACGCCCTGAAGTCCGAACTGCTGCGGGCCGGTTCCATCCCCTCCCCTGCGATGGGCCTGCTCAGGGAGATCCCGGCGGGAGCGCAGCCGATGGCCGTGCTGCGAACGATGGTTTCGGCGCTGGGGCACTACGATATCGAGGCCGGAGACGGCTCGCCCCAGGCAAACGCGCGTAAGGCGGTCCGCCTGACCGCGCAGGTTCCCGCCGTGATCGCCGCGTTCCACCGCCTGCGCTCCGGCGGCGAGCCGCTGACGCCCCTGGCCCGGTTAAGCCATGCCGGTAACTACCTCTACATGCTGGGAGGGAAGGAGCCCAACCCCCAGGCGGCGCGCGCACTCGACGTCGCCATGATCCTGCACGCCGACCACGAGTTCAACGCCAGCACTTTTGCCGCGCGCGTGACCGCGGCCACGCTGTCAGACCTTCACTCGACAATCGTCTCCGCGATCGGGACGCTCAAAGGGTCGCTTCACGGCGGAGCCAACGAGGACGTGATGCGCCTGCTCGAGCGGATCGGCAGCCCGGAGCGGGTTGAACCGGTCCTGCTCGAGATGCTGGAGGCGAAGAAGAAGATCCCCGGATTCGGCCACCGGGTCTACCGCACCGAGGATCCGCGCGCGCGGTTTCTCCGCAAGATGTCGGAGCAACTGGGAGAGCAGACCGGCAACTCCCTGTGGTACCGCCTGACGCGCGGGGTAGAAGAAGTTACTACCTCACGGCGCCACATCTTCCCCAACGTGGACCTCTATTCCGCGTCGGTCTACCGCGCCCTTGGAATCCCCATGGATCTCTACACCGCGACCTTCGCGGTGAGCCGCGTTGCGGGATGGACCGCGCACGCGCTGGAGCAGTACTCAGACAACCGCCTCATACGGCCGCTTGCCCGCTACACGGGTCCGGACGACCGCGTCTACGTGCCGCTAGGAGCGCGCGGTTGATGCCTACAAGGCCATCAGGAACTCGCGGACCGCGCGCGTAAACGCCTCCGGGGCCTCCAGGTTGGACATGTGTCCGGCGGATGGAATCCGGACCAGGCGGGCGTTTGGCAGAGCCGCGCTCATCGCCTCGGCCGCTGAAGGCGGAGTCAGCGTGTCCTCTTCGCCCACTACCACGAGGGACGGGACCGCAACTTTGCCCAGCAGCGGCCGGCTGTCGGGCCGCGATGCCATCGCGGACAGCGCCGCGGTAAGGCTTCGCGCCGGCGGCGTCCCGACGATCTCCCGAATGGCTTGAACTACCCCGGGCCGCTGCGCCCTGGTGGTGGGACCGACCAACTGCCCGGCGAACTCCTCCAGATACCCTGCAGGGCCTTCTTCCCCAATCCGTGCCACGGCCGCGTGGCGGCGCTGGCGGCCTTCCTCGGTGTCCGGCTCCGCACGTGAGTCCGCGATCACGAGCGCGCTGACGCGGTCCGCGGCCAGGGCCATCACCCGGAAGGCCACATACCCGCCCATGGAAAGGCCACCCAGCGCGAAGCGCTGACAACCCAGCACATCCAGCAGCGCAAGCACATCCTGGGCGTAGGCCTCCATGCTCATGGGGTTCCTTGGGATCTCCGAATCGCCGAACCCTCGGAAGTCTGGCGCTATCACCGTGAACCGGTCGCGCAGCCCCGTCACCAGAGCGCGCCACATCGCACGGTTCAGCGGGAACCCGTGGAGCAGCACAAGCGGCTCACCCCCGCCCTCCATGTCGTAGCCCATTCTGATCCCGCCGACCTCGGTGTGCACGCGCCACCCTCCTGTTTCTTCCCATCATAGCGCACCCGTGTAGGCGTGATCCCCCTCACGACCTGCCTAGGACCTCCTGGCTTGGATCTGGCCCCAGTTGCCGCACTGTTGGTCCTTTCCATTACCGGCCGCGGCATCCTCATGGCAGCAGGACATTCCGGCCGGAAGTTGGGAGGAGCCATGGGACAATCCGCGCCGCAATCTGCCGCCGTGGAGCCGCACCTTCCCCTGGTAGGAGCGATTGCCAGGGCGATGGGGCGCAGGTTGCCTCCCACCGTGGAGGTGGACGACCTGATCAACGACGGCGTGCTCGGCCTCATGGAGGCGTTGCGGCGGTACGATCCGCAGCGCCGCGTTGGGTTTACGACCTACGCCGGCCACCGGATCCGCGGCGCGATCCTGGACGGGTTGCGACGCCGCGACCCGCTGCCGCGCGCGTACCGGCGCCTCCAGAAGACCGAGTCCAACCACCGGGTTCAGTTCCTGGCGCTGGACGAAGCCCTGATGGTGCCTGACGGCGAGGAGGGCGACCCCGAGGCCCTCGCGGTGGAAGCCGATCTCAGGAGGCAGGTGTGGCTGGGCCTGGCAACGCTCCATCCGCGCGACCGTCAGGTACTGGTGCTGCGCATGGTCCGCGGGATGACGCTGCGAGAGGTCGCCGCGCACCTGTCGCTCTCGATAACGCGGGTGGCGGAGATCCAGACGCGAGGGCTGGCCCGCATGCGGCGCTTCCTCGCCGGCGAGCCGGGTGCTCGATCGCGCGGCGCGGCGTCCGCCCTGGGAGAGGGGGGCAGGCAGGAGGTGGCCGCGCCCTTACCGAACGATGCCACTGCCTCCGTCCCAATCTATCCGCTCCCTCCGCCGGTCACGGTCGGGGCGGGCTGATCGCGCGGGCGGCGGGTCCCCGCACCGGACCGCACACAGGCGTCGGGACGCCCGAACAGGGCGTCCCTCACCGCGGCGCGCCACTGGAGGGCAGGAGGCCAATGTTCGGCCGGCGCCGGTGTCCCAGCCCGGACCAATCCCTGCGCATCTTCCCTGCACTTTGGGCCGGCGCTCAGGCGCACATGCTGTCCAACGCGCTCAGTCAGGTCGGCGCCTTTGTGCGCCGGCGCCCTGAGGCGGCCGAGGATCTGCTGGCCTACTTCGCGGCGCACTTGCGCCATCAGTTCGCCCCCCGCCAGCCATTGGTTTCACTGGCGGACGAGCTGCGTTCCGTGCTCGCGGTGATCGGAATTGAGCGGGCCAGGTTAGGCGGCCGGCTCCGCCTCGAGGTGGCATGTACCCCTGAATCGTTGGCCGCGCAGGTCCCATCCCTGGTATTGCAGCCGCTGGTAGAGAACGCTGTCCGCCATGGGATCGCCAGGCGCCCCCAGGGAGGCCGCGTCCGTATCTCTGCGCGGGTGACCGGAGAGGTTCTCCATTTGGTTGTGTCGGACGACGGTCCTGGGGTGCGGCGCCCGCTGGTTCCCTGCGGCCGCGCCGGCTTGGGATTGGCAGGTATCCGGATGCGGCTGGTCGCGCTTTGCGGTTCCTCGGCCAGGCTCCGGCTTCTGAGCCGTGAGGGAGCCGGGACAATGGCCGCGATCAGCATGCCTGCTGTCTTTGTCGCGGAGGACTCCGCGCGGGCCACCGCGCGCCTGCCATGAGTGCCGCAGGCCGCCTGCGCGCGGTCATCGCCGATGACGAATCCGGCGCGAGGGCGCACCTGCGCGCCCTGCTCCTGGGTGCCGGCGTGCAGACCGTCGGCGAGTGCGAGTCAGGCGGCGCCGCGCTTGAGGCGGTCGAGGCGATGGGACCAGACCTCCTCTGCCTGGACGTGCGCATGCCCGGGCCGGACGGCATCGAGGTCGGCCGGCTGCTGCGGGCCGGGGTTGGGGCCGGCGTCGGGCCCGAGGTGGTCTTCACGACAGGATATGCCGATTACGCCGCGGCGGCCTTCGAGTTGGACGCCGCCGACTACCTACTGAAGCCGCTTTCCGCGGCGCGTGTAGGCGAGGCGGTGCGCCGGGTCCGCGCGCGGCTCGCGCATCGCCCTCGGGCTGCCCCTGCCCCACCCGTGCCGCGCATCTTCGTGCCCGCAGACGAACACCACGTGGCCGTGGCGCCCGAGGGCATCCAGTACGTGGAGGCGCGGGATGGAGTTAGCTTGATCCACACCGATGCCGGCGTGCGAGTGGTGCGGGTCTCCCTGTCACGGCTTCAGCGACTGCTGGCGCCGTGCGGGTTCATCAGGACCCACCGGGCGTACCTTGTGAACCTGTACCGCGTGCGCGCGCTGGTGCCGTGGTCGCGCCACGTGCACAGCGCCCTGCTCGACGGCGGGAAGGAGACCCACGTCCCTGTCGCCAAGTCTCGACTTGCCGCGTTTCGATCCAGCGTGATCTGGATGGCGCAGGCAGGAGGAGGCCGGGATGGATCTAGGGCTTCGAGGGAAGGTGGCGATCGTCTCCGGCGCCAGCCAGGGGCTGGGCCGGGCAATCGCCGAGGGTCTGGCCGCTGAGGGCGCGGTGGTTGCGATCTGCTCGCGGTCCGAAGGCGCGATTAACGCCGCGGCCGAGGCCATCAACTCCAACACGCAGGTTGCCGCCGCCGGGGGGCAGGCGGTTCCGGTGGTCGCGGACGTGAGCCGTGAGGCGGACATAGCGCGTTTTGTCGGTGTGGCGCTGGAGCGGTGGGGGCGCGTGGACATTCTGGTGACGAATGCCGGCGGCCCACCCTCCGGACCGCTGGCCTCGCTGACGGACGGGCAGTGGGAGTCGGCGGTCCAGTCGCTCCTGCTCTCCGCCATCCGGCTCTCCCGTGAGGTCATCCCCTCCATGCAGGCGCGCCGTTGGGGACGGATCCTGCACGTCGCCTCGTTCGCGGTCAAACAACCCATACCCAACCTGGGGCTGTCGAACGCGGTGCGCATGGCGGTCGTGGGTTTCGCCAAGACCCAGGCGATCGAGCTGGCCCCGCACAATATCCTGGTAAACACCATCTGCCCCGGGCCGATCGCCACCGACCGGCTGGTTGCGCTCACCCGGCAGTATGCGGAGCGCGAGGGCGTACCCTTCGACGCCGCGGAGCAGCGTCTCTGGATTTCCCAGATACCGCTCGGCCGGCTGGGTGAACCCGTCGAGTTCGCGAACCTGGCCGTTTTCCTGGCATCCGAGCGCGCCAGCTTCATCACCGGCGGCACGTTCCAGGTGGATGGCGGCGCGGTGGGGGGGCCGTTCTGAGAGGATGGGCCGACGCTACAACAAGGGAGGACCTGACCGTGTCAATGACCGACGTAATGGCGTACCTCGACGCCCACCAGCAAGAGCACGTTGAGCGCGTCCGCGCGTTCGTCCGGCAGCCCAGCATCAGCGCCGACGGCACGGGCATCGCCGCGATGGCCGATCTCGTCGCGGAGACGATCCGGGAGCTCGGCGGTCAGGCCGAGATCGTGCCCACCGCCGGACACCCGGTGGTCGCCGGCCGCCTTGAGGTTGGCGCGCCACGGACGCTTCTGTTCTATGGCATGTACGACGTGCAGCCGGTTGAGGGCGAGGCGTGGACCGTGCCGCCGTTTGCGGGCGAGGTGGTGGACCTTCCGGGAAGCGGTCCCTCGATGGTGGCGCGCGGCGTCTTCAACTCTAAGGGCCCGATGGCCGGTTTCTTCAACGTGCTGCGCTCCTACCGCGCGCTGGGCCAGAACCCGCCGGTCAATGTCGCCTTCATGATTGAAGGCGAGGAGGAGCTGGGCAGTCGCAACCTCCGCGCTTTTGTGGAGTCGCACCGCGAGCGGCTGCGCGCCGATGCCGCCTACTTCGCGTTCTACGGGCAGGACGCCAGGGGGATCTCCGCGATCTACCTGGGGGTGAAGGGCATCGCGTTCATGGAACTCGTCTGCCGCGGAGGCGAGTGGGGTGGGCCGCAGTCGCGCATGATCCACGGGAGCAACGCCGTCTGGATCGGCAGTCCCGCCTGGAGGCTGCTGCAGGCGCTGACCTCGATGATGGGGCGCGACGAGCAGATCCTGATTGAGGGATTCTACGACGAGGTGATCCCGCTGGACGCGGACGAGGAGCGCCTGCTAGAGCGGCTGGCAGAGGTCTTCGACGAGCGGGAGATCCTGTCGCAGAACGACGTGCGACGGTTCAAGCTCGATGGCCACGGAGAGACGCTGCTGCGCAACTACCTGACGCTACCCACCCTCAACGTTGATGGCATGGTATCCGGCTGGGTCGGCCCAGGATCCAAGACGGTATTGCCCCACGAGGCCCGGGCGCGCGTGGACATCCGCCTGGTTCCGCGCATGGAGATCGAGCGCACGCTGGGGCGCCTGCGCGATCATCTGGACGGCCTGGGCTACGCGGACATCGAAATTGACCTCTGGCAGGCCTATCCCTGGGCTCATACCCCGTGGCGCAGTCCGGTGGTCCAGGCGCTGGAAGGCGCGATCCGCGATCAGGGGGTTGAGCCACACACCTGGCCGCGCATTGCAGGGAGCGCGCCGATGTACCTGTTCTCCGACGTGCTGGGGATGCCGTTTGTGATGGGCGGGCTGGGGCACGGCGGTCGTGCGCACAGCCCCAACGAATACGCGACGGTTGAGGGGATGCGCCTGTTCGAGCGGTCGGTGGCCGGGTTATTGGAGCGGTTCGGGAAGGCGTAGCGCCCGCGTGCTATACTGCTGGAGGTCGGTCCGCCCCCATCGTCTAGCCGGGCCCAGGACGTCGGCCTTTCAAGCCGGTAACGCGGGTTCGAATCCCGCTGGGGGCACCATCGCGTCTCACGAGAGCGCAGCCGCCTCCAGCCCCGATTCCCTGCAGGATGATTCCCGCGAATGTAGAACGCTCCCCGTGAACTACTTCTGGGGAGGTGATAGGTGTGGAAAAGCTCCGGTTGCCTGTAATGCTGACCGCCATCTATGTCATCCTTCTCGGCCTGGCTACCCTCTCTCCGTCCCTTTCTGCCAGCATATTCGGCCGCGAGGCCGGGGATCCGGCAACGCTCCTTACGCTCTCGGGTCTCTTTCTCGGGTTCGGCGTGGTGGCCTGGTTCATCGCAGGCGACATCGAGAAGTACGGCGGTCTTGCGACCGCCCTGGTATACGCCCTGTTGATCAGCGCGGTGTTCCTCGTGTGGGCCTGGGCGACCAACCTGTACACGGCCCGGACCGCGCTCGTTCCGTTGATCATCAACGTGGTTCTCGCGATCTGGATCTGGTCGGCGAAGCCGAAGTCGTAGATACGCCACCATAGCAGAGACCGGCCGAGGCCGGTCTCAGAGGACAGAGGAGGCTCCCCATGTGGGGGGCCTCCTGAAGTATCGCCCGCCGTTTACTTCCCGTCGCCCGGTTCCACCACGCCCTCGGGCACGGCGCGCCTGTCGCGGCCGCGTACCCACTGGGCCGCGCGGTCCATCAGCACGTACAGCGCGGGAATGAGCAGAAGGCTGCCGATCGAGGAGGTAATCAGCCCGCCCACGATCGCCCGGGCCATCGGCGACTGCATCTCGGACCCTTCCCCGAATCCGATCGCCAGCGGCAGCAGTCCGAACACCGTGCTCAGCGTCGTCATGAGAATCGGCCGCAGCCGTCGCTGGCCGGCCCGCGCAATCGCCTCCCGCAGGGGCACGCCCTCATCCTGCAACTGCAGCGAGTACGTCATGAGCACGATGGCGTTGTTGACCGCGATTCCAACGAGCACGATCGTGCCCAGGCCGGACTGGACGTTGAGGGTCGTGCCCGTCAGCAGCAGCGCGGCCACCACGCCGACCAGCGCGAACGGCACCGCGGCCATTATCAGGAACGGTTCCAGCAGCCGCTCGAACTGCGAGGCCATCACCATGTAGACCAGGACGAGCGACATTAGGAAACCCGTGAACAACTGACCGAAGGACTCCTGCTGGTCCTGGAACTCGCCGCCGAAGGCGACCGAGAACCCGCGGGGCAGGCGTTCCGCGAGCACCGTGGAGCGAACGTCGCGCAGGGCGGCGCCGACTTCACGCCCGCTGATGTTGCCCGTCACCGTGATGATTCGCTCCCGGTTGCGGCGCTGGATCTGCGTGGGCCCTGGCGCGCCCGCAACCGTGGCGAGTTGCCTCAGCGGCACGATGCCGCGCGGCGTTGCTATGGGCAGGCCGCCCAGTTGGTCCGGTGTGGCCCGGTCGGACTCCTGCAGGCGCACAACCACGTCAATGTCGTCGCCTTCGCTGCGGAACAGCGCGACGGTCGTTCCGCCGACGTAGGTCTTGACCGAGCCCGCGACCGCAGCTGCGGTCATTCCGAAGGTCGCGGCCCTGGCCGGATCCACCTGCACCACGAACTCCTCGGCGCTCTCTTCGCGGCTGACTTGAAGATCGGTGACGCCCGGCACGGCCTCCAAGACTCCACGCAGCCGGCGTGCGGTTGCGTTCCCGGCCTCGAGGTTGAATCCTCGAAGGTCAATACTGATCGGGTCCGGAGACCGGAAGATGAACAGTGAGCTGGCTGGCCGGAAGATGAGGGTCGCGCCCGGCACCCGGATACGACGCCTCAGGTCCGCGATGACCTCCCGGGTGGGTGGGGCGCCGGGCTCCAGGCTGACCCGGAAGGTGGTGGAGTGTGATGAGGACGCGCCGCCAAAACCGCCGCCGACAAACGTGGCAACCATTCCAACACCCGGCGTTTCCTCGACGAGCGTCTGCTCAAGGCGGCGGGCCGTGCGGTCGGACACCTCAAGCGCGGTTCCCCGTGGCAGGTTCACGATCATGAACAGCTCGCGCTCGTCCGCGCTGGGGAAAGTCTCGCGGCCGATCAGCGGCAGCGCCGACCAGGTAAGCACCACGAGGGCGATGGAAGGCAACACCACCAGGCTGGGCCTGCGCATTACCGCCATCAACAGGCGACGGAAGGCGTCCTCGAGGACCAGGAGCCTCCGCTCGACCGCGGTAGCCAGGCGACCGGCCAGGCCCCTACCGTGCCCGATCGTTAGCGCCCGCGACGCCAGCGACGGGATCAGCGTCAGCGCGATCACCAGCGAGCACGCCAGTGAGAAAGTCACGACGTAGGCCAGCGGACGGAACATGACGCTGGAAATCCCGGTGGTGAAGAACATCGGCAGGAACACCACGAGCGTGGTAAGCGTGCTGGCCACGATGGCGGTGCCGACCTCGCGGGTGGACTCCTCAGCGGCCAGCCGCGGAGGTCGGCCCTCCTCGCGGTGGCGGAAGATGTTTTCGAGTACGACGATGGAGCTGTCCACCAGCATGCCGATGGCCAGCGCCAGCCCGCCGAACGTGATCAGGTTGAGTGTGAGCCCTCCCGAGAACATCAGTAGAAATGTGGCCAGCACGGAGATGGGGATGGCCGTGGAGATGATCAGCGTGCTACCGACGTTGCGAAGGAATGTCAGCAAGACAATGACCGTGAGCACAGATCCGATCAAGGCGGCCTGCTGGACGTTTAGCACCGAGCGTCGGATGAACCGGCTACCATCGTTGACGGTGGTGAGTTGTACTTGAGGGAACTGCTCGCCAATCTGGCCGGCTACGCGCAGGACCCGGCTGGCGACCGCGACCGTGTTCGTTCCGGACTGCTTGGATGCCGCGATCAGAACCGCCGGGCGGCCGTTGATCCGGAAGATTAATGTGGCGTCGGCCAGGGTGTCCTCGACGAGTCCGACGTCAACCACCCGCACGGGCACGCCCCCGCGCACGGCCACGACGGTCTGCCCGATCTGATCCGGCGAAGCGAACCGGCCGACAGTCCGGACGATCCGTCGTTGGGCGCCGACCCGCACGTCTCCTCCGGGGTCGCTGGTGCTCTCGGCACGCAGCGCCGCTGCGACCTCCCGATCCGAGACCCCCAGTGCCTCCAGCCGGCGGGCGTCGAGGCGCACCTGGATGACCCTCTGTCGCGTCCCGCGCACGTCCACGTTGGCCACGCCCTCGATCTGCTCCAGGCGCGGCCGGAACTCGTTCTCGGCCAGATCGCGGAGTGCACTTAGATCCCCCTGCCCCTCGATGGCGATCTGCACAATGGGCATCAGGTTGGGATCGAACTTGGACAACCGCGGCGTCTCCGCACCGGAGGGCAGCCGGCTGCGCACCCTGTCTATTGCCGGCCGCACGTCGTTGGCCGCGGCAGAAAGGTCCGTGCCCCACGGGAACCGGAGCGTAATGGAGCTGCGTCCCTCGATCGAGTTGGAGGAGACTTCGGTGACGCCCGGCACCGTGCTGAAGGCGTTCTCCAGCAGGATCGTAACCTCGCGCTCGACCTCCTGAGGCCCAGCGCCGGAGTAGCTCGTGATCACCGATAGGGTTGGGTAGGAGATGTCGGGGAGGAGGTCCACGGGGAGCCGCACGAACGCGACCACACCCAGGAAGGCGAGGGCCAGGTAGGCCATTGCCGTGGTGACGGGCCTTGCGATGGCAAAGCGCGACAGGTTCATGGCTTCGTGCGGACCTTCATGCCGTCGCGCAGCCCCTGCTGGCCCAGCGTCACGATCGTCTCGCCGGCACTCAGTCCCTCGACGATCTCGGATCGGCTGCCATCCACGTATCCCACGCGCACCGGGCGTTCTTCGACCGTGTCGTCCTTTAGCACGAACACCACGGAGACATCGCCCCGCCGTACGGCGGCGTCGGAGGGCACAACGATCGCCTGGCGCTCGTCGAACACGATCGTCACCCTCGCGAACATGCCGGGACGCAGCGCGCGGTCGGTGTTTGGAAGCACCACTACCGCACGGGCGCTCCGAGATCCCGCGTCCAGCGCAGGAGCGGTTCGGGCTATCGTCCCTTCAAACAGGCGGTCTGGCAGCGCGTCCACCAGGATCTTGACCGTGCTGGTCCTGCGCAACCGAACCAGGTCGGTTTCAGGCAGGGGCACGTGCACTTCTATCGGCTGCACCTTTGCTACGGTGGCGACCACGGTTTGGGTCGAGATCACCGCGCCAGGCTCGACGCCGACGCGGGTAACCACGCCGCTGATCGGCGACGTGATGCGGAGTTCCCTCAGCCTTGCGCGGATCTGGGCTACGGTCGCCTCCGCCTGCCGGATCTGTGCCTCCTGGGCCGCGATGTCCTCGGGGCGCGGGCCGTGGCGGACGAGGGCGAGCTGCTCCTTCGCGCCCCGGAGGCGGGCCCTCGCCAACTCGACGTCGGTCTGGGCCCGGTCCACCGCCGCCTTTGCCACCAGGCCGTCGGCGAAGAGCTGCTGGGTGCGCGCCAGATCACGCTCGGCCTGCGTCAGCGAGGTCTCGGCCTGGGCAACGGTCGCTTCCACCTGGGCCACCTCAGGCCCGCGCGGCGCGGCCTGCAGTTGAACCAGTCGGGTGCGCTGCACCTCTACCGAGGCCTCGGCCTGCCTGATCGTCAAGTCGAGCTCGGGGTCGTCGAGGCGCGCCACGAGCCCGCCCGACGCAACCGTCGTTCCTTCCTTAACCATGACCGCG